>JALYTQ010000210.1 GCA_030854195.1 Chloroflexota bacterium
ATAAGCACAACACCTCCATTGCGAATATGCTTACCATCCGTTACCAGATGTCTATGATGATGGCATCCGGCAAGGTATCGCTGTCCTCTCCACGTAGAAAAGCAATGCACACCTGAGAAGGTGCAGAAAAAGATAAGCAGAGGGGCACAGGTGATACCTGCGTCCCTCTCTTTTTATATTACGCACGATACTACCAGGAAATGAGAGGTGGAACTATGGCTACCGAACTTGAGGCACAGGGCGCGACCGGCGCTACGTGCAGAAAATACTACATCACAACGGCGATCGACTATCCCAACGCCGCGCCGCATATCGGGCACGCGCTGGAGAAGGTCGCCGCCGATGTACTCGCCCGCTATCACCGCCTGCGCGGTCACGATACCCGCTTCAGCATGGGCGTGGACGAGAACAGCCAGCACGTACTGCGCGCCGCTAAAGCCCATGATGTTGATACGCGCACATGGATCGATACAATTGATACAGCATTCGAGCTGGCGTGGTCGAAGCTGAATATCAGCCATGACAACTGGATTCGCACGACCGGAGAACGGCACGTGCGGGCGTCTCTTGAGATGTTCCGTCGCGCTCAGGCAAAGGGCGACATCTACCTGTCAAAATATGTCGGCTGGTATTGCCCGAACTGCAATACCTTTTACACGACCGAAGAGCTCGTCGTAGGCCGCTGCCCGAACCATCCCACGCTGTCGCCCGAATGGCTGGAGGAGGAGAACTACTTCTTCGCGCTCTCGAAGTACAGCGATCGTTTGCTGGCGCATATAGAGGCGCATCCCGACTTTATCGTGCCCGCCTCGCGCCGCGCTGAACTCATCTCGCTCATCAAACAGGGGCTACGCGACTTCTCGGTCTCGCGCCTTGTGCGTCCCGACACAGAGGCGTGGGGCATCCCGGTTCCAGGCGATACGCGACACGTCATCTACGTCTGGTTCGACGCGCTGACCAACTACCTGACCAGCGTCGGCTTCCCTGACGATCGCGACAGCTTTGCGCGTTACTGGCCTGCTGATGTCCACGTGATCGGCAAGGACATTACGCGCTTTCACTGCCTGTACTGGCCCGCGATGCTGCTCTCCGCCGACCTGCCGCTGCCAAAACAGGTCGCGGTACACGGCTTCATCACCGCCGATGGGCAGCGCATCTCCAAGACGCTGGGCAATATCATCGATCCGATCGAGCTGGTCGACAAGATAGGTGCTGATCCCGTGCGCTTTGCCCTCACGCGCGGCCTCTCGTTCGCGGCGGACGGCGACTTCTCGCGCTCCGCCCTGGCGCGCCTCTACAACGACGAACTGGGCAACGATCTCGGCAACCTGCTGAACCGCGTTGTATCAATGGTCCAGCGCTATCGCAACGGAACGATTCCCCAGGCGGGTCCGCTCGGCGAGCGCGAGGTAGAGCTACAGCGCGTCGCCGCCGAGACGTGCGAGCGCGTCGCAACCGCCCTTGAGTCGTGGGAGATCGGCGCTGCCCTCAACATCATCTGTAACCTTGTCCGGCGCACAAATCAGTATATCGAGCATAGCGCGCCCTGGAAGCTGGCGCGCCAGCTCGATCAGTCCGAGCAGCTCGACATCGTGCTCCACACAGCTGCGGAGGCCACGCGCCTGCTAGCAATCCTGCTCGCGTCCTATATCCCCACGTCGAGCAATCGCATCCTGGCACAACTGGGCCTACCGCCCGTCGCAAATGGTGCGTGGGAGCATGAGGGCGCGTGGGGCGATGTAGCATTGGAGCGCGTGGTGCCAGGAGCATTGTTGTTTCCACGGATTGACGCGGGCGTGTTGGGATTGTGAACGAGCGATGTAGGGCGACCGCGAGGGTCGCCCTGGGAGCGGTCGGAGGCTGTAATAGATGCCTGCAAATATCCCGTTCAAGACTTATCCAAAATCTGACACCTTCGTGTCATACTGGACTCGCTAGGCATCCACTCTTCCCCAGTTGTTGCAAGCCAGGGGAGACTCTCTCACTCTAAACATGAGCCTGTATGTTATGCGAATAGAAAGGGTCATCAGGCATTGACTTCCCAACGCCTGATGACCCTTTTCATATATGAGCACTCATCAGTAGATCCATCCTGACTGACCCTTCGAGCTATCTGGCCGCGACGATGAAGCGCTTTTCCTTGTTGCTTAATGAGCTAAATAGCCATGCAATGAATACTCATAGGTTGAGTATAGACGCAAATGGTGCTGTGAGTCAAGGGGGCGGTGACAATTCCATAACCATTGACAAACACCTCTTTTTCAGGTATATTGTTTAGCATACTAAATATTAGTACGCTAAATAGATGTGAAGTGAGGGGCGCTTATGGAGATCCGGCCTGAGAATGCCATTGGCTACTGGCTGTTCTACGCGCAGCGTTGCGTCGAATACGCCTTTCATGAGGTGTTGAGGCAGTGCTGTATTGAGCATAAAAAGACGTATGTGGTGACGCCGCCGCAGTGGGGCGTTCTGTATCTGCTGTATGAGCAGGATGGAGCGACGATCGGCACGATCAGCCAGCGGCGCGGTTTTGACGCGCCCACCATTACCGGCGTTGTGAAGCGTCTGGAGCAGAACTGTCTGGTGAAGCGACGCCATGATCGTGTGGATCGGCGCGTCGTCAAGGTCTATCTCACCGACGAGGGACGGGAGATTATGCCTTTTTTGATTAAGGCTGTTGGTAAGTTTAATGAAACGATGTTGCAGGGCTTCTCGGTGGACGAAGAGCGGGAGATGCTACAGAAACTGCAGCAAGTTATCGCGAATATGTCGCTTGTCGCGCCGGGCACGGGCGATCGTTTTCACCTGCTTCCCGGCCACTTTCACGAAGTATAAACGCGTTTGCATAGATCAGTAGGGATGGGCCTTGCGTCCATCCGGGTGCCCATTGCGGTCCCCGAGCTGGATGGACGCAAGGCCCATCCCTACTGATAGGAAAAAGGATTCTACTTATTATGAGTAAGGATAAGGCGCAGGTGGTTGCAACGGCGGTGCGCTCACAGGAGAAAGACGCCATTGTTATCACGGACCTCTGTAAGAGCTTCGGCAATTTTCATGCCGTGGATCATCTCTCGCTGACGGTGAAGCAGGGGGAGATCTTCGGTTTATTAGGTCCGAATGGTTCGGGCAAGACGACGACGATTAATATGATTAGCGGCCTGAGCACACCGACCAGTGGCGAGGTGCGCGTCTTTGGCTATGACGTGCGCCACGACTCGCGCCGCATTCGCCAGGTGCTGGGAGCGGTCCCGCAGGAGACGGCCCTCTACGAGGAGCTGACCGCCTGGACCAATCTGGATTTCCACGCCGACCTCTTCAACATTCCGCGCAAGGAGAAGAAGGAGCGCATTACGCGCATTCTGGAACTGGTGCAGTTGCTTGACCGTAAAGACTCACGCGTGGGCACCTTTTCTGGCGGCATGAAGCGTCGCCTGGCGCTTGGTCGCGCCCTGTTGCATGATCCCGAATTGATCTACCTCGACGAGCCCACGCTGGGCGTGGATGTGCAGGCCCGGCGCGCCATCTGGGACTACATCCTCTTGCAGCGCGAACAGGGCAAAACCGTTCTGATTACCACCAACTACCTGGAGGAGGCACAGGCACTTTGTGACCGCCTCGCCATCATCGACCACGGCAAGCTTATCGCCGTTGACACGCCCGAGCACCTCAAGCAGACCTATGGTGGTAGCGTGATCGAGCTGGAGACCGAAATTCCCACCACGGCCATCGACCAGATGCGGGCTATAGACGGCGTAAAGGATGTAAAGCAGAGCGGGCGGCACCTCACAATCACCACCAGGGGCGTCAGCAATGTCGTGCCACAGATCATCAATATCATCTCCCAGGAGGGCGAATTGCGCGACCTGGCTGTGCGCGAGCCGAACCTTGACGAGATCTTCCTGCAACTGACTGGAACGGAGCTACGTGATTGACTCTTCTACATATGAAACGGGGAAGAGCTGAAAAAAGTGCTTAAACGAACATCAGGAGATCATTATGTTACAACGTATGCTCTATAACGGTCGCGTTATCTGGGCCTGTATGAAAAAGGATATCAAGAGCGCGCTAACCGAGCGCGTGTTTACGATAATTAGCGTGTTTCTGCCCTTGAACTTCCTGATCCTGCTGAGCCTGTTCGTCGTTTCGGGCGGATTGGCCCCGACGGCGGTCGTCATGCAGGATACGGGTCCTTACGCGCAACAGTTTTACAACGCCATGACCCACGCGCACTCGTTTACCCTACAACGGACCAGCGCTGACCAGGCCGAACAACTTATCACAGCAGGCCGCATCGTCGCGGTCGTGACGATTCCGTCCGATTTCGATGCGCGTATTCAGAGCAACCAGCCGGTGCAGGTGAATGTAAAGATCAACAACCTGAACACCGATTTCACTAACGATATTCGCCGTGCCGTGCCGCTCTCGATCACGACGTTCTACGCGAAGGCGTTTCCCAACGTCGTCAGCGTTACGACCAGCGAGCACGATTTCTACCAACAGGATACCGGTTACATCCCTTACCTGACCGTTTCGATTCTGGTCATTGCTCTGGTCATGAGCGGCCTGTTGCAGGCGGGGACGGCCTCGGCGCGTGAATGGGAGCACGCAACGATGAAGGAGTTGATGCTCTCGCCCGCCAGCCGCTGGGCGATTGTAATTGGCAAGATGCTGGGTTCCTTCGCGTTGAGTTTGATCGCCGTAGTGGTGGTGCTGGCCGTATTGATCTTTATCATCGGCGTCTATCCGGTCCACTGGGGCGAGGTGATCGGCTTCACGGCCCTGACCATGCTCATTTTTATCGCCTGGGGAACCCTACTGGGCACGCTGATCAAGCAGAGCCAGGCGTTTGTCGCGCTCGCGTTCGGGACCGCCCTTCCGCTCTTCTTCCTGAGCGGTGCCTTTGGGCCGATCTCCTTCAATACGCAGATTATCCAGGTCGTCGCTCAGATTTTTCCGGTCTACTACGCCATCGTGTTGCAGCAGCACGCCTTCCATAACTTCACCCTGAACACGTATGGGCTGGGGACCAACATCCTGGTTCTGTGTGCCTACGCGCTCGGTCTGGTTATACTGGCGGCCATCGTCCTGCGGCGCAGCACCGTCGCGAATTGAAATGTTTGGGCGTGGTGTTATAAGCCCGTCATGTAGGGGCACGATTTATAAGCCCGTCGAGGAGAATATTATGTCATCAAATACAATGCGCACCATCTGGGCGATTTTTAAGAAGGACCTGTCGGTCTGGTTGCTGAACAAACGCAATCTGGCGGCTACGATTGCGCCGCCGCTCGTCTTCTTGCTTGTACAGGCGCTGGGAGCCGTTGCCGTCGGGCGCAGTCCGGTTGCCCTGGTCACGCTCGATAATGGACCGAAGGGTGTGCAGATGCAGCAGATCTTTCATCAAGCTGATGTGTTTCGCATCACCGACGCCACGCCAACGCAGGCGCAGCTGCTGCTCAAAACCATTCAGGTCGTGGCCGTGATTACCATTCCCGCCGACTTCACGCAGCGCGTCGATGCGCACGCGAGCTCGCCCGTAGATGTGACGGTCAACAACCTCAACCTGGACTTTACCAACGATATCCGGCGTTCCGTGCCTGATGCGATCACGCAGTTCTACCAGGCGCAGGGGAGCGCGAGTCCGATCAAGGTCACGCTCAGCGAGCAGGATCTGCGCTCCCGCGACGTGCAGCTTTTCCAATATAGCGTCCTGCCGACAATCGTGCTGCTGCTAATGCTCTCCGGGCTGGTGACCAGCAGTATTGCCGCCGCCCGCGAGTGGGAGACGCGCACTATCAAGGAGATGCTGCTCTCGCCTGCCGGGCGGGCGTCGATCATTATAGGCAAGGTGCTCTCCGCCTTTACCTCCACCTTTTTGTTGGGGGTGCTTGTGTTGCTCTTGTGCAGTCTGCTGGGCTGGACGCAGCCGGAGGGGATCTACTGGCTCGTTAGCCTGTTGATCATCGCCCTGGTGGCGCTGATGAGTACGGGATTGGGGGTAGCGATGGGAGCGGCCTTGCAGCGCACGCAACCGGTCATCGCCATCTCGATCAATGTGGCCTTCTACCTGTTCTTCCTGGCGGGCGGCATCGGCGTAATCGCGTTCGAGCCGATCTGGCTGCAGAACATCGCAGCTTTTATCCCGCTCACCTATGGCGTACATGCCCTGGAGCAGGCGATCTTCTATAGCGCGTCCGATCTGTTGGGGCGTGATGTGATCGTGCTGAGCGCTTGCGCGTTGGTCGCGCTTGGACTGGGCGTGCTCTCGATGCGGCGGGGCATCGCCAGCTAGTTCATGAGTCCCCAGGGTCTGGCCCGGCGGCGCGCCTTCTGGGCCTCCTGGGGATTGCCCAGCGACTCGTACACCTCGGCCTTGAGCGTCCAGGCGCGGATATAGCCCTTGTCCATCTCGGTCGCTTCGTTCAGCGCGTCGAGCGCGGCGCGATTGTGGCCCAGGCGCATCAGGGCCTCGGCCTTGTTGCACCACGCGACGGCACTGCGCGAATTGACCAGCAGCGCGCGCGTATAGGCATCGACGGCACCGGGGTAGTCGCGCAGGCTGGAGCGGGCATTGCCCAGTCCGTTCCATGCCTGGAAGCTCTTCGCTTCGTAGGTCAGTGCCTGCTCGTAAGAAGTGTGCGCCTCCTCCGGCATGTTCATATCCAGTTGCGCGTCTGCCTTGCCGTTCCAGGCCGCGACATAATGCGGATCAATATTGAGTGCGCGCTCGAAGTGGACCAGCGCCTGTTGGTAGCGCTGCAAGCGATTGAGCACCAGGCCCGCGCTGACCCAGACTACCGCGTTCTCGGGATCGATCTCAGTGGCGCGCTGATACGCCTCCAGAGCCTTGCGGTAGTTCCCCTGGTTATAGAGCGCCGTGCCCTTGCCGTTCCAGGCGTAGAAGTTGCGCGGGTCCATGCGCAGCGCGTCCTCATATGCCAGGAGCGCCTGGGAGTAGTGCTGCATCCTCAGAAACTGGTCGCCCTCGCGGCACTTCTCGCGCACGCTGCCGGTGCTGGGATGGGCGCGTGAGTTATACTGACCACTCTTCCCGGTGACATTAGGCGTAGAAGCGGCGGCGCTGGTCGAGCTGCGCACAGGTGGTGGCGTGGTGCGTATCTCCGGCGGCGTCGTCGGCGTCACGAGGCGCAATTTCGTGGTGGGGCGACAGGCAAAATCGAACGCCTGCATAAACTCCATCATAGTGGCGAAGCGCTCCTCCGGTCGTGGTGCCAGGGCGCGCTGGACAACAGTATCCATCGCCGCTGGCAGCTCGTTGTTGAGCGACGAGACCGACGGGATGACGCCGCCCGCCGGATCGAGTGGGTGGTAGCCGGTCAGCATCTCGTAGAGCACCACAGCGCAGCCATACTGATCGCTGCGCGGATCGACGATGCCGCTTGTCTGTTCCGGTGCCATATAGCCGACTGTCCCGCGTACCGTCACGGTCTTGCCGAACAGCGCGCCCGGCTCCAGGGAGCGAGCGATGCCGAAATCGGTAATCACCAGGCGGTGGTCCTCCTGGTGCAGCAGAATATTCTCCGGCTTAATATCGCGATGGATAATCGGGCGCGGGCGTGTATGGGCGTAGTAGAGCGCGTTGGCGAGCTGATGAAAATTATGCATCGTCTCTGTCGGCGGGAGGGGACCATCGGCCTGAGCGAGGCGCGTACGCAGGGACCCTGCCGTGTACAGCGGCATCACGAGAAACACGCTAGGACCATCCTTGCCGTAATCGAGAATCGGCGCGATATTAGGATGATCTAGTGTGGCAGCGATGCGCGCCTCACGTAGAAAGTGTTCGCGTTCGCTGGGCGTTGTTTTGCTAGGTAACAGCACCTTGATAGCAATGTGGCGCGAGAGATTCTGGTCAACTCCACGAAAAACTGCCGCGTACCCGCCTTTACTAATGAGCGCCTCGACAAAATAGCGTCCCGCCAACGCGGTCCCCAGTAATGGCAGTGCACATGCTCGACAAAACAATTCGCTGTCCCGATTGTCGTATCCGCAGTCAATCTGATCGGCGCAGCGTCGCATTCCCTCCTCCGAGTCATAGGGGTACCCATCCGCGAGTGCGGGTACCGGGTCATAGGGGGCACCGTACAGTGGCGGAGCCCATGGATTATCCGTGGCGCGAGACTTCTGTTAGAGATGTGCGTGAGCCTCATTGGTTCCGGTGCGTTGCTCCAGGGTGCGCGCCCACTCCTGGCAGGTCAATGCCTCCTGTTTTCTCCCCAGTTTTTCCAGGACGACGGCTTTATTGTACCATGCATCAGGCTCTTCCGGTGCGAAGGATGTGGCCTGATCCAGTGCTGCCAGTGCCTCATCCATACGGCCAAGCGCGAAGAGCGAAAGACCTTTATTGTTCCAGGCTGCGATATAGTGTGGATCGATGACCAGTGCGCGGTCAAATGCGACGAGCGCCTCCCTATGGCGCTTCAGCTCATGTAACAGGCTGCCCTTATTGTACCAGGCGGAGATGAGTCCGTCATCATATTCGAGGGCATGGTCATAAGATTCTAACGCATCTTCAAACATTTTCAGTGCAGCTAAGACGTTTCCTCGATTATACCACGCCCCTGCTAGTGTTGGATCGAGGGAAAGAGCATGGTCGTAATCCGCCAATGCCTCCGCGAAACGGCGCAGATCGCGCAGATCGTTCGCTTTATCGAACCAGAGCGTAGCGTTTTGCGTATCGAGCTGGATGGCCTGTTCATGCAGGGAAAGCGCGTGCTCCGGGTCCTTCATGCGGCGCAGGATGTTGCCCCTGGTATCCCAGAGCGAGGCGCGTCCTTGTTCAAGCTCAAGCGCGCGATCGATGGCGATCAGCGCCTCATCGTAGCGCTGCAGGCTGTAGAGGGTATCGCTCATAGCCTGCCACACGATGCTCTGGCGAGGATCGAGCAGTAGTGCGCGGTCGAACGCCAGCAACGCCTCATCGGGCCGGTTCTGTTCTGCCAGCGCCATGCCGCGCCCGCTCCAGGCGAAGATGTAGGTCTGATCGAAGGTCAGCGCCTGGTCATAGCAGTACATCTCTTCGTCGTAGCGGCGCAACTCGTGCAAGACATCGGCGCGCAGGGTCCACAGCTCCGGGTCGTTGGGCCGTAAGGAGAGCGCGTGATCGTAGGCCAGCAGCGCGTCATCGGCGCGACCAAGATGCAGGAGCGCTGCCCCCTTGCCGCTCCAGGCG
>JALYTQ010000211.1 GCA_030854195.1 Chloroflexota bacterium
GAGTGTACCAGGGATACCATTGGACTTTCAGTATCCTCAAACGGATCGATACCCCTGCAACCGATAGATCCATTCACCATTGCTCTTCTTGGCAAAACTTTCAGTATCCTCAAACGGATCGATACCCCTGCAACGCTAACTGTTATCCCTGTCACTATACTAGACGCTCAATCTTTCAGTATCCTCAAACGGATCGATACCCCTGCAACTAGGATTATTCGCACCTGTATGCGCGGCAAAGTGACACTTTCAGTATCCTCAAACGGATCGATACCCCTGCAACCGCGATCCTTGTACGCGAGGGCGATGCTGTACTTTGACAGCCAGGGCGTGACAGGCACTTTGTTGGGCCTCTCAGCGCGTCGTTTTTGCAGAGAGTACTTCTGCTATTATACCAGATGGCGGGCTTTTTCGAAAACCTGTTTTTGCTCCAAAACCAGGGGGGATTTTCGAGTGTGTTTGAGAGGTTTTACTGTGTATTGCAGCCTATTTCATGCTCATATCAGGACCATTTTCGCCTGGTAGACGCTTTTTCGTGGGGGAGGGACGGAGGTTTTCGAGGCGTGCTCTATAGTACCTATTTCTATGCTGATTGTGGGGAGCTATGACATTGGAGGAGGCGTAGGAGAGCAAGATTCGAGAAGTTTTTTCTGCTCAACTCTAGTATACTGTTGCTACGTGGCATTCTAGCGCGTAGAAATCAGTAGGGATGGGCCTTGCATCCATCCGGGTGCCCACGCTCCCGATGGTGGACCGAATGGACGCAAGGCCCATCCCTACTGAAGAGGTACGAGGAAGTTCTGTACACGAGAAATATTCAGCAGGAGGAACTATGCCAAGCCAACTGAACCCATACCTTAGCTTTAAAGATAACGCTCGCCAGGCCATGGAATTCTACAAAACGGTCTTTGGCGGCAAACTTGCTATGAGCACGTTCAAAGACTTCAACGCATCCCAGGACCCGAGCGATGACAACAAAATCATGCATGCTGTACTGGAGGCCGATAACGGTATTACCTTTATGGCTTCCGATATATCGAGCCGTATGGACTATCAAGCCGGGACGAACTATAGCATGTCACTGAGTGGCGACAACGAAGCAGAATTAACAGGCTACTTCGAGAAGCTTACCGCTGGCGGCACCATCACCATGCCACTCGAAAAGGCTCCCTGGGGCGATACCTTCGGCATGCTCACTGACAGGTTTGGCGTGCCGTGGCTCGTGAACATCACAGCTCAAAAAGCGTAATCCCTCCGCGCTTCCGCACCAGGAAACAAGCTCGCTGCAAGGTGAGCTTGTTTCTTGTTCTTCAGAATCCATTCCCCCCCTCTATGGTATACTTAGAAGACTCTGCAGCGCATAGTGGTTGCGCAGAGGAGATCCTCGGTTGGAAGCTACGCAATACTAGCTATGTCTACATAAGATAGTGCCTGTCCCCTTTTACGGCCTTTCTAGAAAGCGAGCGTTTCCATGGCAAAATCGCAATCATCTTCAGAAAACCAGGACCGTTTCCCCTCCGTCCATATTTCCTATGAATGTGTATCGCAGATGCATACGCGTGAATATGATACCTATTATTACGAACTCGCGTGCAGCATCAGCTATCCGGCGACCTCTGCTCACCTGTCTATGCGGGTGACAGGGCAGAACACCTACAGAAAAAACGCGGCAAGGGAGGTTCCCTTTACGCGCCACGAGACAGGGGCCACAACCTACGTGGAACTCCTTGAAGACGAGAACCTGGAAGTGAGGATTGTTGAGCAGGATGGCAGCTACGCGAAAGCCTACTATTATGCTCACGGACAAGAACTCATAGAGCAGAACGTGAGACGCATTGTTTCTACCATCCAGCACATTGGTACCAACGCCGAGTAACCATTGCACGCGTACCCGTCAGGCACCTCCGCTTTGCTGTACAGTTTGAATGTTCGGGGCATATTGTAAACTATATTGACAATATGCCTCCCAAAATGCTACTATTGCCAGTGTCCAGAGAATATCGGCATCTTATTTCAACTCCCTCACAAAATGCATATTGGTACTAAGGTGTACCAAAGGACAAGGAGAACAGACATGGTACAGGATCAGCGTTTCCCCACATCTTTCTCACGGCGGCGTTTCCTTCAGTATGGCAGCTCAGTGGCGCTAGGAAGCTCATTCCTCGCGGCATGTGCCGGCACCAGCTCCGGTGGCGGTAGTGGTAGTAGCGGCAATTCATCCCTTCCCTCATTGACCCAGTGGTATCATCAGTATGGTGAGGCAGGCACCCACGAGGCGGTGCTGAAGTATGCGAAAGAATATACCAAGGCGAACGTAACTGTCAACTGGGTTTCGGGCACCGGCAATGCCTACCCGGATGCCGTACGTGCCGCCCTGCTTGGCTCGAAGGCTCCTGACGTGTTTGAGTTGCCCAGTATCGGCGTCGACCAGGTTCAGGCCGGGCTGCTTGAGCCGCTGGACGACCTCATCGCCGATGTCAAAAGCGATTTCAAGTCCGCCTCGCTGCAGCCATTTACGGTCAATGGCAAGGTCTATGGCATCAAGATGATCAACGACCCGACCTTCATTTATTATCGCAAGAGCATGTTCCAGCAGGCGGGCGTGGAAGTTCCTAAGACGATCGACGATTTGATTGCGGCAGCGAAAAAGTTGACGAACGGGAACCGGAAGGGCATCTATCTTGGCCCAGATAGTGGTGTCTCTGCTCTCTACCAGATTGCCGCGTGGTCCACTGGCCAGGATCTGCTGAGTGCAGACAACACGAAAGTAACCTACAACACTGATCGCATAGCCGCCGCTTACGAGAAAATATACGAATTGAATAAATCTGGTGGTGTGCTCCCGGACGCGCCAACCTTCTGGTGGGACTCCACGACGTTCCAGCAGGGGCTGGTTGCTATGCAGTGGTGCGGCCTCTGGGCTATGCCGCTGATCAAAAAGAGCGCGGTCGGCGACGACTTCGGTATCTTCCCCTATCCTGCCCTGGATGCTCAGGGCACGCCTGCAACCGTCGATGGCGGCTGGGCGGAAATGGTCAGCGCCAAGAGCAAGAACGTCCAGGCGGCCAAAGATTACGTCAAATGGCTGTGGGTGACAAATACCCAGGTGCAGACTGACTGGAACGTGGGCTACGGTTTCCATATTCCCCCACGCGTCAGTGCTTCCGCCGCCGCCGACAAGCTCAAGACCGGGCAGGCCGCTGATGCCGTAAACATCTTGAACCAGTATGGTCATTCCCTCTCGCCATATTGGGATGCCGCCATCGATACGGGGCTGCAAAACGCGGTCAGTAGCATCGCCAAGAACGGCGCGAACGCCCTGTCCGTGTTGAATCAAGCGGCTGATAAAGCCAACGCCGAATTGCAAAAACTGCACGGCTAATACGCGAACACAGACCCAGTAGGAATGGAGTTGGCCTCCACCCGGCTACACAGTAGTCACCGAGCCGGATGGAGGCAAGCCACATCCCTACTGAGACGATAGTTATTGCACCTCTGAGCATCTGTATATATACTGATATATAGCAGATGCTTACACGCGTATTTCAGAGGAAGGATGAAACAATGAAGTCCCTCAGCTCTACTCCACCGGCAGAGACGCTGGTCGCGCGCCAGGCGAAACAGCGCAGCACGCGAAAGATACACGACCGTTCACGCAAAAATGCACTCTCCTTCTGGAGCTTTGTTCTTCCCTTACTGCTCGGTATTACCCTCTTTTTCTATATCCCTATTATCTGGGCTATCGTGCTGAGCTTTTCTACCGCACGCGCAACGCTCACGCCTACGGGTTTTGTCGGCATACAAAACTATATTTCGATGCTCAATGATTCTGAGTTTACAGGCGCGCTGGGTACCTTCAGTATATTCGCCATCTTCATTGTGCCCACGACGTTTCTCAGCTCGTTGGGCCTGGCTTTGCTGGTGAATAGCATCAAGGTCGGGCAGGGCTTCTTTCGCTCGGTCTTCTTTCTGCCTACGGCCTGCTCATATGTGCTGGCTTCGATCATCTGGAAAATGAGTATCTTCAACGGAATATATTATGGCCTCGCCAATACGGTCCTCGGGATTTTTCACGTCGCACCCATTCAATGGATATCGAGCCCCACGCCGCCCCTGTACTGGATAGTGCTGGTGACGGTGCGCCTCTGGCTACAGGTCGGTATCTATATGATTATTTTCATTGCCGGTCTACAGGAAATTCCGCGCGAACTCTATGAGGCCGCTATGGTGGATGGCGCGCGCAAAGGGTGGCAGACCTTCCGCAACATTACGGTGCCTCTGCTGCGCAATTCGTCTATCGCGGTGCTCCTACTGAACGTGATTGCCGCCTTCCAGGCGTTCGATGAGTTCTATAACATTATGTCCGGCGGCAACGCGATTCTGGCTCGCCCTCCGCTGGTTTACCTCTATACGGTCGCATTGACGAATCAGGATTATGGTCAGGGCAGCGCCGGAGCAATCATCCTGACACTCATTATTGTGGTCTTCACGCTGATCCAGGGCCGTTTCCTGGGCTTTGGCAGGGCCGATTAGCCGGATAACTTTCGTCCATAAAGCTGGAATTCCTGCTAGACATAAAAATGGAGGGCCGTATGGCAACACTCTCCCCGCGTTCAACTTCCGTGCGGACGCGCCATGTATCGATAGGACCTATCGTTAGCCTTGTACTGCGCTACGCGTTGCTTATCATCCTGGCGCTTCTCTTCCTGCTTCCGTTTTATCTTGTTGTAAGAAATAGCCTGGGAACAGATCTGGATATTACGTCCCCCCATTGGACGTTTTTTCCAGCCACGCCCCATTTCGAGAATGTGCAGGAGCTCTTTAGCGATCCTGATGTTCCCTTTCTCGGTGGCCTGATCAACTCTGCCCTTATTTCCGTTCTGCAAACGATCGGACAGATCATCCTTTCGGGCCTGGCTGGCTATGGGCTTGCCCGCATTCCTTATCGTTGGGCGAATGTGGTTTTCTTCGCTATCCTGGCTACATTGATGATTCCCAGCGTCGTGATATTTGTGCCTACCTACGTCGTTGTCTCCTATCTGGGCTGGGTCAGCACGCTGCAGGGTCTGGTCGTGCCGGGTATGTTCAGCGGCTTCACGACGTTTTTGTTCCGCCAGTTCTTCCTCAGTTTCCCGCATGAGCTGGAGGAGGCCGGGCGCGTGGATGGCCTGGGTACGTGGGGCATTTTCCTGCGTATTGTGGTCCCGAACTCTTATGGTATCATCGCCGCTTTGAGTGTGATCACCTTTATCGCGAGCTGGAATGCCTTCCTGTGGCCCCTGGTGATTGGTCAGGACCAGTCGGCGTGGACGGTGCAGGTGGTGCTCTCCCAGTTCCTGAATGCCCAGGTGCTCAATCTGCACGAACTGTTTATGGGTTCCGCTATCGCTATCTTGCCCCTGGTGATTATCTTCTTCGTCCTGCAACGCTATATCGTTGAGGGATATAAGCAGAGCGGTCTGAAGGGGTAGCTGTCTTCTCAACTGAGGGGACATTGTTTTGTTTCCTCCCAGTTGGGAGCTTCCCTGACTCATAGCCGCGCCGCGGCTATGAGTCAGAAGAGAGTCCTAAAAGCCTGAGAGTGGTGGAAATTGGAAGACCGGTTTACGCAAACACGATGAGCGGCTTCACAATCCCGTCTAGTTTCTTATCCATCATCTCAAATGCTTTATCAGTTTCGTTAAACGGAAATGTGTGCGTCGTCAAGTGGGTGGGGTCAACCCGACCCGCTTGCAGCATTTGAAGCATGCGTTGCATGCGCAGACGCCCACCAGGACAAAGCCCCGTTTTAATAGTTTTTTCCGCCATGCCCACGCCCCACTCCAGACGCGGAATCTGCACAAAATCCCCGTGACCATGATACCCAAGGTTCGAGATAACCCCTCCCGCTTTGGTCACTTTGATGGCATTTTGAAAGGTCACATCCGAGCCAAGAGCCTCGATGGCAGCATCCACACCTCTGCCTTGTGTCAGCTCCAGAATACGCTGCACGGCATCTTCTTTAGTAAAATCTACAATGACATCGGCCCCGTAGGAGCGGGCCAGTTCCTGACGTTTAGGAACAGACTCTACCGCAATAATCAGGCCAGCACCACGAAGTTTGCTCCCTACCGTAGCCATCAGTCCAACACCGCCCTGGGCAAAGATAGCTACGCTGCCTCCCATAGGAATATCTGCGTTTTCAGCCCCCATAAACCCTGTTGTCATCATATCGGCACAATAGACAGCCGCATCGTCAGAGATGCTATCTGGAATGTGGGCCAGGTTAGCGTCCGCTTCGTTTACGTGGAAGTACTCTGCAAAAACACCGTCCTTGGTATTGGCGAATTTCCAGCCGCCCAGTGGCTGGTTGGACTGTGACGAATGACCAGCTTGCGACGCGATATCTCCCCAGTTCGGAGTGATAGCTGCTACTAAGACGCGGTCTCCAGGCTTGAAATCTTTGACTTCGCTACCAATCTCTTCAACAATACCGACAGCTTCATGGCCTAATGTGAGGTCCTCTCGCGGACCAATGGCACCATGCACCGTGTGTGCATCTGACGTACAAATCAATGCCCTGGTCGTCTTGACAATAGCATCATTTGGCCCCGGATGGGGGATAGGCTTTTCAGAAAAACCTACGTGCTCCAGGGATCGCATAACGAACGCTTTCAACTAGGTACCTGCCTTTCGTATGTGTATTTGTAGCTTTCCATGCTTACGTTACAACATTACTGATAAAGGATCGGTATTCCCTAATGCATTTCCACTTGACCTGGTAGGTCTTCATGGGATACTTTTCCCACTGGCGGCGGCTGGAACTCCTTTCTCGATCCGCTTGAGGGTACTGAAATTAAGTGGACAATGGCTACGCTGGTATGGCCTGAGCTAAGTATACATCCTGAAAGCTTGTTTGAAAAGCAAGGAAGCCCAGGGAGAAATGCTCATGAAATGTGTCAGGCAGAGAAGGCCACTTTCCAGGCCATACGACCAGTCACAAGTCCCCTACAGGTAATTGAGGTATGCCAGGCTCGCGGCAAGCTGTTGCTGCTCGTAGGCGATAATGGCTTCGGCTGGCTCTTCGCGCTCGAAAGGGGTGCGCCAGTCGCCTACGGGCCGCGCGTGGGCCTGGACGAAGCGCAATACTCCCGCTAACTGGGCTGCTGAACGTGGCGGATAATCGGGCCAATAGTCAGCAGCCAGGACGCGAATATGCCGCGCCTCCAACGCCCCAAGCTCAACCGACATGGTAATATCGGGGCAGGATGCCGCCAGAATCTTGAAGAGCGCCGGGAAGTCAATCACGCCCTGCCCGAGGGGACAACGTACAAGACGATAACCCTCTTCGCTGAGATAGATAGCATAATCCTTAAGATGAACATTTTTGAGATAGGGAGCAACGCGCCTGAAGTAGTCCAGTGGCTCCTCAGCAGTTGCGAGAGGGTTGCCTGCATCTAAGTTTATCCCGAAGCGCGCAGACCCGATAGATTCGCATAGCCAGATGAGCTCTTCGGAGGCCAGATCTTGATGATTCTCTACGGCGAGATTCACTCCAGCCTTTTCCGCGCTCGCCGTGGCTTCCTTTAATTGAGCCTGCACATCCTGGAGAAACGGTTGCCAGCGACCAGCCAGGGGGCGGCGATCTCCGCCGATCTTCGCGCCACCTACGACTGTGCGTACAGTTTCCACCCCCAGTTGCGCGCCCAGGAGAATGGCCTCTTTAAGTGGCCCGGCAGCATACCCGCCGGTTGCCAGGGTAATGAATAATCTTCGTTCCCTGGCCGAGCGCGCTACAGCGGAGATATCCTCGCCTTTTAAGAGGGAGACAGGAATCTCCACCCCCTGCAAATGGGCTGCCAGCGCCTGTTCCATGAGTTGCTGGACGCTGATGGTCGGTCGACCAGAGGCAGGGTGCAGGCCCATGCTAAACGTCGTGCCATAGACAGCAAGACCGATACGCATCAAAAATATCCTTTCAACAATCTATTCTGCTGTCCAGCCGCCGTCGAAGGCCAATGACGCCCCAGTCATAAAGCTGGATGCATCTGAGGCCAGAAAGGTAATCACTCCCTTTAGCTCTTCCGGTTGCGCCCAACGTCCGAGCGGAATGTGATCGAGGAAGTATTGATTAGCCTGCGGATCATTCATGACGGGAATATTGAGGTCGGTAGCGAACGGACCGGGACATAGTGCATTGACGGTGACGTTGTAGGCGGCCCATTCTAAGGCCAGTACTTTTGTGAGCTGAATCAGGCCACCTTTGCTCGAACAATAGGCGCTGCGTTCGGGCAGAGCGGTCAGGCCGAGCATGGATGCTACGTTAATGACGCGACCCGAACGCCGCTCTTTCATGTGGCGCGCAACGGCCTGGCAGCAGAGAAAGGGAGCTTTGAGATTGGTGTTTTGCACGCGGTCCCAGCTATCCTCATCAAACTCCTCAACGGGCTTGCGGATATTGATACCGGCGTTATTCACCAGAATATCGATGCGCCCGAAGGTGTCCAGAACAGTTTGCACCATGGCATTGACCTGTTGCGCGTCGGTGACATCGGCGGCGAGTCCCAGGGCGCGCCGTCCCGTTGCCTGCGCGATAGTGGCGGCGCTTGCCTCCGCGTTCTCCTTCTGGCGGCTCGTCACGACGACATCCGCGCCCGCCTCCGCCAGCGCCTGGGCCATCACAAAGCCCAATCCTCTACTGCCTCCCGTGACCAGGGCGACGCGACCATCCAGCTTAAATATCTCAAGGGCCATATATAGTAACTACCTTTCCTCATATGTTCAACTTCATCATCGCCCTGTACGATCTCACCGCGCTCGCTGCCTGGGTTTACCCTGATGCAGGGCGATGAATCGCTGGACGCCGTAAACGGGGTCCCTACGATTGTGATGTGACGCGGGCGGCGGCGATAGGCCCGGCCACAGGCGGCACGTCGGCGACATCGATCCAGCGCCGCTGCTGCGCCGATTGCAGAACGGCGTCGATCACGGCCTGGCAGCGCATGCCAGCGTAAAAGGTGGGGATGTCACCATGCCCATCCACGATAGCCCGAATAAAGGCGATATCCTGGTCGTAGCGGAACGTCGTGGTAGGATCGCCCTCGAAGGGATCGCGTGGCGAACCGGGATAGGTGAGGAACTCGCGGGGTACCTGGACCGTTTCTAGA
>JALYTQ010000212.1 GCA_030854195.1 Chloroflexota bacterium
GTATAGAGCGGAAGGGGCAGCAAGCCTTCCGCTCTATACCGCACCTCCACATAGAAAAGAGTCACGAACTACTTACTGCTGCGATCGATCTCGTCGAACTCTTCCTGGCTCAGCTTGAGCGACGCGCCCTGAACGTTCTCTTCCAGGTGCTTCACGCTCGAGGTTCCTGGAATGGGCAGCATGGTGCTGGAACGTTGGAGTAGCCAGGCGAGGGCAACCTGGCTCGGCCCGGCGTTGTGTCGTTTCGCGATCTGACCGAGGGGGCCGCTGGGACGCCCCAGGTCTCCGGCTGACAGCGGCGACCAGGGGATGAAGCCGATGCCTTGACGCGCGCAGGTATCGATCATCTCTTCCGATTGCTCGACCGTCATGCGTTCGGACTGCCGCTTCGCGAGGTTGTAGTGGTTCTGCACGGTGACAATGGGAACAATCTGCTGTGCCCGTGCCAGCTCGTCAAGCGTGACGTTCGAGAGGCCGACATGGCGAATCTTGCCCTCGCTCTGCATCTTTGCGATCTCGCCGACCGAATCTTCAAATGGCACCTTTGGATCAGGGCGGTGGAACTGATAGATGTCGATGCGTTCGAGGCGCAGGCGGCGCAGGCTACCCTCCAATGCCTCGCGCAAGTGCTTCGGGCTTCCATCCGCCGGCCACTGTCCGGGTCCCGTGCGCAGCAGGCCTCCTTTGGTCGCGATGACCAGCCCTTGCGGATAGGGGTAGAGCGCCTCGGCGATAAGCTCCTCGCTTACCTCTGGCCCGTAAGAGTCGGCGGTATCGAGCAGGTTGATGCCCAGTTCGAGGGCACGATGCAGGAGCGCGAGCGCCTCCTGCTTGTTCGCCGGTGGACCCCAGATGCCGTCTCCCGTGATACGCATAGTTCCCAGTCCGAGACGGTAGACCTTCAGGTCCCCGCCAAGCGTCAGGTTTCCGCTGGCATGCGCCGCCTGCTGTAATGTATCTGCCACGATCGTTTTCTCCTTCTTCATATCTTTTGTTGCTATGCTCTCCCAAAAATGCAACTAAAGAGGCATCTGGAACTGTTTTTCGTGTGGAGGAAAAATAGTTTCTTCGGGAGGAACAATCACTCACCTTATCCAATTACACGACCGACGCTATTAAATCGATACAATAGTCTTAAATCATACTCAGGCCAGTTGTTCCCAGCGATTTTTTCTGCGCAAGAGCCAGTAAAGTATACCTATTCCTATCAAGGGTCCAATGAAAGAAAGAGTGTTTAATTCCGCCGAAGGTAATGAATAATTACTGGTTGCATGTTCTAGATAATAAATGACAAGGTCACAAAGTACAATGCATATGAAGAGGTAGAAGCCCCACTTTTTCCAGGAGAAAAGCGCAATCGCACTAACGATTCCAGCACCGTTTACCAGGACAATTAGCAAGAGAAATACTGGCGATGGCTGAAAGAAAGCGTTTTTTGTCACACCGATCAACTGTAAAAAGTTCGTGATTATACTCGAACCACTACCGATGAGCATCACAACGAGCCAGGTGGTAAGGCAACCTCCGAGTTTCTTTCCCTCTGGCGGCCTTCTGGCTGACCTGACGACGCGCCGTATGTTACCGAGAGGTGAACCATTGCGTGTTACCTGTGCCTGGTTATTTACAAAACGAACATGCAGCGTCGAGCCATCTGGCAGTGTAAAATCCTTTCCCTCCGCGCGCTCCCTCGCGGTGTTCAGCAGGCCAATGACTTTCTCATCGAGCCGCACCGCCGCTGGTTTGCTCTCAGAGTTCCAGAAGACCTGGACGCGCTGCATACCTTCCGTGTTCAAAGAGAAATCCTGAATTGGCACATTGCCTCCTCTATATGTATGGACGCGATTTATAAATCGCGCCTGTCCTATATATTACCTCTTATTCAGGCCAGTTGCTGCCAAACATCATTTCTATTTAACCGATAATAAAGGGTTGCTAATGCTACGAATGGCAAAAAGAAAGTAACATAGCCATTGAATAATCCTAACAGTATTGCTGCAAGGAAATTAGCAACGACAAAGAATACGATCAGGTAGAAACCCCATTTCTTCCAGACAAACAACATCCCGATGCCGACGATGCCTACACATCCAATGAGCATGAAAACGAGATATGTGAGTGGGCGCGAACTCGAGCTATCCAGTATTGATCCAATGAGCGCCAGGAAATACACGGCTGTATAGAAAATTATGAGAATGAGATTCGCGATGAGCCAGATTGTCAGTCCCCCACCTCTTTTCTTTTGCAGAACGCTCGTCTCGGGAATGGCTGGCGCAATAGCAAGCGGATAGCTGTTTCTAAATGCCTGTGGCAGCCCGTTCACGAAGCGTATATGCAGCATAGAACCATCCGGCAACGTAAAATTTTTCCCCGCCATGCGCTCTTCAACTGTAGTCAGGGAGCCGAGTAGGCTCCGGTTGACCATCACGGTAGCCGGATCAGTATCGGACACCCAATGTACCTGAACGCGGTGCGTAGCTGCTGGATCTAAAGCGAATTCCTTAACTGGCATTTTGCCTCCTCTAAATATGGATAAGTTTCTGCCCCATTAGAAAAATGTAAAAGAAGTTCAATGTAGAGCAGTCTATACAAATATAGTGTTTGCATTATAAAGGGGCGAGAGGTATTTCAGATGAAGGGAGAAACTGTTAAATTGGTTAAGGTTTATATGGCATGGTTAAGAATTCTTAACAACTATAGTAACCATATTATCGTACTGTGAATAGATGAAAGCATTTACAAGGGCATTTAAATAGGAAGGAGGCTCGACATTGAGGGTATCGTCGTTTATCAGCTATTTCTTTGCCGGAGCGTTTTTCACTAACAGCATTCCACATCTTATTGTAGCCTTTACTGGCAGGCGCAATCTCACTCCGTTTGGAAAGAACTCATCGCCATCCGTCAATCTGCTCTGGAGTGGCATCAACTTTGCCAGCGGCTACCTGTTGTTCCTTTTTGCAGACAGGAAGACAGGTGCAGACAAGGTAGATTCAAAGGCATGGCAGATTCCATATGAGGCAGGGTGCCTGTCCAGGTCTTTGTTTGGAGTGTGCTACTCCTGGTTCACCGCCAACCAGGAATTGAGAAAGGGGGCGCAAAATCTTCAATAAATCGCGCCCCCTACATCAATATTGCGCGCGTATATAATTGCTAGACCGCTTGCCCCGATTGTGCTGGCACGCGCTGCGCGTTGTTCGCGTGGTGGGCGGCGCGGTTGAGCGCGCTTAGCACGGCTTTGATGGAGGCGATCTCGATATTTGTCTCGATGCCTGCGCCGAAGAACTTCTGGCCTTCTTGCGTCTCGACCTGGATATAGGCCACGGCCCGCGCTCCCGCTCCCTGGTCCAGCGAATGCTCGGCGTAGGAGAGCAGCTTGAAGTGCGCGATGTCGGCCTCGTTTAGCGAGCGCACAAAGGCGTCGATGGGACCGTTGCCCTGGCCGCGAACCTCGTGCGAGCTGCCGCGTACATTGACGTTCGCCGTACATCCGACAACCTCGTTACCGACTGCATCAGTATTTCTCTCAGTGCGGAACGTTTCCAGCGCGAACGGCTCTGTGCGGCGCAGATACTCTTGCTGGAATGCCTGCAAAATCTGCGCACTCGGAATCTCTTCGCCGCTGGCATCTGCTATGCTATTGATGAGCTTGCCGAATTCGATGCGCATGGCTTTGGGGAGCTGGAAGCCGAACTCGTTCTCCATCACATAAGCCACGCCGCCCTTGCCCGACTGCGAGTTGATGCGAATAATGGCCTCGTAGGTGCGACCGATGTCCATAGGATCAATCGGCAGATAGGGCACCTGCCAGAGCGCGTCCGGCTCCGGGTCCTGCGCGGCCATACCCTTGTTGATCGCATCTTGATGCGAACCGGAGAAGGCGGTGAAGACCAGTTCGCCCGCGTAGGGCTGCCTTGCTGGAACCTCCATGCGCGTGCAGCGCTCGTAGACCGCGCGCACGGCGTTGATATCGCTGAGATCCAGGCGCGGATCAACGCCTTGCGTGTACATATTGAGGGCCAGGGTGACGATATCGACGTTGCCCGTGCGTTCGCCATTGCCGAAGAGTGTGCCCTCCACGCGATCAGCGCCTGCCAGCAGACCTAGCTCCGTCGAGGCGACGCCCGTCCCGCGATCGTTATGCGTGTGCAGACTGATGATGGCGTTCTCGCGCTTGCGCATATGGCGACAGAACCACTCGATCTGGTCCGCGTGGCCGTTTGGCGTAGAGACCTCGACGGTAGTGGGCAGATTGAGGATGATTCTGTTCTCGCGTGTTGGCTGCCACACGTCGACGACGGCCTCGCAGATCTCCAGCGCGAACTCGATCTCGGTCGACGAAAAGCTTTCGGGCGAGTACTCAAAGACGACCTGTGTTCCTGGAAGCGAGGGCAGCAGATCTTTAATCACTTGTGTGCCACGCGTGGCGATGCCGACGATCGCGGGCTTGTCCAGGCCGAAGACGACGCGGCGCTGCAGCGGTGAGGTCGAATTATAGAGATGGACGATCGCCTTCTTCGCGCCATAGATCGATTCGATTGTGCGCTCGATCAGCTCCTCGCGGGCCTGCACAAGGACTTGAATGGCCACATCGTCGGGGATGTGGTCCTCTTCGATCAGGCGGCGGATGAAGTCGAACTCAATCTGCGAGGCGGCTGGAAAACCGACCTCGATCTCTTTAAAACCGATCGTGACCAGGAGCTTGAACATCTCCAGCTTTTCGGCAACGCTCATCGGAATGGCGAGCGCCTGGTTTCCATCGCGTAGATCGACGCTGCACCACGTTGGCGCGGCATTGATCGTGCGCGACGGCCACTGGCGGTCCGGCAGATAAATAGGTTGAAATGGCTGATATCTGGTGATGCGTCCTTTTTGCATGCGTCCCTGTCTCCCCTGCTGTGTGTTGTATTCTGGGCGATAGTGTTCACATTTGCTTTTCTCTATCCCTACTTCCATTTCAGTATCATCGCTCGGTCGGTGAACAATGCGCCCTCACCTGTTCTGAGTGTTGCTGCAATTTTAGTATAATCCTGGATGATTGTCAAAGAGTGGACTCTTATACATCATTTAAAGCATCGGAATACACGTGTTTTGCCTGTATCTGCTTAACGTGCTTTATACATGCTGTCGCTTCCATCCTTTTGCCAAGCGCCCAGAGTACAAGAGAGAAACTCTTTTTGGTCGCTGCTACCTCAATATGCTCCGGCCCTAGCGCCTTCTCGCGAATAGCCAGGGCTCTTCTAAAAAGCGGTTCCGCTTCGGCATAATGCCTGCGATTACTGTAAAGTTTGGCGAGATCATTGAGCGTCTGAGCCACGTCGGGATGCTCGCATCCTAACGCCTTCTCGCGTATTGCCAGCGCCTGTTTATAATATTGCTCTGCGCGCTGATATTCTGCCCGTGTGAAATAGAGCCCTGCCAGGCTGTTGAGCGTCTGGGCTACATCGGGATGCTCTATGCCCAGCACTTTTTCGCGCACCTCCAATGCCTGTTTATAGAGCGCCTCGGCGAGAGAACGTTGACTTTGTGCAACGTAGACATCAGCGAGGGTATTGACTATGGCCGCTACCTCGGGATGCTCGAAGCCCAGTGCCTGTTCACAGATACCCAGTACCTCCTGCAGGATCTGCTCCGCCTGGACGTACTTGCCGCGTATAGTGTAAAGGCGAGCGAGTGTATGCAATACACGGCCTGCAATGAGATGTTTAGAGCCTATGGTCTTTGCTACAATCGTTTGCGCCTGATCGAGAAGTATTTCAACCTGGTCGTATCTTCCCTGCACCAGGCAAAGTGTCGCCCACTCATTCAAGCTCATAATAATCGCCGGATGCATTGGTTGCAAGGTTTGTTCTAAGAACACGCGCTCTCTCTGCAAATACATCTCTGCCTGTCTGTACTCGCCCATGACAAGAGAAAGCCGTGCCAGTGCGTTCAACGTTCTCCCCATAAAGGGATGTCTGGGTTCTGGCAGCCGCTCCCATACGGTGAGCGCGTGAAGAAAATAAGACTGCGCTAGCGAATACTTGCCCAATGTGAGACAGACCCATCCCAGCCCATTAAAGTTACAGGCCACACATGCATGGAGCAAGCCAACTTGTTGCTCTTTGATCGAGAGCGACTGCAAGAGCAACTGCTCTGCCTGGCTATATTTGCCCTGCTTATAATAGAGTTCTGCCAGCTTCAGGCGTATTGTGGCAACATGTTGATTATCAGAGCCAAGTACCTTTTCTGCATAGGCAAGCTCTTTCTGTATCAAGGGTTCTAGTGATGAATACTGTCCTGGCCTGTAGTGATGCCAGAACGCAATACTGAGATCAGCCGCCGTCTCTTTTTGCGTTGCTGATGGCAGTTGTTTATGCATCGTTGCGGCCTGCTCAAGTAACACCTCAGCTTCGCTATACTGCGCCTGGACACGAAAATACATTCCCGCTTGATAGAGCAGTCGTACCGCTTCGGGAGAAAGCAGCTTGTATGCTTTTATGAGGGCGATGCAAGCCTGCACATGTGGCATTGCAGGCTGACAGCGATGCCACATGTGGACCTCTTCGATATTAGGAAAGGCATGGTTTACTGCCCGCACTGTACGCTCTACCCATTCTTGATGCTTCTCCGCGCTCATTCTATCTCTCAGGACGGCCTGTACCAGTGGATGGAGGGAAAGCATTTTTGTCTCGGCTGCCCGATGGACCAGCGAATGCTTACGTAAAACAGCAATGGCGGTATCCAATACCAATGGATCGCTGGCGACCGGTTGCAGGATCGGTCCCAGCACCTCTGCTGCATGGATGATGAGCTCTTCAGGAATGGCGGTGGGATCGAGGAAGGCGCAAAAGCGTAGAAGGTCGATAGCAATGGGACTCGTCTGCGCTACTTTTTCAAAAGAATGCACAAAGGTTGCCGTGACCGAGGCGGCATGATCTGCCCCAATCCCTCCGCGCATGGCGAGCAGCTTCGCGCGTCTCGTGTTGTAGAGAGAGAGGTAGTCGTTGAGGCTACATCCGGTTTCTTCGATATATGCGCCCGCCTGATCGAGGGCAAGCGGAAGATCTCCCAGGAGTTCTGCTATCTCGCGCGCTTTCTCTCTATCAAGTCGGCTCGCATCGGCCAGAGGCGCGTCGTGGGAGAGCTTCCTGATGCGCCGTAGTAAGAAAAGTCTTGCTTCATCGCGTCCCATTTTGCACAGTTCAATACGCTGGGCAATGGTGCCGGTTGTCTGTGTGCGCGTGGTGAGCAAGACATGACCGCGCACATTTGAAGGAATAAACGTGCGCAATACGGCAAGATTTTCCACATTGTCGAAGATTAGCAGCCAGTTTGTGTTCGCCTTGAGCCAGGCTTTGACGGTGCCGACAATATCATCGCTTTTCCCTTTTATGCTCAGTTGCGCGGCGATCGTGGCGCAATCTTCGCGCAACATCTCTCGTCTGTCACCGCGTATCCACAGAATGACAGTATAGTTATTATGGTGACGATAGGCATATTCAATAGCCAGTTGTGTTTTCCCGCTGCCGCCCAGGCCGCTTATCGCCTGGATCTGGGACATACCTTTTCCAGTATGCAGCTTCTCATGAAGAGAGGCCAGAATAGTTTCTCTGCCAGTAAAAAAGGGATTGCGCCGATAGGGAACATTCCAGATGACAGATGAGTCCTGTGGAGGAGTGGCGACCATCGGTGGTATACGCTCTCTTTCTACAAGGGGAGTAGGTGCTGGCTGAGGCATGGCCGCATGTCCAGCCGAGACAAGTTGCGTGGTGCGATTTTCGCTCTTCTCTCGTTGGCAGGCATCTTCCAGTGCTTGCGCGAACTTATGTATCGTCGCGAAACGTTTTTTAGGGTCTTTCGCGAGTGCCTTTTGTACCACATATTCAATGGCTGACGGTATAGAAGGCACATGTTCGTGTATAGGCGTGGGTGAAGCCAGGGCGTGCTGGACCATAATTTCCATAGGGGTGCCGTTGAAGGGGCGCACGCCACACAGCATTTCGTATACGATCGCACCTAATGAATATTGATCGCTGGCAACGCAAGGCTTCCCTTTGCTCTGTTCCGGCGCGGTGTAGGCAATAGTGCCAGCACCCATATTTTGTTGTGATTCTTGATGTTGAGAGCTCTGTACCACAATTGCCAGGCCGAAATCGCTGAGAAGCACTGAATTATTGTGTGCCAGCAATATATTTTCAGGTTTCACATCACGATGAATAATATTGTTATCATGCGCGTATTGCAGGGCTTCGGCAACTTGTTTGACATAAGGAAGAAGACGCTTAGGAGATACTTTCGTGCCTTTTTTATAGCGTTGCCGCAAGGTGCCATTGGGTGCGTAGTCCATGACGAGAAAAGGAGTGCTGGTACTCTCTTGTATTCCAAAATCGAGTACCGGTATAATATATGGATGCTTCAAGTTCGCAATGGTGCGTGCCTCGTTGGAGAAGTTCTCTATTTCGTCACTTGTTAGCTGCATAGGAAGTACTTTGATTGCGGCCTGTGTCTTGAGATAAACATGTTCTCCTAGATATACCTCGGCAAATCCACCGCTCCCTAATCTGCGAATTAAACGATAGTTGCCTAGTTGCTGCCCTATGCGGTCATTCATGGCTTTGACCTCTTTTGCTTTCTTGCAGGGAGAGTGCTTCTTTCTAATAATTGCCCATGTAAGATACACTATCACCTGCTATAAAATCAAGAAACTTGTTTCTAGAAGGGACTATTAGGCATTCGCTGCCCATTCTCTTGTAACTTTTGGCGGGAATCCGGTGTTATAGCCTTCGTCGACGCAAATTTTTTTGAACGGGGGCGCTTCATCGAAGCAGTGGCCCCAGGAGGTTTCAACATGAAAAGACGCCTTGTGCCTTTTCTCTTCCTGTTCGTTCTTATCTTAAGCGCCTGTGGTGGCAGTAGTGGTGGCAACACCGGCAGTAGTAGTAGTGGCGGCGGTGGTGCTCAGCAGGGGCTTACCGGCGGCAACCCGTATATCCAATGTCCCAGTAGTACGAACACGACAGCCGCCGCGCCCGAGAGCGGCAACATCACCCTCAATGTTGCAGGTGCCACCTCTTCGCCAGCCGAGGACGCGCTGGTGCAGCAGAATTTGAAGAAGTTTGAGCAGGCCCACCCCAATATTAAGA
>JALYTQ010000023.1 GCA_030854195.1 Chloroflexota bacterium
GTACAGTACCTGGCCAACGGGAAGATGCACGCTGCCACTGACGGTAAGCTGATCGCTAAAAAAGTTGCTGGGCTGCTGATAGGGCTGGGTCATCGAACCGATATTTTGTAGGGTAACGCGGCCATTGATGATATTGTCCCAGGCGTTATTCAATTGATCCCAGAGGTTCTTCCCGCTCACTGATTGGCTTTGAATTGGGAGCATCCAACCGGTAAGAAGCGCGATAATGGTCAGGATGGAAGCAATTTGCATACAGCGCGTGGTCATATTTCTCAACCATGTCACATCGGTATGTAGTCCTTCAGCAGTCCAGCGCTGGATCTGGGTCACCAGGTGCACGCGCGCAATCAGCAAGATCAAGGCACCAACCAGGATGACAATAAGATAGGTCAGGTCTTGCTTCACATAATTGAGGTTCACCAGCAAAATCGAGCAATAGACCAGCGCGACCAACCAGGGCAGATGCGCGCGATAGACCAGCCAGCTCCCAAAATATCCAAGAAAAAAACAGAGGAAGGCGAGGTAGAAGAAGAAAACGATTTCACTGGCTGGCATCGTTCCCGTCACAATAGTTCCGGTAAACGCGGCGCGCAGGCCCCCCAGCACTAGCAGCCAGCTGACGTGGTACGCGACGACGCTGGTCAACCAGATTGCCAACCAATGCCCGATCAGGCAGGCGGCAAGATGCAATACTGACTGCGGCAAACGGGGCGACTTTGCGATAATCAGACCAACCAGCAGGCCCACCACGGGACTCCATAGCAGAATCAAGCTGTGGCTGACCCACGAAGCAGAAATGATTGACCAGACAACACAATACAGCGCTATCGCCAGCAGCACTAAAGGTTGCCAACCCTCGGTAGGAACGAGACGGCGCGGTGTGGGACGCGGTGCGAGCTTCTTAGTCGAACGCTTGAGATCTGACGTTTGAGAGCGAAGAACTGGTTCATATCTTGCATCCCGGTTCTCTCCCGTAGATGACCGCTTATCTTCAACGACACTCGACCGCATTAAGGACTCCTCTAAGTCAACAACAATTTCTGACCATTGCTGGCACTCTACCAGTATACAATGTAAACTATATAATGGAAGGCAATTAGCTCATACCTGGGACAAAAGGTTCATTGTGCCCTTTATACGCCCACTAAAAGGAGATCTTTCCGTCCTCCGCACTATAGCCACACTCCCTGATTGATGAAGCTTCTTTTTATTCTACCTGTCTCGCGGCACTTTGTCTATCTTCACACCATTTTATCTCATAGTAATCCAACGCGCCTGCTCCCAGCCAAGATGGGCATGACTGTTTATAAGACGGACTGTAAGATGGGATGGACGCCAGTCGATGACGCTGATGGTCGCCGGATCAAGGAAGATGTGAAACATGGAGGTCAGGGGAGCTGCGAGCGCGCTACACAGCAGAACCTTGATGGGACCGACATGCGAGACGAGAACGATCGTCTGGTCGGGGTGCATGTCGGCCAGGCGCTCGATCGCTGTTCTGACGCGCGTCTGCACGTCGGCAAAGCTCTCTCCCTCTGGTGGCGCTTGCGTCGGATCGGCCTCCCAGGCGTGTAGCTGCTGCTCGGCAAGCGGCCCACGCGCCAGTACCTCCGCGCGGCTCAGTCCTTCCCAGGCACCAAAACGTCCCTCCGTCAGCGCGCTCAATATCTGCACCTCTCGCTGCAGGCGCGCCGCGATCGGCTGCGCGGTACGATATGCCCGCGCAAGAGGGCTGCTATAGACGGCGGCGACGGGGAAGATAGCCAGGGCATCGGCCAAGCGCTCGGCCTGCTCCTCTCCACGCTCAGAGAGGGCATCGTCGCGTGACCCGATATAGCGAAACTCCCGGTTAGCAAGCGTCTCTCCATGACGCACCAGGAGGAAACGTGTTGTTGGCATGATACACCCTCTCCTTCGATCCAAAAAATAATATGCTAGCCCGGACATTGCCAGAAGGCAGAACATGCCGGAGATATCGGCTGGTTGTTTCTTGCTTAGTTTTATAAGAAGACTTAGACGCCTCGAACCTATACCATTAAACTTCTTATTGATAATAGGGCTTATGCATAGCGTAACACATTTTTTTGTGCTGCGACAATGGCACAAGAACAGCAGGCGAGTTGTCTATTCGCTAAGCAACACGTAGTTATGCATCATTTCTTAAGCATATTAGAGTAAAATTAGGTGTAGTTTAGGTTCGCCTTAGAGTGTGTTTTGAGGCCCATTTATGGGTTGTATTCTATGATTTTTTCGGTTACTATAGAAATGGCAAATGTGATGAGTACAGTGTATCTGTACAACAAATCAAAACTTTTTCTAGCACCACATTTGCCAGGATATAGATTGTTCAACATTAGAAGGAGAAACTAAATATGTTAACAGCACTGCTTTTCTGGATCGTCGTTGGTCTTGTCGCCGGTTTCCTGGCGAGCCTCGTTATGCGTGGTGGCGGCTATGGTATCATTGGTGACATCGTTGTAGGTATCGTCGGTGCCCTCATCGGCGGCTTTATCATGAACTTGCTCGGCCTCTCTACCGGTGGTCACCTCATCTACAGTATTATCGTAGCCTTTATCGGTGCCTGTATCCTGATCGCTATCCTGCACGCCGTCGCCGGTGGCACTCGCCGCAGCCGTCTATAAATAGAGCCCTTACATACGCGCTTAAGCAGTATTGAGGACGAAATAAAAAGAGAAGGAGCGCTCCATTGTACGGGCGCTCCTCCCTTTTTGTGTAGCAGCACAGCTAGTTCAACTTGCTCCCCATTTTCTACAAACACTCCACTACACTCAATGTTCGATCAGCAGACCATCAATCACTAACTCGCTGTCGGGCAGGCGCGCAACCATAACGTATTCGCCCACAGGAACGGCTTTAAATACGATATTGCCCAGGTCGTCTATCTGCGTGGAGAGCGCTGGCTCTGCGCCCGCGACGCTCTCTCTGCTACCATACTGAGAGACACCAGACGCACGATAGAGATCAACGGGAACACCTTCAAGCTCTTCAACCGTTTCGTCAGGATGCTCGCTGCTAAACAGGCCCAGCAGGATATTTTCGCCGCTACTTCCTCGTGAAAGATGCAGCGAGACATTGATCGCGCCCGCGCTGTACTGTCGGGGCCAGCGAGTAGCGGAGGCGTCTCCACGCATCACCAGTTGTGGTTGCCAGGGGACAAGTGTGGCGAGAATACGTTTGATGGCACTGCCCGGCGAGCGCTCTTCGACGAGTGGGAAAGGCTCGAAGGCTGCAAATACCTTGCGGATGTCGATAGTTTCACGCGTACAAAGCGGGCATTCGGCGATATGATAGGTAATACCTGTCGCCTCATCAGCAGGCAACAGGCTAGCACAGTAAAGATTGAGTTGGGTAGGTGTTGGACATCGGCTGCGATACAGTTTTGCCAACAGATAGCTATTCGTATGCTGATAGCGCGCCAGGCGTTGTTGACAGATGGAACAGTGTTTAAGGTGCTCCTGTGCACCTGCTTGCAGTGGCATATCGTCCAGAGCCAGCCCCAGAAGCTCCTCGTCGCTGGGGGCCATCGTGTTAAAACAGTCCATCATTCTCAATCCCTCATGTTGTTCTTTTAGCACCATTTTTTTACCGCCTATTGCTACGACCTTCAACCTCCATCGCTGTATAAACGCCAATAGCGAGGTTTTTTGGGCTTCCAGTTATATTACGAAAAACGGAGAGCAACTCGATGAGGTTGCTCTCCGTTGATGCTTTCTGCTCATTTTTCATCACCACTTAGCCGCCAGCGAATCTTGTCCGCATTACGAAGGATGCGCTCCATGATATTGCGTTTGATGCGGTAAATTTCGTCTTCGCTGCCGAACTCATCAGGAAAGTAACGGATAATCTCACGCGGCTTGAGGTTGCAGTGGAAATGCAGGAAGGCCACGCGCTTCTCTTTCTCGCCCGGTAGTAGCGCTTCGATGACCTCCCACAGCTCTCCCTCCTGATAGCTGTCCTCGACCGCTGGCTCGTCTGTATCGGACTGACCATAGTCGGGAAGCGGCTCTTCTTTTGGACGCGAGTACGCTCGTAACGCGTCCATGATGGAGCAGTTGAGGCAGAGATGCAGGTAGCTGAGCGCGCCTGCCAATGTGTGAAACGTCAGCCGCTGATCGCTGATCGCCTGCCAGAAGCGCCTGAAGGCATCATCGATGTAGCTCTGCTCTCCATCATGACGCAGCGCGGCCTCCCGGTTGGGATGGCGGCTAAACCAGATGCGCACATTCTCGCCGAACTGCCGCTGCAAGACTGCCCACGCCTCACCATCGCGCAGGATGACCGCGCGCCTGAAGATCTCCAGGCAGTATTGATCATCGCTCGCCTCCTTGCGACGATACTTGCTCATCTCGCAGGTGCAGCGCTCCGCGAGGTTCGTCAAGCTCATATTGCCAGGAAGATTGTTCACTTTGATACCCATGCTCTTTACCTACTTTCCCTCCAGCAAAGGCTGAAAGTATGGTACGGCTTACATTGACATCCCTCGTTATGCAAGACCAGAGACGCACCACCTGCATCTTTAGTGATTAGTATAAGTGCTTCTTATGGTAGAGGCGCGTGTCATATGTCCCATTTCTTGCACCTCGCTCAGGTCCCATTTCTTGCACCTCGCTCAGAAAGTGGGTATACTCTATACATATTCATAGAGTACTGGTATTCGTAAGCGCATACAATGTCGTACGTAACCATTGCAGAGTGACGCGTCGCACAAAATGGTAGCGGGGCAGCTATGGATAAGCGCATTTTGTTTGGTGTTGATGGCGATCTATCCCCCATCACACAATATCTACTGCACGAGGCTGGTGGGCTTGTTGAGCAGGCAACACCAGAAATACACTGTATCCTCCTCAACGTTGTTCCTACCGCGCAAGTCATCTCGACTCACCCTGGACTCTACGCGGGCCACATCTTTCCTCTGGCGATTACCGCCTGGCAGCACAATCAGGCTGAGGATGTGGTATACAAGGCACGCCTCCTCCTACAAATGCAGGGCATTCCATTGGCACGTAGCGAGGGCATTGTGCGTGTAGGAGCGCCAGCTGATGAAATCGTGCGCGCCGCAAAAGAGTTGCAGGTCAGCCTTATTATCATTGGTTGCCACGGCTATTCTTTCCACGAGCGACTGCGCCGCCTCATGCTTGGCAGCATATCGCGTCGTGTCTTACGTCTTGCGCCGTGTCCCGTGCTGATCGTTTCCCCGCCACCCGTCGCCCGCCGCACTAGCGATCTCGTGATATGGTACGAAAACGCCATCAGGCACTACCTGAGCGAACATACGGACGAGCTACAGGTGTTTACACCGGCCCAACTTGCACAGCAATTTGCTCTTACCGACAGCAAGAAGCCAGGTCGTAAAGAAAAAGAGGCGGCAAGGCTGGCCCTGGAAAAGCTGGCGCGGCAAGGGGTGCTCTGCTGCCATCAGATTCAGGGCGAATTACGCTATGTCAATGATTAGACGCGCTCAACAAAATAGGCGTCCCTTGTGGAACGCCTGATAGTCAATAGTATATGACGCTACTTAGCGCCTTCATCGTTGCCAGTGACATCACCCCTGCCTGAAAGGGCAGGCGTCTTACGAGAGGGAGGAGATAACGACCAACACGTCGCCCAGGTCAACCGTCTGTCCCTTGCTGACGAGGATCTCTTTGATCTTCCCGTTGATAGGCGAAGTAAGATCGTTCTCCATCTTCATAGCCTCCAGCACAACGACAGGCTGGCCCATAGTAACCTCAGATCCCGTCTCCAACAGCACATTCATCACCAGGCCGGGCATAGGTGCGTGGATGGTCGCTTCTCCACTATGATCGCCGCCCTTGATCAATCCCGCTAGCAGCTTGGTACGTTCGTCCTCCGCCTTGACTTCAAAGCGCTGCCCACCGATAGAGATCTCGTAGGACTGGCCGCTCTTCTCGCCAGGGCGCGTGATGCGCCGCGCAAATACTTCGTACGTCTTCCCTTCGATGATCAGGCTAAAGCGCCCCCCCGTCTCCACATGCCCTTTCGCATCCGTCGCAAGTGGGGCGAGTTGCTTCCAATCAATAGCATGCGTCTGACCGTCCAGAGTGATTTTCCCTAGATGCTCATCTTCGCCTGTATCGATATGATGCTCCTGACCATGCAGCGTTGTAACAATGTGTGACATAGCAATATCTACCCTTCCCTTGATATATCTATCTGGCCCCTAAAGAATATTGTACCATATCCAGATTCTAACATTCCTCTAACACTTCTCCTACGCTATTCTAACATTCTTTATGCCATACTTTGTCAGGAGGCTGGACACAACACAGTCACAAACACATTCTGGAAATTAAGAAGACATATGTACGCAGAGAGCAAACAACCACAACATACCAAAGATGACAGCAACCAGTGCGCGTCTCAGACGCCGCTATACTGCGCGAACTGCGACATAGCGATTCTCTGGCCTCCTATAGTGGTACAGGAAAAAACCTACTGCTGCATTGGATGTGCCGCTGGTGGTCCCTGTAATTGTGATTATTCACAGTATCGCTCCACAAATATCGCGGGAGTGATCCGCTACGGCATATAGTGAAATACGGCAAGGAAGATCCTGGCTGCAAGGCGCGACGAAAGTAGCGTTTTCTGCGTATTGGCCCTTCTTCCGCTATCAACCGCGTGCAGCGGTACCTAGTCTGCATAACGAAAAGGAGTACACATTGTGGCAAAGCTTCGTCCTGTTGGCGACCGCGTGGTCGTAAAGCCCGCGGCGAGAGAAGAAGTTACCAGAAGCGGTATCGTTATTCCTGATACGGCAAAAGAGAAGCCCCAGGAAGGGACTGTGATTGCAGTCGGTAACGGACGTTTGCTGGATAACGGCGACCGCTCCCCCATTGATGTACACGAGGGAGACCGTGTTCTGTTTGCCAAGTACGGCGGCACCGAGTTCAAATTGGATGGTGAAGAGTACCTGGTACTGAAAGAGAATGACATCCTCGCCATTATTGGCTAGTTCTTAGTTCAAAAAGGATAAAGATACATGGCAAAACAGATTATATTTGACGAGGAGGCTCGTCGCTCACTTAAAAAGGGTATTGATATTCTGGCGGGCGCTGTGAAATCGACCCTTGGCCCAAAGGGTCGCAATGTCGCCCTCGATAAGAAGTTCGGCGCACCCAGCGTGACCCATGATGGTGTTACCGTCGCCAAAGAGATCCAGCTTGAGAACGCCTTCGAGAATATGGGTGCTCAGCTCCTCAAAGAGGCCGCGACCAGAACCAACGATGTCGCTGGCGATGGCACGACGACCGCTACCGTGCTCGCTCAGGCTGTCGTGAACGAGGGCTTGAAGAACCTGGCCGCGGGCGCGAACCCGATGCAGCTGAAGGCCGGTATCGATCGCGGCACTCAGGCCGTCGTGGACTACCTGCGCGAGATGGCTATTCCTGTCGAAGGCAAGAAAGAGATCGCTCAGATCGCTTCTATCTCCGCCGCCGACGAGACCATCGGTGAGCTGATCGCCGAGGTGATGGATCGCGTCGGGAAAGATGGTGTCATCACGGTTGAGGAGTCGCGCGGCATCAATTTCGAGACCGATTATGTCGAAGGTATGCAGATCGACAAGGGCTATATCTCCGCCTACTTCGTGACCAACACGGAGAAGATGGAGGCTTCGCTTGAGAACCCCTATATTCTCATCACCGATAAGAAGATCAGCGCCGTCCAGGATATGCTGCCCGTGATCGAGAAGATCGTCCAGCAGGGTCGCCGCGAGGTGGTAATCATTGCTGAAGATGTCGATGGTGAGGCGCTTGCTACCCTGGTCGTCAATAAACTGCGCGGTATCCTCAATGTTCTGGCGGTGAAGGCCCCAGGCTTTGGTGATCGCCGCAAAGAGATGCTGCGCGACATCGCCATTCTGACGGGTGGTGAGGTTATCAGCGAGGAGATGGGCCGCCGCCTCGATTCCGCGACCCTGGCCGATCTCGGCTCTGCCCGCCTGGTCACTTCCCATAAAGATGACACGACGATCATCGAGGGCCACGGCGAGACCGCCGATATCCAGGCCCGCGTGCGCCAGATCAAGGCACAGATCGAGGAGACCACCAGCGACTACGACCGCGAGAAGCTGCAGGAGCGCCTGGCGAAGCTGGCCGGTGGCGTTGCCGTCATTAAGGTCGGTGCCGGTACTGAGGTTGAGCTCAAATATCGCCAGACACGCGTCGAGGACGCGCTGTCCGCTACCCGCGCTGGCGTCGAAGAGGGTATCGTTCCTGGCGGCGGCGTCGCTCTGCTGAATGCTGTCGAGGCCCTGAACAACCTGAACCTGACCGGCGATGCCGCAACCGGCGTGACGATTCTGCGCCGCGCCCTTGAGGAACCCGTTCGTCAGCTCGCGATCAATGGTGGCCGCGATGGCTCCGTTATCGTCGAGGGCATCCGCCGCGCTCAGAAAGAGCGCAATAGCAAGTCCATTGGCTATAACGTCCTCAGCGACGAGTATGTCGATATGGTCGAGGCCGGTATCATCGATCCCGCCAAAGTGACCCGCTCCGCTTTACAGAACGCGACGAGCATCGCGGCGATGATCCTGACCACTGAGGCACTCGTGACCGATCTGCCCGAGAAGGAGAAGGCGGCGGCTCCGGCAATGCCCGAGTACTAGTCTCCACTTCTTACCATACAAAAGGCTCGCCATGTTCAACATGGTGAGCCTTTTTTATACGCTTTTTATGATAGGAACTGGAACGAGTCGAGCATATGCTGGATATACTTCTGCATCGCCTCGCCGTAGTACTGATCGGGTACCAGGAAGGCGATATTGTAGTAGATCTTGTTATGCTGGGCCGAAATGGTCACAAAATGGATCTTCATGTTAGTTGTGCCGTCCATATAGGTGGCATCTTCCTGCGACCATTTTGTACCACCTATCATGGGTTGGCCCGATGACACTATCTGCACATTTGCGTCGGGCTGCTGCTGGCTGATACCCGACACATTCGCCTGGTTGATCTCGTCCGGGCTGGTGATCGTTGCTGATGTCGTGTCGGTGTAACGCGCCACGAAGAACTCAATACCCGTCTGTTGCTGCTGCGGAGTATGAATGATGAGTGAAGTAAAACTGGTTGACTTCTGGGGCGTCTCGGCTACCCAGTCACCTGGATACTGCACAGAGACATTGACATCTTTGTTGTTGGTCGTCTTAAACGATGTAGGGGTCGGCAGGCTCCCCTGCGAGGCCGTCGTGGAGGTCGCCGCCGCGACAGGAGTCGCCGGCTGTTGCTTAGGTATAATGGCGTTCCTTGGCTGTGCATTCGCTGCGCCCGGCGGGAAAAGGCCCTGACTCGCCAGGATGCCCAGTGTGATACCGATACCTATCAGGGGAGCGAGCACAATCAAGGCAACGGTCGTTACAATACTCCCAGCCGAGCGTCTTGGCTTCCTTACTGGCACAACGCCTGCTGGCTGCGCAGAAGCCATACCCCCAGGTGCATGCGCGGCTTTTGTTGGCACTGTGCTGGGCCACGGAGGCGCTCCGGCTGGTAGATACGAGAATACCGATGACGTCAACGAGCCCGAGACTGTGGTCGCCCCACATCTTGAGCAAAAGGTGGCTGATTCTGGCAGTTCTGCTGCGCATCGAGAACAGTTCATACATTGCTCCCCGTTATTCTGCTGGCTTGTTCAAACGACATCTACGCGGTACGCTCTGTCGTTCCATCACCACTTTACCGCTTCAAGTTCAATCATCTATCCAGTCGCACCAGACACTGGCATTTTTTTACCTTGAAGGTCTTCTTTCAAGCTTACTCAAAATTACATCCTCACGCGTCATCTCTTTTTCGCTGCTCTACATAACTGCACGATGCCTTACAAATCTGCATGAGAATCACTACGTATGATTGAACTATAGAGAAGACGCTGTAAATTGTCAACCTATTTGCTGCCTGTTCTTAATAAATAAGAATTTTTCCGCTCTTCTCCCTAATTATTTACTACGAAGATGAATTTTACAAGGTCTATCTTTCTAACTGATTTAGATCCACTGTTGAATGGTTCCGTCCGTCAGCGCGACAACCAGTTGCTTGCCCGCAAAATGCAGGGCGCTGATCTGCCACGGATGATACAGCTTCTGCACAATCTGGCCCGTGACGATCGACCAGAGGTCGACGACGCCTTCGTTGACCTCGCTATCCTCGCGCGCTATGGCGGCCCATTCCCCATCCGGCGAGAGCGCCAGCTTCGAGCTGCTCCCCATTGTCCCACTTGCCAGCTCGCTATACGTGCCCGCAACGGTATCACAGAGGCGCAACTTTTTCCCCTCGTGCACAAACGCGACCATTCGTCCATCGGGCGTCGTTGCGTAGGGGGGACTACAGTTGGCGCAGCGCCCCACGACGATCGAGGCGGCGATTTGTGGCCGAGCCTTGCCGCCCATACGCCCCCTAGCCGACAGGTCCCAGCGCCGTACTATCGCCATCTCCTGCTGATCTCGCGGCAGGTGCGCGCAGGAGAGCGTGACCAGAATGCTGGCGTCCTGGGTGAGCGCGCGCTGGCGTATCGCCCAGAACTGACGCTTTTCTATTCCTTCTTCGGCACAGACAAGCGGTTCGCTCAGACTGCTCTCCGCCGTCCCCATCTCGTGGCTCACGACATCGCTTCCACGCACTCCCCATGCGCGTGGAGCATGCGCGTCGTCAACGAGTAGAGGCAGCGCCATATGCGCGAGGCGTCTCCCTCCAGCGGTCACTTGCAGCGTCATGTCGAGCGAATAGTGTGCCGATACAGCGCGTTGCCCCAACGCGTAGCTCCACAGCCGCGTTCCGTTGAGGCCATCCCATACGTGCAGCCCTAAGCGGCCCCATCCGCCCAGCAGGCTACCCGCCTGCGAGAAACGCAACTCACGCAGCGACTCAACGGCAAATGCCGGGTTAGCGACGAACCCGATCGGTTCCGCGACCTCGTCGTTGACCAGTCGCCACAGTGCCCCTTTCCCATCGAGAGAACCTGCCGCGATAATCATGCCGCCCACGATCTGCACACACCCGAGCGCGGAGATGACGCCGAGCTTGCTGTGAATGGCAGTGCCAGCACTCAAAGGTCCCCTGGTGCTGAAAATGTTGAGGCCGGAAAACTCTACGTCCTCCGAGGGCTCAAAGAGAGGCCGCTGCGGACGCGGGCGGGCAAAGCCACCTCTGCGCAGGTCGATGACGCCGCCGATCACCGTATCGTAGCTGCGGCGCTTCTCGGGATCGCTTAGCACCGCGTACGCCCGGTTGATGCGCTTCATCTCGATCGCCCCGCCCGGACCGGCCAGATCAGGATGATAACGTCGGGCAAGCTGGCGGTATGCTCGTTTTAACATATCGGCGTCAGCATCTATGGGAACGCCTAAAACAGCGTAATAGTTTTCAGGTATATCCATCGCTCACTCTATTATTATGTCGTCTTATAATGATACGATACGCGTTCGTTCACGCTCATTGCGCTGGGCCAGACGGCGCAATCCCCACATATACCACGTCGCGAACGTCCGATAGGGACGCCATACTTCACCGCGCGCGAGCATCTCCTTGCGCATCGGTCGCGTGGAGAGTCCATACGCCGCGCGCACCCCTTCGAGAAAACCAAGATCATCGACGGGCAATACGTCGGGCCGCCCCAACGAAAAGATCAGGATCATCTCCGCTGTCCAGCGCCCGATGCCCTTTACCGCGACCAGTTGCTGAATGACCGCCTCATCATCTAGCTCGGCCAGCCGCTCCAGGTCGAGCTGCCCACTCTTGATATGCTCAAGCAAGTTACGCACGTAGTTCGCCTTCGGCGTTGAAAGGCCCAGCGCGCGTAGATCCTCGTGCTCGAAGAGCAGGAGCGCCTCGGGCGTGATCTTGTTATCGGGAAGAGCGACCCGCAGCCGTCCCACGATCGCATCTGCAGCCTTGACAGAGATCTGCTGCGAGATGATGGCGTCGATAAGCGCCTCGAAGATATCGGGATCGGGCTTCAGCGTACAGGGTCCGACGCGCTCGATTGCTGCGCGCATCACAGGATCAATATCGCTTAAAAAAGCACTGGCGCTAGCAATCACGGTGTCAAAAGGTATCTGCATTGTCCTACTTCATTCTTTCTCAATGATTATCGTAATTATTGTACGACACGACAGGTTTACGGGTACAGAAAAAGAGCCTGTTTCTTCGCTCCCGGCACTTTGCATACTATGACATAAAATTGTCACGAAACTGGCTCTGTTTTTCACTAAAATGGCCTTATAGTTATTTGCATAGAGACTAAAGGTGAAGCACACCATTGACAACCTGCGACGACGATGATAGAGAGCATAAAAGTGCGAGGAGCGAAAGTCATGGGAATATCTCAATGCCGGTTATCTGCTACCAGTACCAATGGCGTTATGGAAGAGAACCAGACGCATATAGAGGCGATATTGGAACAATACGATGCGTATATCGTCAAGCAGGTATATGACCGCATGCATCAACATCCGCATGTTGTGCATCCCGACGTATTTGACCTGGAAACAGACGATCTTATTCAGCGCGTGCGCATCAAGTTCTGGCATACGTTGCAAGATAAGCGCATCGACTATCCTAAGACATACATTAAGCGCATCGTGAATAGCGAATTTATCGATATGGTGCGCCGCCTGAAGCCACAATATGCGCTGGCTCTTCCTGTGGATGAAGAGGGAGAACTCTACCAGGGGGATATGCTGATCGCGCCCGGCGCGGGCATGAACGATCCAGCCTTCGAGTACGAGGAGCAGGTCGCGCTCACCAGTCGCATTAAAGAGGTGGTGGATGCCGTACTACAACTGCCGGAACGCCAGCAGCGAGCCATCATCTGCACGCTGCGCGACCGCGTTGACGACATCGATGCCCTTGCTCAGGAGTTCAAAGAGCGCAAGACCGATCTCAATGCCTGGCAGTGGCCGCATGGCCATTCAGAAAAGCTCCTGCTGCGCGCCTCACTGGCCTACGCTCGCAACAAGATCGGTATGCATATGAAGGATGCGGAACGCATCCAGGCACTCTACCTTGTCCGCAAAAATCGTAGTGCCCTCTGCTAGGCGACTTGTAAGGGAGAGGGGAGCATCACAACTCCATCTCCCTCTACCAATCTTCTTCCCTCTTTTCAGAACTGAGAAGTGAGCTCTCGCCTCTCCTTCGGCCTTCCCTCTCGCTTCACTCTCAGCCCGAATCCGTTGCATCTTGGGATCTTTTTCCATTAAATCATCAAACATACTTAATCGCTCCTCGATAATACGTTTGTCTTCTAGCGGGACGATATCCGCGCGCCGCAATACAATTCCCATCCAACGCAATTCCCGTGCCAGTGTTGCATTATCCTGTTGATAATCATGACTTCGATTGTAAGCGTATCCAGGTAGACGACTTCCTCGTCAAGCAGATATGGCAGGATCTGCGCCTCCTGGCCTTCCAGAAGAGATTTGAGAATGTTATCATACGGCTGTTGTTGATCTACCGTTGAGGTCTCATTTTTGCGTTTTCCCATTCCCTACAACCACTTTCTCCCTCACAAGAGAACACAGCTTATTTCCTTGTTCCCCTGTGAAAGATCAATTTTAAATTGTTCACTGCGGCTATTAATCGCTGCTTCTACTAATTAGTATACTCGGCAATACAAATTTACATGCTGTAGACAACAATCCCCGAAAAATACTATGTCTAGTTTCTATCCTACTCCCGATGTCGTACAATAAGATGAAACACAGTGAACGCTACAAGGTACAAACAACAGGGAGCACAATTTTATGACATCTCCGTCTGAAGAATATAAGCATACCAACCGCCTCATTAACGAGACGAGTCCATACCTGCTACAACACGCGCACAACCCGGTGGACTGGTATTCGTGGAGCGAGGAGGCGCTAAGCAAGGCGCGCCGGGAAGACAAACCGCTTCTCTTGAGCATCGGTTACTCCTCCTGCCACTGGTGCCATGTGATGGAGCACGAGTCCTTCGAAAATGAGGAGACGGCGGCGCTCATGAATAAGCATTTCGTGGCGATCAAGGTTGATCGCGAGGAACGCCCCGACCTGGATAGCATCTATATGCAGGCGGTGCAGGCACTGACTGGACAGGGTGGTTGGCCGATGACGATGTTCTTGACGCCCGATGGACGCCCATTCTCCGGCGGCACCTACTTTCCGCCAGACGATCGCCACTACGGCAGCCAGGTGATGCCTGGCTTCCCACGCGTCCTGCACTATATCGCGCAGCTCTATGAGCAGCAGCGCGAGGAGGTGGAAGAGCAGGCAAATCAGCTCGCCGATCACCTGAAGCAGCGTAGTGGTGCGCCCATCCGCGCTCGCATCAATCCAGGCACGACCCTCTCGCTGGATCTGCTCGCTACTGCCGGTCGCGCTTTGATCGAAGATTTTGATCCAGTCCACGGCGGCTTCAAGGGTGCGCCCAAGTTCCCCAATACCATGGCGCTGGAGTTCTTGCTTCGCATCCATTTGCACGGCCTCAAGGGTGAGCTTCAGGATACTCAAGCAACAAAGTACTCAGCACTGGAAGTGGTTGAAAGCTCGCTGCAAGCTATGGCGAATGGCGGCATCTACGACCAGCTCGGTGGCGGCTTCCATCGCTACTCGGTCGATGTCCGCTGGCTGGTGCCGCACTTTGAGAAAATGTTGTACGATAACGCCCTGCTCAGCCGCGTCTACCTGCACGCTTCTATCGTGACGGGCAAGCCGTTCTACAGCCGCATCGCCGAGGAGACGCTCAATTATGTCATGCGCGAGATGACATCACCCGAGGGTGGCTTCTATTCGACGCAGGACGCCGATAGCGAGGGCGAGGAGGGCAAGTTCTTCACCTGGACGGCGGATGAGGTCAGATCCCTGCTCCCACCTGAGATCGCGCCTCATTTTATGCAGTACTACGATGTGACCGCACGCGGCAATTTCGAGGGCAAAAATATTCTGCATGTCGCGCAGGATGCTCAGAAGGTCGCGGATGACGCGCAGCTCAGCCTGGATGAGATACAGGAGCGCCTGGCACTGGGCCGCGCTATTCTCTTCAAAGATCGCGAGCGGCGTGTGAAGCCGGGCCGCGACGAGAAGATTCTTACGTCCTGGAACGGTCTGATGCTGCGCAGCTTCGCGGAGGCTGGTCGCTATCTCAATCGTCCCGATTACCTGCAGGTTGCTATCGACAATGCTACCTTCCTCCTCGGCACATTGCGCAGAGAGGATGGACGCATGCTGCGTACGTATAAAGATGGCCGCGCCCGCCTGAACGGCTACTTGGAGGACTATACCTTCCTGGCTGATGGCCTGCTTGCACTCTACGAGGCAACCTTTGATACGCGCTGGTTCAACGAGGCGCGCGCGCTGCTCGACCAGGCCATTCCGCTCTTCGCGGATGAGCAGAACGGCGGCTTCTTCGATACCGGCAGCGACGCCGAGGCGCTGATCAGCCGTCCCAAAGAGATCATGGATAACGCGACGCCCACGGGCAATAGCGTCGCCGTCGATCTGCTGCTGCGGCTGGCCGCTTTTACTGGCGAACAGTCCTACCGCCGCCGCGCCGACGACTACCTGAACCCGCTCGCCGACCTGATGGGGCAGCATCCACAGGCGTTCGGTTACGCGATCGGCGCGCTGGATTTCGCGCTCTCGCCCAGCAAAGAACTGGCGCTGATCGGGCATCCTCGCGCCGCCGATACGCGCGCACTGCTGGAGGTAATCAACAATCGCTTCTTGCCCAATAGCGTGCTCGCCTGTTGCGCGCCGGATGACGCTTCTGCCAGACAAAGCATCCCTCTACTGGCCGATCGTCCGCAGAAAGAGGCAAAGGCGACGGCGTACGTCTGCCAGAACTTCGCCTGCCAGGCACCCGTAAATACAGTGGACGAACTGGAGCGGCTGCTATAGGTTGACGCCTCTACTTAGTGCGCGTCGACAAATTCGGTCAGCAGTTTGAGCACCTCGGCTGGCTTTTCGATATGTGGCGAGTGCCCACAATCAGGCAGGACGACTTCCTGGTACTGACCGCCATTGGCGCGGTACTTATCGAGCACCGTGCGCAACTGCGTCTTCATGGGTTGAGGCGGGAAGACCTCGTTGCCGGGCCAGTCGGGCACAACGCCTAGCTGTCCGAGAGTGCCAAATTCAAGCAGCGACTGGTCCGCAACAATCTGGTCGTCGGCTCCATGCAGCCAGATCACAGGCGGCTTGTCGCTGATCGTCGCGAAGTCGGCCTGGTTCAGGTACTTCGGCGAGAGCGCGTTATTGACGCCCCGCGTTCCCGGCGCAACGCTCGGCCAGTTGGAAGAAGGCGTCATGTCGCCTGGATAGTTGCCCAGCGTGACCTTTGTGGAGAGCAGGGAGCTGAGATAGATCTCTTCGTGGTCGGCGGGTGCGCGGAAGGGTGGCTTGAAATAAAACGTATTCATGACGGTGCGTGGCGAGTTCTGGTCGCTGCCACGATCTCCATTCGCGATGCGCTGCACAAAATCTGGATTAGCCATACCGCCGCCGCTACCGGCATAGTCGGGCCAGTCCGGTGCGCCTTCGGCTCCCTTTGTGCCGCCATAGCCGAACGGCGAACCCGCCGCCTGCAAAGTTAACGAGCGCAACAGCCCTGGATGGTCTATGGCGTACTGCATCACGACATTGCCACCCAGCGACCAGCCGAACAGATGAAACGGCGGCAGATTGAGTGCGCGCACAAAGGCATCCAGGTCGTCGCTGTAGTCGCGCACACCACGCGTCGCGTCGACCGGCAGCACCTCACTGTCGCCATAGCCGCGCATATCAGGCGCATAAACTTTGTAGCGTCCCACCGCGGCCAGAGCCAACATAAGATCCTGGTAGAAGAGGGACGAAGAGGCGTTCCCGTGAACCAATACTATCGGAATGCTCCCAGCGCCCGCCTCAAGATAGGCCACCGTTAGACGCTCCGTCTTCACGGTACGCTGCCCAATGCCTGCGAGGAACTTCGCTGCACTCGTGCTCATCATTATTCTCCTGATTTGAATAGTACGTCTCGACTATGAGAAAGATGGGCGTCCACAGCTGCAAAGAAATATGTGCTATTCCCATCTATGTCATACTTATATCACAAAGCGAGATCATTCTGTGATAGCAAGCTCTATCGTGACCGGTTTGAGATATTGCAGAATAGTAGCAATGGTAATATAAGAACTAAGGAGTACCCCGACTCCGCGTGATATGCTATAATTGCCCTGAGGTAGTAAAGGAGAACCGCAGCATTATGGATCTGCACATCAGCAAAAACGCCGAAGAATGGCGCGACACGACCCTCAAGAACGCCCGCGAAAAGGCTAAGGAACGCCAACCAGAATTCGTAACAAGTTCCAATATACAGGTGCCGGATGTGGCGACGGAAGACGATCTCGGCATATATGATACGCACGAGAAGCTGGGCTACCCTGGAGAATTCCCGTTCACGCGTGGCGTCCAGCCAACCATGTATCGCTCCCGTTTCTGGACGATGCGCCAGTACGCGGGCTTCTCCACGGCGGAAGAGTCGAATAAGCGCTATCACTACCTGCTCTCGCAGGGCACAACCGGCCTGTCGGTAGCCTTCGATCTGCCCACGCAGATGGGCTATGACGCGGACCATCCCATCTCCGAAGGCGAGGTCGGCAAGGTCGGCGTCTCCATCTCCAGTCTGGAAGATATGGAGACATTGCTCAACGACCTGCCCCTTGAGCGCATCAGCACTTCCATGACCATTAATGCTACAGCTAGCATCCTGCTCTCCCTCTATATCGCGGTCGCGAAAAAGCAGGGCGTGGAGATACGGAAGTTGACTGGCACGATTCAGAACGATATTCTGAAAGAGTACACGGCGCGCGGTACCTATATCTACCCGCCGCAGCACTCGATGCGCATCATTACTAATATTTTCCGCTACTGTACCGAGAACGTTCCGCGCTGGAATACGATCAGCATCAGCGGCTACCATATCCGCGAGGCTGGCTCGACGGCGGTCCAGGAGGTCGCTTTTACGCTCTCTAACGCCATCGCCTATGTGCAGGGTGCAATCGACGCGGGACTGAATGTGGATCGTTTCGCCGGACAGCTCTCTTTCTTCTTCAACAGCCATAATAATCTGTTCGAAGAGGTCGCCAAATATCGCGCGGCCCGCCGCATGTGGGCGCACATTATGCGCGAACGCTTCCAGGCAAAAGATCCGCGCTCGATGATGTTGCGCTTCCACACCCAGACCGCTGGCTCAACCCTGACCGCGCAGCAGCCCGATAATAATATCGTGCGCACGTCGTATCAGGCTCTGGCGGCAGTTCTGGGCGGCACGCAGTCCTTGCATACCAATTCCAGGGACGAGGCGCTCTCTCTGCCTACCGAAGATTCCGTGCGCGTGGCACTACGTACACAGCAGATTCTTGCCTACGAGACCGGCGTGGCCGATGCCATCGACCCTCTGGCTGGCTCGTATTATGTCGAGTCGCTCACCAATCAGATCGAAGAGCAGGCATGGGAGTATATTCGCAAGATCGACGAGTTGGGCGGTAGCGTGCATGCTATCGAGCGCGGCTATATTCAGGCCGAGATCGAGCAGGCTGCGTACAGTTATCAGCTCAAACTGGAAGAGAAAAAGGCCGTAGTGATCGGTGTCAATCGCTTCGCGCTAGAGCACGAAGAGCATCCGAAGATCATGCATCTCGATCCCGAGGTCGGCAAAAGACAGGTGGCAAAGCTGGCCGCGTTGCGCCTGCGCCGCGACAATGAGCAGGTACAACAACGCTTACAGGCGCTGGAGCAGGGCGCACGCGGCACCGAAAACCTTATGCCGTTGATTATCGATGCCGTCGAATTCTACGCCACGCTCGGTGAGATCAGCGATACGATGCGCCGTGTGTTTGGTGAACAGCGTGAGTTTCGTAGTATGGAGTAGATAGAAGTAGTTATGTATTATTGGGCTTCAGATGAGGAAGCGGGGACGCGTTCTGTGTTCTCCGCGCACGATGCTGAACGTAGCCCCTTCAATTCCGCGTATACCCAGGGCGACCTGCGCGGTCGCCCTGAAATAGACGCTCAGGACGCCAGCCCACGTTTACAAGAACGCGCGCTGGCACCGATCGGCGTTTTTGATTCGGGCGCAGGTGGCCTGACTATCCTGTCAGCTTTGCGCCAGGAGCTGCCGCAGGAGCATTATATTTACTTCGGCGATACGGCCTATTGTCCCTACGGTGTGCGCAGCAAGGCCGAGATTACGGAACTGACAACACGCGCCTGCCGTTTTTTAATCGAGCAGGGCGTCAAGCTGATTGTCATTGCCTGCAATACCGCCTCTCAGGCCGCGCTCAATACCTTACGTGCGACCTTCTCCCTCCCTTTTGTTGGCGTGGTGCCAGCCGTTAAGCCCGCTGCCCGCTTTACAAAACGTGGTCGAGTGGGCATTGCCGCCACGAATCAGGCCGCCAGGGCCGCTTACCTGCGCCAGTTGATCGATAATTATGCCAGTGGCGTCCAGGTCTACGCGGTCGGTTGCCCTGAACTGGTGACGCTCGTGGAACGCGGCGAACTGAGCGGCGCGCTGGTCGAGGAAACGTTGTCCCACGCGCTACATCCCCTGCTCATTCACGATATCGATGTCCTGGTCCTGGGCTGCACCCATTTCCCGGCCCTGCGCCCGGCAATTGAACACGTTGTCGGCAAGCAGGTGCTGGTAATTGATAGCGGAGCCGCCATCGCCCGCCGCACGCGCTCTATACTGGATACCGAGGCGCTCGTCCATCCAAAGAGGTCAGAGGAGGGTGCTCTCCAGGTCTGGTGTAGCGGGGACGCAGCCTCTTTCAGCGATGTTGCCAGTAAAGTCCTTGGCTACCCCATTCTCGCTAATCAGGTGACTCTTTAGCCGTCGCTGGCGTGATCCTGCTATTCTTGCATCCAAAAGCAGATCAGAAACGCTTAAACTATAAGCATCTATAGAAAGTGAGTAGTATATGGAAACAAGAATGCTGGCCTATGAGTCAGCGGCAACCATGACGCAGATCGCGCTCTGGGCCAATGATCTCGTCGGCAAGGAAGTACCCGGTCTGCCCGATTATAGGGTGATTAAAGTCGTGCAGTTTCAGATTCTCAATGCGCGAGAGGGCTACGACGCGATGATCCTGGTGGAGGTGTCGGAAAGACCGCCCGATACCGACGAGCTTTTGCTACGCGAGGCCGACATCGAGGTGATCGAGGATCTGACGGCGGCCATAGGAGAACCGATCCAGGGCGAAATTATTCCCAACGAGTGACGATACTCCATGTTGTTATGAACAGGTGTTGAATAGTTTGCATAGCGTTGGCGGAATGGTGGCTTGAGCTACCATCCCGCCAACGCTATGCAAACGGTTGCTACTCTTTGCTACTACTGGCGGGTACGGTCCGGGGTTGTGCAAGCTGTGGCACCGCGTCACGCAGCGGGAGCGCTGGCGTGGCGGCGGCGCGACGCTGTGCGCGGATCGCGGGTGCCTGCGCCTTGCGCGTCGAGGAAACGGTGACGCGGCTGACAAGCTGTATAAAGCCAAAGACCGCTGCCCAGTTGATCGCGGCAACGACAACCAGGAAGACCCAGGTGGGCGCGCCAAGTCCACTGACGATCAAGTAGACCATGGCGGTAACAATGATGTTGCCGAGCGTTACTGGAATCAGGATCAGCCAGGCGAATTGCATAAGCTGGTCTGAGCGCAGACGCGGCAGCGTGGTACGCACCCAGATAAAAACAACGCAGAGCAGGTAGATCTTGGTTACGAAGTAGCCAAGCGCGAGGATGTTGCCAAGCAGCCCCCAACCCGGCGAGTTGAGTCCAACCAGGTAGCCAACGCCGGGACCCGAGAAGCCACCCAGGAACAGGTAGCTCGCGATCGCAGAGACGATGGTCATATTTCCGTATTCACCAAGATAGAAGAGCGCCCAGCGCAGTCCGCTATACTCGGTGACATAGCCAGCAACCAGCTCCGACTCAGCCTCGGGCAGGTCGAAGGGCGCGCGGTTCGTCTCAGCCAGTCCGCAGGTATAATAGATGAGGAGCATTAACGGCTGGAAAAGGAAGAACCACGACCAGGGGGTAAAGCCCTGGAAGAGGAAATCGAGAATGCCGATCCCCGTCTTGTGCCACACGTTTTGAAAGTCCATAATCTCGCGAATCGAGATTGTGCCAATGCCGCTGTCGGCGATGCCCGGATAGCCCGGCATCCCGGCCAGCACGCTTGTCAGCATAACGACGCCGACCAGTGCCAGCACCAGCGGTAGCTCGTACGAGATCATCTGCGCCGCCGCTCTCAGTCCGCCGATCAGCGAATACTTGTTATTCGAACCCCAGCCAGCCATAATGACGCCGATCACGTCGATGGAACTCACAGCGACAAGATAGATGATGCCGGTCGCTAACGCGCTGCCCGGTAGACCGAGATATGGGGAGAATGGTAGCACAGCAAAGGCCGCGATCACAGGGGCCATGAAGACCGATGGGGCCAACAAAAAGACGAGCTGATCGTGCTGCTGACCGCGAATATCTTCTTTCAGGAGCAGTTTGACCACATCAGCGGTCGTCTGTAGCAATCCCCAGGGTCCCGTATGGATCGGCCCCACGCGGTCCTGCATCCATGCCATGACCTTGCGTTCAAGCAGAATCACGATCACCGCGCTGGTCATAATAAAAAGGAAGATGGCGACGAACGCAATGAGAAACTGGAGGAATTGCCATGATAAAATTCCATTCCATAGTTGCGTCCACCATAAGAATGAGTCATCAGCTAAAATTACATTTAACATGGATATCTCCAATTGCGAAAAAGCGAATGGGACATGTTTATCTATCCACCTCACCTAATACGAGATCGAGGCTCCCGGTGATTGCCACCACGTCGCTCATCTTGTGGCCGCGCAACATCTCCGGCAGTATCTGCAAATTGACGAAGGATGGTCCGCGTAACTTGGCACGCCAGGGATACTCACTGCCATCGCTAATAAGGTAGACACCTAGTTCGCCTTTGCTCCCCTCAATCGCGAAGTACGTCTCGCCCCTGGGAGGCCGCAAGGCAATCGGCGAGCGCGTCCCGATGGGTCCGCCGGGCATCTTGTCTAGCGCCACACGGCTGAGACGAATGCTCTCATAAATCTCCTGCATGCGGACCTTATAGCGCGCAAAGCAATCGCCTTCCTGACGAACCTGCGGATTCACAGGTACTTCACGATACGCCATATACGGGCGGTTGACGCGCAGATCCAGGTTGACGCCAGAGGCGCGCAGCATCGGACCCGTCAGGCCGTAAGCAATGGCCTGCTGCGGATCTATGTAGCCCACGCCCTGAGTGCGCGCATCAAAGATCTCGTTGCCCGTGACCAGCGTCTCCAACTCAGCCATATTCTTCTCGACGCGATCGAGAAAGATTTCGCACTCTCTCATCCAGCCCTTGGGGAAGTCGTGCAGCACTCCGCCGACGCGCTGGTAGTTGACATTAAAGCGGCTTCCGGCCAGCGCCTCGAAGAGCGTAAGGATGCCCTCGCGATCGCGGAACGTCCATAGCACCGGAGTAAACGCGCCCAGGTCCAGCAGGTACGTGCCCACAGCCACCAGGTGGCTGGCGATACGCTGCATCTCACCGACTAACAGACGAATGTATTGAGCGCGGCGCGGTAGTTCCATGCCCATCAATTGCTCAACCGCGCCCGCATAGGCGATCTCATTGAGCATGGGCGAGAGGTAATCGACGTTATCCATATAGCGGATGCCACCCATAATAGGCCGATTCTCCAGAATCTTCTCGATGCCCCGATGCAGATAGCCGATTACCGGAGTACAATCCGTCACCGTCTCGCCTTCAAGCGCCAGCACCAGGCGCAACACACCATGCGTGCTGGGGTGTTGCGGCCCCATATTCAGCAACATCTCCTGCGACTTTATCCCCTCGCCGGTGTCATCAGTCACAGGATGTGTATCCATATTCTGGTTTGTTGCCATAAGTTCCTCGTTACTTTGTTTAAATTAACATAACGCCAGCGGCGTCATCTTCGCTGTAATATCTTACGCAGACGAACTCCGAAGCTGACAGACCACATGATTGCCATCACCATCGCCAATCCAGCAAACAGCAAGCGATTAGGATCGGAGGAGAACACGGCGAACGTGAAGGCCATGCCCACACAGCCGAGTGCTACCATGCCGGGCATAATCACGCTCTGCATTCCTGGCGTCCTCGCCTTCCCTGGCTGGCGCGCCCTGGTCGTAGAGACAGGGGTTGGCCTTTCTACTACCGGCTGGCGCGTTACCGCTGTATTTTTTACTGAAGCCGTGGACCCAGCTTTTCTGCGCGTTTTAGTCTTTGGCATCGCCCACCTTCAGCCTCATGTTTTGCTATTTTCAGATGTACTACTATGTGATACGGATTGACCCTCTGGTTTCGACGTATGCCGATTCGCTTCCACCTGCACCGATTCCTGAGTATGCTCAAACGTCGGCGTGCCAGGATGCAGGCGCTCTTCGAGCCCCTGACCGAGCTTCTTCTGCACCACATGCTCTACACGCTGCTGCTGGAAATCACTATCGACAGCCATGTTCGGATCGACCTGCGTTGTAGCACGCGGCTTTACCGTAAGTGGCACCTGGTGGAAGGTCTTCAGTAGCGGATAGCCTTCGAAGTCGTCGTCCAGCAACATGCGGCGCAGGTCGGGATGGCCCGCGAAATGAATGCCGTACATGTCATAGGTCTCGCGCTCCAGCCAGTTGGCGGTCGGCCAGACCGATACCACGCTGTCGACCTCTGGCTTCTCGCGATCGATCTTCACCTTGACTTGCAGCAACTGCCCACGCGTCGTCGAGCGCATGTGGTAGACCGTCTCCAGGTGATCGAGCATATCGACCCCTGAAATACAGCTCAGCAGATCAAAACCCAGCTGATCGCGCAAGAACCGACATACCGCGACAAGACTCTCGCGCTCGATATCCAGAGCGAGAAAATCACCCCTCAGCGTCTTAGGCGCGAGCGGCTTGCCTGTAATCTGCGCGATCGGTGCCAGATCGCGGGCCAGCGCGGCATTCTGATCGCGGTACCCCGTCGTCGCGCTGGGCATATTCGTTGTACGTGGGACTAGATCCATCGTGTTACTCCCTTGCGCCAGGCATACATCAGGCCAAGCGCCAGTACGATGATAAAGAAGAGAATTTCGAAAAATCCAAAAATGCTTAATTGTTTAAAGATGATAGCCCAGGCGATGATGAAGACGATATCTACATCAAAAGCGACAAATAGCAGAGCAAAGATGTAGAAGCCGAGCGGATATTGCACCCATGCATTGCCGATAGGTGACTCTCCAGACTCGTAGGTCTGCAATTTTTCCTTCGTTGCATGATGGGGCGCAAGCAGATTCGAGACAAGGGTTGCGACGATAACGAACAGAAACCCGGCTACTATGAGAATGCCTGCATAAAGATATCCAATATTATTTGCTGTTGACACAAACTTTTCCTCCCCAAGACTTGCCTTCCGCAAAGGCGAGAAGATGCTGGATAGATTATAGCACAGGGAGGAAAGTACGACAATTTTGGCTACGGCTACGCGCCCGCTACCTAGAGCTTCGGCATCTGTAGCGAATCCGGCTTCGCAAGCAGCCGCATACCATTCCCGTTGCCAGGTTGCTTTTCGGTTACAGAGACGACGATGACGCTCACATTGTCCTCACCCCCACCTTCAAGAGCGGCCTGAATCAACATGTCCGCCGTCATCTTCGGATCGGCAAAGGTACTCTTCACTATGCTTTCTATCTTCGGATCGCGCACCATATCCCAGAGCCCATCGGAGCAGAGCAGCAGCCTGTCGCCCGGCTGCAACTGCACGACAAAGGTGTCCACCTCTATCTGCGCCTTTTCGCCCAGACTGCGATAGATCTGGTTGCGCTTGGGATGCGTATAGATGTCGTCGGGCTTGATGATGCCCGCGTCGACGAGGCTCGCCACGACCGAATGATCGTTGGTGACCTTTCTGAGGCCATCGGGCTCGCGATAGAGATACGTGCGACTATCCCCTACATTGGTTACATAAGCGGTTGTGCCGACGATCAAGGCAGCGGTCACGGTGGTTCCCATATCGGCGCGCCGCTCTAGATTATGTTGATGCACCACCTGGTTGGCGCGTTGGACCGCGTTGGCGAGCAGTTCGCCGGGATCGGTGCTTCGTGTATCTATGTTTTTAGACAACTTGGGCAACATAAAGTCGACAATCGTCTGGATCGCGCTGCGGCTGGCATCCTGTCCATTGGCATGCCCACCCATACCGTCAGCTATCACATAGAGGCCGGAAGAGGCCACCTGTAGGCCCGCATTGGGCTCCCATTGCGCGGCGAAGAGGCTATCCTCGTTCGGCTTATACTTCCTCTTAATGCCTGGATCTGAGCGCGTCCCCACGACATAACCGGACCCTCTCCCTTGATGGATCGCAATCGAATAGGGAACCGTCTTCTCCCCATCGCCCTGTCCATTCACCGGAGACGCCAGTTCGAGCGTAGATTGCTCATGCGAGGCTTCGGGCGGCATTTCAATCGTCGGCTGCTCGGCAATCGAACGCACCGGTGAGTATTGCGGAGGCAGTACAGGCGAGGACTGCTCAGGTGGCTGCGCGGGCTGTGGCATGACGCGCATATGGTGTCCCGATTCGGAAGGGGAGAGCACCATACGGCAATTGGAGCAGAAGTTATCTCCTCGCATCACAGGATTCCCGCAATTGGGACAGCGCAAATCCCCCACGGCTACCGGACTTGCCCCTATCGCTCCTCCGGCGGCAAAAGGCGGCTGCGCGGCTGCCTGCGACGCTTGTGCGGATCGCTGCGCGCCCTGCGCGGCCTCCATCGCCGCGATGCGCTGGGCATCCTGTTCGGCCCTGCGCTCCGCCTCGTTGTAATCCTTGAACACGCGCCTGCGCCTCGTGCGCCCCCGTATGAGCAGCGCTATCACCAGCAATAGAAGTACGCCAAAGACAACAAAGCCCAGAAGTGCCAGCGCGCGCATATCGGGGAAGGTAAAGGAGATGCCCAGGAAGTTGATCTTGATCGGCTGCTCGCTTCCCCCACTCACTGGACTTTTCTGCTTGCTTACCGCAACTTGATTATCGCTGAGTACCTTGAATTGCTGCGCGCCCTCGAACAGGGCATTAGCGTTGACCGCGGTCTGGAAATATGTGCTGGCGGCAGCATAATTCTTGCCGAAATACGCGCTGATGCCGCTCTTCCAGGCGTTCTGGACGGGGTTTGCATGCGTTACTTTCAGCTCGGGCACACTATTGACCCAGTTCGCAAAGTCGCTTACCGACGCGACCGCGTTTCCTCCTGTGGAGATGCCCGTCAGTTCGCCGCTAGTATTGACGATCGGCGTCCCGCGTTCAATAGGCAGCGTACTAGCGGTGGGCAAGCGTTGCGGCGTCATATACTGCTGCACCTGTGACCGATACTGATCCGTTGCTTTAGCACTCTGCACCGTCGGCGGAGGAAGATTCAGTGTGCCCGCTGCGACCCCGACCTGGCTCAACGCGATCTTTGCTTCCTGCGTTCGGTCGGTTGTGGCTAGATTCACAAAGGGCAACGTATGGGTCGATTGCTCTGGAAATGCCACCAGCGCGAGCCCGTCGCTGCACACGGTCTGCTGACAGCGTATGGCGGAGGGCGTCGCGGAGTTCGCCACCTGCTGTACAGGAAGGGTCACGAGAGCAGGTTGGATGGTCGTATTATACGCTGAGCTGAGAAAGACTTCGATTTTGGTGAGCGACATTTGTTTTGAGGGTACTATATCACAGCTCTCCTGCGTCGGATCAACCAGCTTCCCATCGGTCAGCAGCCAGTTATTCATCTCGGTAACATTTGTCGTCTGCCAGCTCGACACGATCACGCCCAGCCCGGTGCATTGTAAAGAAGACGTGACAGGAGGTTTTATCTTGGTGCCGTTTCCGGGCATATACGTGGACAACACGCGCACAACGGAGACACCGGCAAAGCTGATATCCTGTGGCTGATTCTGCGGCTGGACCACAGGCGCAGCCAGCACACTGGCAGAATTGAGCAGAATCAATTGGAAGGCGATGAGGAGCGCGCCGAGCAGCGAAAGGCCAGTCGCCACAAAACTACCCCTTCTTTGCCTCCAGGAGATGAAACGATGCGTACTCATTGACCCTTTCCCTTCATGCCGATTTCACTGCTCATAGAACACCGCCTCTTATCGTCCTAAATTCGTTCGTAAACGCTGCATCATCTGCTGCACAGCCGGGTTTGCGCCCAGAGGTTGGATTACGTAACTGCATTGACGAAATGCCTCTTCCAGCTTGTTCTCACGCTCATAGACCTGACTCAACAAGAAACGCGTCTGATGATCCGCCGGATTAATGTAGAGCACCTGCACAAACGCGTGCTCGGCTATCGTGAGCTGATTCATACGCATGGCAAGCTGACCAAGCGCAAAGTGCACTCCCGGCTGCGGAGGTTGCTCCGGTGCCAGGCGCACCGCCTCTTGATACTCGTACAACGCGGGGGCCAGCTGGTTCGTCTTTTCATAACACTGGCCCAGCCGCAGATGCGCCTCATAATCATTCACGTTCAGGCGCAGTGCTTCCCGGTAAGCAGGAATCGCCTGCACAGGTTGCTGCGTCAGGTACAGCGAGACATCTCCTATCAGTTTGTGCGTCTCGCCATCCTCTCGACTCAGCTCCAACGAGCGGTTGTACGCGCGCACAGCAAGGTCAGGGCGTGGTGGCGTCTGACGCGCAAAAATCTGCCCAAAGATCTTATGCACCAGGGGATTGTTCGGCTCCAACGCGAATGCCTGCTGCACAGCCGCGTGGGCAGTCTCGACGCGACCAGCCGTAATGTAGCCTTGCGCGGCTGTGATATGGTGTCCGGCAGGACCATTCGTGCCCGTAGTAACAGGTGTAGAACCTCCGCCAGAGCCGGGCACACTGCTATGCGGCGTGAATGAGTTCGCCGGACGCGGCATCCCCTGCTGTTGCACGATCGGTCCGACCGGAGGCACAACCGTCACCGGCGGCAGGTTGATTATTGCACGCTCCATCTCGAATGCGTTCGCCCAGCGCTGCTTCAAGTCTGGCTGCAGCGCCTTTACTACCACCTGCTCAAATGCTTGCGAGATATCGGGCCGCAGGGCACGCAACGGGGGAAAGGTGAAAATGCTCGGCTTATTGTTGGACGCATCGTGGTGCGTCAAGATGCGATGCAGCGTCGCCCCCAGCGCATAGATATCGCTGCG
>JALYTQ010000213.1 GCA_030854195.1 Chloroflexota bacterium
TAGGAGGCCAATCTCTTCGACTTTGAATAACAATACAAGGCCAAAGTAAGCAGCTGCTGCCAGTCCGCCCGCTACGAGAACTACTAAGAGGCGTCCGGTGAACTTCGTTAGCGAGAAGAGCGCGACATGGCCCAGGAGGAGCTGCAAACCCCAGGCCAGGGCGACCATCGCGGCGGTCGCCAGCAGGATCTTCAGGATAAAAGGAATCATCTTGCGCAAGTGGAGCGAGCCGATAGCCATGCGCAACAAGACGAGCAGGATCAGCGCGTGCGACGAGTTCTGGACGGTATTGGCGAAGGCCAGCGCGGGCATGCCGATCGTCTGGAAGAATGGTAGCGCGACGGCCAGGTAGCCGAGGATGCTGACAAAGAAGACGATCACTGGAATGAGCGTGTTCTTGCGCGCGTAGAAGGCGAAGATCAAGAGCTGGTCAAGCGCGACGAAGGGCAACTGGTAGGCATAGTTTTGCAGGGCCATGGCAGCAAGATGAGCGTTGTCGGCATTATAATTGCCATGCTCGAAGATAAGCGCGATAATAGGTGTCTGCAAGACAATCAGGCCAGCAGCGGCGGGAATCATCAGCAGCAGCCCCAGGCGAAATCCGAGCAGGAGCGTATCTTTGAAGCGCTCTATATTGCCCTCACGAATATGCGTTGAGAGCGTGGGCAATACAGCGAAGGAGAGCGCCGCCGCGACGAGTCCGCCGGGGAACTGAATCAGCGTGGTGGCGAAACCTTTGGCACCTGAGTTGTCTTCCCGGCATAGTACCAGCGCTACATGCTGCATGAACGAGGCGCACGGCGTTCTGGAGGAGAGATTCTGGTCGAGAAAGATCAGTGCCATGCTGCCGAGAAAGCTGACGGCGATGGGGGCGTAGAGCTTGAGAATGCGGCGCAGGGCTGGATGTTTTAGATCGAGCACAAACATATATCCAAAACGCTGCTTGCGAAGACCCGGCACCAGCAGGCCGATCTCGCCCAGCGCGCCGAGAAGAAATCCGAACGCCATCCCCAGATAGCCGAACTGCGCCATGCCAATCCAGCTCCCCGCGACTGTACCAATGATGATGCCAACATGGGAGGCCGCCGTGGCAAAAGCGGGCCAACCAAACTCTTTGAGCGCGTAGAGCGCCGCCTGGAGCACCGCGAACGGCCCCAGGATCAGCAGCGAGAAAATGATGATACGCGCCAGTTCAAGCGTACGCAGCTGAGATGTGGGGCTGAAACCTGAAACCAGAACTTTACTGACAAACCAGGGAGCGATGATGGTAAAGAGAATCGCAACAGCAATGCCGATCAGCAGGACGAGATTGACGATGGTGAAGACGATGCGGCGCAGCTCGTCGCGCTTTTCGGGCGCGGCGTAATCATTGAAGGTAGGGATTAGAGCGCCCGGCACGGAGCCGTTGACCAGCAGATCGTTGAAGGTCTGCGCGGGTAGCAGCGCGGCCAGAAAGGGCGCAAAAATAACCTGCCCGGTGGAGGCGACGACGATCTGGCGCACCATGCCCATGATGCTGCTGCCCAGGTTGCCGAGCATGACCAGGGAGGCGGAACGCACAATCTCGCGCCGCTCGCTCGGTCTGCCCTCTTCCTGCACAGCCGCGACGGCTGGCTCTCCAACAGACACCTGTTCAACGGAGGTTGTATCCATGGCGAGCGGCACTACTTCGATGTCGATATTTTTCTCTTCAGATTGTGCATTTTCGTTCAGATCATCAGAAGATTGCATATTTTCGATAGAATCTTTTGCCATTCATTCATCCTATGGGAGTTGCTTGATTTTTGCGATCAGCTCGCTTGTCGAATGGTGTGGCAGGTACGCAATGAGGCGCACAGTGCCGCCATACGCCTGCACCACCTTTGCCTCCGGTAGGCGGCTGGTATCGGGCACGCCATCCTGGGCGCTGGCGTAGTCGCCGCCCTTCACATAAATAGCGGGCTGCAACAGTTCGACCAGCGGCCCCGCCGTTGGTTCAGCAAAGATCGTTACATAGTCAATATATGGAAACGCGGCCAGAATTTCGGCCCGCTCGTCCTCTGGCACCAGCGGACGACCGGCTCCCTTGAGCAGGCGCGTGCTCTCGTCGCTGTTGAGGCCCAGCACCAGGAAATCGCCGAGAGCACGCGCCTCCTGCAAGTAGCGCACGTGGCCCAGGTGGATCAGGTCGAAGCAGCCGTTGGTAAAGACGCCGCGCTCACCCGCTTGCTGCCGCGAGCGCGCTATGTCCGCGAGTTCGTCGTGCCGCACTATTTTCTGGTTAGTAATCAGATTCTTCACGCCAACACCTCCGCCAGTTCTGCGGGCGTATTGCTGGCACAGCCCAGCCGCCTGACCACCAGCGCCGCCGCCGCGTTCGCCAGGTACGCCGCCTCGGCCATACTCGCGCCCGCCGTGAGCGCCAGGGTGAACGTCGCCGCGACAGTATCGCCAGCGCCGTTGGTATCGACGACCTCGCTGGCAAGCGGCAAATGATAAATGGGCAGGTGCAGAGGTGCCTTGCCGGATTCAAAAAGGCTCATCCCCTCGCTGCCACGCGTAATCAGCACGCCTTGCGCGTTGCTACCCGCGAGCAGGCGCTGACCGGCTGCATCGAGATCGGCCTGGTTTCTGATCGTCATGCCCAGCGCTAGCTCGGCCTCGGGCTGATTCGGCGTGAGCGCGGTCACGCCCTGGAAGCGGAACAGCAAGCCATGCGAGTCGGCTACAACGACTTTATTCAATGCACGCGCCGCCGGAATGCACGCCTGGATAATGTCGGGACTGATGACGCCGTTCTCGTAATCGGAGAGCACTACGGCGTCGATCGAGGGCAGCAGGTCCGCGATATAGTTGAGAATCTTGCTCTTGCAGGGGTCCGTCAGCTCGGAGGTGTCCACGCGGTCGATGCGCACGATATGCTGCTGCACGACCTGTGGACTGCCAGCCAGGATGCGCGTCTTGGTAGAGGTCGGTCGCCCATGATCGGTGAGTACTCCCTCCTGGTGCATGTGCAGTTCGCTGATCGCCTGGCGCAGACTCTGGCCGGGCAGATCGTCGCCGACCACGCCGGTCAAAAATACTTCTGCGCCCAGGGCGTTGGCGTTGACGGCGACGTTGCTCGCGCCGCCAGGAATGGTGCGCTCTTCATCCAGTTCAAGGATCAGGACGGGAGCCTCGCGGGAAATGCGCGTGGGGCGTCCGATCAGATACTGGTCGGCCACCATATCGCCAATGACCAGTACGCGTCGGCCCTGGAAAGCGTCGATGAGCGAACGCAGGCGAACGGAGGTCGTCTCGTGGAGATCAAGCGTCATTTTTGCCGCGTCCTTTCCGCAAGACCAGTAGCGCGCTCTGTGGGAGAGCGAGCATACGCCGCCAGCGCCACGGCTCGCGATAGAGCCGATAGAGCCACTCCAGTCCCAGCCGCTGCATAACTCTGGGCGCGCGCCGCTGCCGACCCGAGAGAAAATCGTACGCGCCACCTACGCCTAGAGCGACCGCGACGGGCAGGCGCGCGAGGTTACGATAGATCCACAGTTCCTGCGCGGGCGCTCCATAGGCCACGCAAAGCACATCGGCCTGCGCGGCATGTATCCGTTCGAGAATATCATCTTCTTCATTGGGCGCGGGTGAACCTGCATATGTGCCCACAATCTGCACGCCGGGCGCGAGGGTCCGCAGGCGCTCAGCCGCCAACTCCGCCACACCGGGTGCCGCGCCGAGCAGATAGAGGCGATAGCCCTTCTCCGCGCACCGTTGGGCCAGCGGGGGCAGCAGATCGGTGCCGGTGATGCGCTCAGGCACAGGCTCGCGCAGAAAGCGCGTCGCCCACACGATGCCCATGCCGTCCGCGACGACCAGGGCCGCCTCGTTGATAGAGCGCTGGAAAACGCGATCGCGCTGCGCCACCATCAGGAACTCGGGATTGACCGTGACAACCTGCTGGCATAGCTGCCGCTCAGCGTCCACGCGACGTTGCGCGATGATGCGCTCGATGGCATCCAGCGCCTGGGCCTGGGTGACGCGATCGACGCGCACGCCCGCGACGTAGGCAGGCGCGGGTAGAGATGATTGAGACATATTTCCAATTTGCGCTGACATATAGATACTTCTCAAAAAACTATCTTTGTCCCAGGCTGCTTATGCCGGGACGAACTACCATGTTATTAATTCGCTCTCAAATTTAGACATAATCACATCGGGGCGCGTCTCCTCGATATAGCGCCGCACGTTCTCCAGCGCGTCCCCGGCATGTTGATGGCTATTGCTCACACAGCTTACGCCGAGCGTCGCGATCTGCCAGAGATCGTTGTCCTCAACTTCGGCGATGGCTACCTCGAACTGGTTGCCCACGCGCGCGATAATGGACTTGACGATTTGACGCTTTTCTTTCAGCGTATGACACTCGGGCAGATGCAACGAGATTTCGCATACTCCTATTACCATAGCGCTAGTATAACATAGCCCGTCACAGTTGCAACGAAACATGACCTGAAAGGGTACGCATCCCCTGTCATGGTTACGCATGAGATAGGGGCGCGATTCATAAGCCCGTGCAAAACATGACCTGAAAGGGAGATTCGACGCCTATAGGCAACTCTGTTACAATTCCAAATAGAGAAAAAGTAATAGAAGGAGAACATACTATATGCTTGATACAAGCTCGCACCCTGAACATCCTATGCAGGGGATTCCCCAGCCAACGCGCGACCAGGTGCTCGCGCTGCCTCGCGTGCATATCTCACAGCATCCCGTGATGGCGCACAAACTGACTGCTCTGCGCGATCGGCACACCGCGCCGCCCGAATTCTATCGCCTGGTCAAGGAGATCGGTGAGCTATTGGCATACGAGGCGACGGCTTCGTTGGCCCTGGAGACCAGCGAGACGGAGACGCCACTGACCACCATGAAGGGCTATAAGCTGGCGGGCGGCATCGGCATCACGCCTATTCTACGCGCCGGACTTGGATTGGCGGAGGGCTTTCGCGAGGTGATCTCCGACGCGCAGGTCTGGCACCTGGGACTGCGGCGCGATGAACGGACCCTGCAGGCGCTGGAGTACTATAACCGTTTGCCGCACAAGGTCAACCTGCAGGTGTGTTACGCCGTCGATCCTATGTTGGCAACCGGTGGCTCCGCGATCGACGCCATCAACATCCTCAAGCGGCGCGGCATTCCGCGTCTCTCATACGTCGGCATCATCGCCGCGCCCTTTGGCTTGCAGAACCTGGTGCAGGCTCATCCCGATATCGATGTCTATATCGCCGCGCTCGACGAGAGCTTGAACGATCTGGGCTATATCGTGCCGGGCCTGGGCGACGCCGGAGACCGCCAGTTTGGCACATTTTAACACGCGTCAGCCCGCTTTAGAGGCTGTTTTAAAGGATTGATTCATCGTGTCTACACCTTCAGATGCATTCTCTGAACAAAATATGCAAGCGGACGAGGAGCAGGCAGAGATGGCGGAGGAGACGCCGATCGAGACCGACGCGCCAATCTCTGAAGAGACCCTGCCGCCGGAAGCCCAGGGCGCGGCCAACGGTGGCCCGCTCGGCTGCTGTCTGGGAGTCGTTATCGGGCTCTTTCTTACCTTCACCTTAATCACGCTCATCTCCGTTCTCATTCATAACGGTGGCTATCTCGGTGTCGCGACCGCTCCGACCGGGATCATTGGTGGCATTATCGGTGGCTTCCTGGGCTGGAAGATTGGCAAGGCGATTTATCACGAGTACGAGCTGAGTCCAGAGCGCAAGAAACGCCTGGAAAACCTGGACCGCAAGTTTAGAAACCGACGCTAGCCAGGCCGTATTGAGGCAAGGCCCATCCCTACCGCACTGGTACAATCAGGTAAATAGTCCTAAATTGGCCTGAGAATAGCACGCGCGCGCCTCGCGAGACGTTAGTAATAATAGGTACCCGAAATTTATAGGTAATCTGTCAGTATTAATGCCAATGTAACAGATGCCCGTATATATTAGTGAGTATACACCCTCCTATCGTAGGGAACAAATAATGAATTATCGAGGTTGACAATGAATCAGGCGCACTATGGCACAGGCGAAGGCGGTAACGATGCCATCTGGGAAAATACGGACTCCGCGCTCACCACAGCTTTTCTCAACGAGGGGAACGCACGCTATGATCTCGACTTGAAAGAGGCCACGCTCGCCGCTTATGAAGAGGCTATTCTCTTAGCGCCCCAGGAGGCCATCCTTCACCTCCACAAAGGCCACGCGCTCGAACAACTGGGACGCGTATTTGAAGCCGAAAGATCTTATGAGGATGCACGCCGACTCGGATACAATGGGTAGGCGTGCCGTTCTCGGTCGCTGTAGAGAGACAATCAGCGCTCGCCGATGTGGAAGACCGCGATACGTTGGCGGAGAGAATTGGTCAACTCTACCAGGTGGGCCATTGATTGCTGCATCTCGCGCATATGTTGCGTAATATCAGCGGTCATACGCAAAATTTCGGATACAGAATTGACGACCAGTTGCGACCCCTGCGACTGGTTCTCCACAGTAATACAAATTCCTTCGATCAGCCTGCTGAGCTGTTCCGTCACTTCGTTGATTACTTCGAGCGCGACGCCCGTTTGTGTGACCAGCTCAGTCTGCATAATGACGTGCTGCGTGCTCTGCTCGAAGCTATGCGAGACGGTACCCGTTTCATTTTGAATTGCACGAATATAGCCGCCAATGTTGCGCGCCGCCTCCGCGCTGCCTGTAGCAAGCGAGCGAATCTCCTGGGAGATGGGGATAAAGCCCTTGCCATGCTCGCCCGCCCGCGTCGCCTCAATGGCGGCATTGAGCGCCAGGTGATGCAGGCGCACGCTGAGATCGCTTACCTCCAGTATGGCCTCGCTGATACCCTGTCCGCGCTCGCTCAGCGATTTCATGGTGCGCGCCGACTGCATTGTTGCTTCACGCAGCCTGCTCATGCCATCGACGGCGCGGTCGACGGCGTCTTGCGCGCTGCCGGTCATGTCTAGCGCCTCAACTCCGGTCTTCGAGAGATAGGCGGCGCGCTCGGAGATCTGGAGCATCATCTCGGCGCTGTCGGTGATGACCTTGGAGATCTGGTTGACCTGGCGCTCCTGTTGGCTGGTGTCGCGCACGAGGAACTCTGAACTGCGCTGCACGTTGCGCGCGTGGTCGTCGACTGCCTGCGTGACCATTTGCATGCGGCCCAGGATGCTGCTGATCTCTCCGAGCATGAGGTTGATGGCATCGCCGATGGGTTGCAGTTTCTGGTGCGTGGGACGCACTTGTGAGCTCAGATCCCCCCGCTGAATCGGCTCCAGTTCCCGCCGCAGTTGCGCGATACCCTCTTCCAGCGCTACCCGCTCGGCCTCGCGCTCCTGGAAGAGGCGCGCATTATCTATGGCAATCGCTGCCTGGTTGGCGAATAGTTCGGCGACCTCGATGCTCTCCAGCGTTGGTATATTGCCATCTTCGGGGTCGTCGAGGGAGAGCATGCCCAGTAGCTTCTGTTCGCGTGGACTGTATAGCGGCACAATGAAGGCATCCTCTGGATGCCAGCGACCCTCGCCCGCTTCTTGCGTGGTCTTCTTGACGACAACGGCACCTGACATCTCGCTTGCGTGTTCGTGTGAGATGAAATAGCTCTGGCTGATACGAAACTCCGGTCGCATAAAGCCGGTGAGCTTATCGATGGGATCGTGTGCTGTGCGCAGCATTTGTTCGTCTTCTTCGGTCATGCCAGCACAGGCCACGGTGGCGATATAATTATTGGCTTCGTCGATCAAGTTTACTGCCAGGACACGGAAGCCGGTGCAGCGCACGATGGAGGCGACGATCTGCTGCAAAACTTCGTTGAGTCCCAGGTCGGCGCGCAAGAGATTGCCGAGGCGGATAAGCTCTTTAATCTGTTGCGCTCGCTTCTGCGTCTCGCTCGCGGAGCTGAGGTCCGGCAACGGTGTTGTGGGTGGCCGGACCGCTATCAGGTTCTCACGCTCCCATTGCACCTGTTCGGCGGGTGAGCGGAAACGCAGGCGCAGGGGGACGTATTTATTTTGCAGTTTTCGTTCGGTCATGGGTTCTTCTCACCTGGGTCTCTCGTTGGCATCGTAGGCATAGGCTCTCATTTTTCCCACAATAGCATATTTGTCCCATATGCACAAGGGAGTAGCCCTTTCTGGGTATGGCTATCTGGAAATCACGGTGTTCACAAATCATGGTGGTTCACAAATGCCAATCATGATGTAGGGGCGCGGTTCACAAGCCCGTTGCATCGGCCTGTGAAGCGCCCACACACCATGATTTTAGCGATGCAACGCACGCGCATAAGGAATATAATAGCCGCGCAGAGAAGGTGGGATGCGGCCAGTGATATAGGTGCCCTCCGCCTCGTGCTCCTCGGAAACGACGGAGCCGCAGCGGTGGAACAGCTCCACAAGTTCACCCCTGGCGAAAGGAATCATCACTTGCACAGGTACCATGCTATTGGCAAGGACCTCGCTGATCTTCTCGCAGAGCGCGTCCAGGCCCTCCTTGTGCAGGGCCGAGATCGGGACGGCGTTGGGATAGAGCGTGATGTCCAGCTCGTCTGGCTCGTTAAGCTGGTCGACCTTATTGAGGGCCGTGACACGCGGCTTATCGTCAGCGTCGAGTTGCTCCAATACCTCGTTGACGGTCTCGCTCTGCTCGATAGCATTTTCGTGGCTGACATCCACGACTTCCAGCAAGAGATCGGCGTCTATAACCTCCTCCAGGGTGGCGCGGAAGGCCGCGATCAACTTGGTGGGCAGCTTCTGGATGAAGCCGACGGTATCGGTGAGGAGCGCTTCCTGGTTGTTGGGCAAGACGATATGGCGCGTCACAGGATCGAGGGTGGCGAAGAGCTTATCCTCCGCCACTACGCTCGCTTCGGTGAACGCGTTGAAGAGCGTAGATTTACCCGCGTTGGTGTAGCCGACGACGGCGACGACGGGGATGGCCTGCGCGGCCCGTTGCTGGCGGTGAATCTGCCGCTGCTCGCGCACCTCTTCGATATCTTCTTTCAGGGACGAGATGCGGCCACGAATGCGCCGCCGGTCGATCTCCAGCCGCGTCTCGCCGGGACCGCGCACACCGATCGCGCCGCCCGCTCCTCCTC
>JALYTQ010000214.1 GCA_030854195.1 Chloroflexota bacterium
ACCGGAGGGGGGCCAGCCCCCTCCCTACTGAGTTTGTGTCATACCGTGTTGCCCATAGTGGCCGGTGTCACCAGGAAGCTGGTAATGGTTGCGATGGTGGCCTTTTGCAGCAGAACGCGTATCCCTGCCTGTCCGCTGGTAAGGGCCGTGTCGGTGATATTGAGCATCCAGTTGGTCGGCTCCGTTGTGCCAACGGGCCACGCTTTGGCAAAAAGCATAGCGCCGATCGCCTGAAAGCGTAGGGAGTACATTGTGCCATCCTGCGCCTGAAAAGGCACGCTACCAAGCGTGGTGGTGACTCCCTTGACGCGTTTGAGCATAGTCAGGTGCGTGCCATCGATGAGCGCCTTGTACCAGTTGTTACCGTCGCTCCAGCGCACAACGGCACCGAGATTGACGTTGCCTTTATTGAAGTGATTGAGGGAGCCGTTCATTGTCACATTGACGTTTGTGACCGGCTGCCCGAGTACGGCGTTGAGGGTTCCTTGCGCGTTGGCGATCTGCCCGGAGCCGTTGGCGATCGAGAAGGCGTTGAGCATGTTGGCATCGCCCTGCCACGCACGCCCATCGGTTGCCGTACCCCAGAGCTGCTGATTCTGGCGCTGAAAGGTATCCTGTGCCAGCGTGTTGGCGTTCCCTTGCACCACAGGCGGCGCTTTGGTTGGTGCCGCCGGGGCGGGAGCTGGCGCGGCGGGACGCGCCATCATCTGTGAGACGGGGATGATGAGCGCTTTCTGGATCGCTCCAGCGAATACACCAGCCACCAGGCCAAGAATGACCAGGATAACCAGGACTGTGAGAAGTGTAATGCGTTTATTCATGCTTTCCCCTCCGACATACTGGCGCGGCGCAGGTTCGTATTGGGCACAAACTGTAGCGCAGGTCCACTGGCGGTAATGTGCTTCACGTCGAGTACGGCGAGCGCCTGTATCTGGTCGTGTATCCACGTTACCCCCTCGCGCATCTGACCCGTCGCGGGATCGACCTGTCCGGTAAAAGCGTTGGTAGCGTTATCGATCATATCGTTAAGCAACATGAGCGTGGCGGGCTGACGCAACTGCTGATCGGACATCTTCATGATCTGCAACGCGTCGCGGCGTACCTGTTGCAACCACGCCTGGACGTTATCGAGCGCCGCCACGATGCTGGTGATATTCTGTCGTAAGGATGCGCTGGCCGCGTCAGACTCCAGCAGCCCGTAGAGATGATGCGAGATGTGGGCGAGATAGCTGGGCGGGTCTTGCGTTGCGCCGTCGACCTGAAGCAGACCAACGCGGGCGAGGCGCTCGTTGACGTTAAGTCCTGTGTTGGGTGGCAGATCCTTCGTCACAAAGGAGACACCATCCAGGTAGGTCAGCGTGCGCAGCGTCTGTCGGCGCACGAAGCCTGCATCGTTGGTCTCCTGCCACTGCTCGCGCGTGCTGCTGGTCCATTCCAGAATCTTGCTGACGTTGCGGTAGAACCAGGTATTCAGACCGCCGGGCAGCTCCAGCTCGTTGAGGGTGGGATCGGCGGCGAGCAGGTGGCGCAGGTGGTCCAGGTAGCTATAATGATTCGTGTTGTCGGGCGCGTTGATGGGCGTCTGCGAGAACTCGCCGTAGTAGCGCCACGTGCTATAGTCGGGCGATGGCGTGAGCGGCGTCGGCGTCGTATCCTCTTCGGTGACCAGGAAACGACTGGTGATGGCGAGCAGATTCGTGTGGCTTGCATCGCCTGGATAGAGTAGCTGCGCGTGCCCGTTGTTGACGGGAAGCACGCCGAGCAGGATGGATTGCGTATCGCTCTGGCTCTTGTCGCTCAACAGCCAGGCGTAGTAGCTCTTGCCGGTCGCGGGCTGCGCCAGGTTGGTGAGATCTACGAGAATTTTGTCGTTGAGCCCCTGGTTGCTATTCTCGCTAATCTGGTTGCTGCTGAGGAAGGAGACGTGTCCCACGAGCGCGTTGGGCGCTGCCGTCGTATCGCTGGGCAGGTTGTGTGATAGGACCAGGAAGTAGCCCAGCCCGGCGGTGATGAGGGCGAACAATAATAAGATAAGTACGCCTAGAGCCAGGCGATTGATGCGCGATTTAGCCGCGGGTCCAGGATGCGCCAGTGGGACCGTTGCCACGTTCGCCGCAGGCTGCGTTGAACCGAGAGGATCTGGAGGAGCGGTGGCTCTCTCGTTCCTCGTTGTCGAAGCATGCTTTCCATTGGTTGCTGCCCCCTCTACGGATTCATATGCCCACACGTAATCATTTCTAAGGGGAGTATTATTGCGCGTGGGAACGTCATCGCTTACCCCTGACGCCCCTGTTACCATCGTGCCATTCCCATTCCTGCCATTCCCATTTATAGGAGTAGCATTTCTGCTGATAGGGATAAAATCTGGTTGAGGCGAACGTGGCACGGTTGGCTCTGTGGCGAGCAGAGGCACGGTCCTGCGCTGCACGGCGGGCGCGTCGAGCGTATTGAGCGGAATGGTCCTTCTGGGCACGCTCTCTGGCAAGGGACTGAGCGGAACGGTTCTCCGCGAGACGCCGCGCTGGCGTTGTCCACTGGCGATAGCATCGGCCAGTGTGTCCATGGAGCGATACACGGGGAAACCGTGGCGTCCGGCTAGCTGGATCAGGCTCTCACTACCGGAGATGACAAAAAGCACCGGCACCCCAAGGTGACGCCTGAGATGCTTGAGCTCGGCAAAATCTTCCGGGCGCTGGAAGACACGCATCTCGGACCTCTCACCTGGAGGCTCAGATCTCTGTCCCCTACCCATTAACATAATGACAATGGGCTTTTTTTGCTCGCTGATAACGCGAAAGATGCTCTCCTTCTCGTCATCCTGTTCTATATAAAGAACACAAAAATCGCCGGTATCGCTGCGCTTCATCGTTTCCTCACTTTTTTCTATGCCTTATTTGCACCCTTCCCTGCTATTCGACAAACTCGATCTCGCGTGGGCGAACAAACTGCGCTCTCGCAGCGGATCGCTCCCTGGCGCTGTAGTAGAGCAGTCCTACATTTTCTTGCATCTCCCCACCGTCGCTGCCCACCAGGCGCTCTCTGCGATCTCTGCGCCGCCGTTGTACCAGCGGCTTATCGCTCTTGTTGCGTGCTTCTTTCCTTCTGCTGGTGGCAAGCGCGTGCGGCATCACACCCATATGGCGCAACGTGCGTGTATCGAGCACAAACGATTCTTCTCGCGGTAGAGACGCGTTACTGTGCAAGGCAGCAAGGGCACCTCGACCGGAGCGCCAGACCATGACCGCTAAGATAATCCAGGCAAACAACCAGCAGAAGGCGCGGGCCAGCATCAAAGCGGCAGGAATACGCGCTCCCTGCTGCACGATGGCAGGGGTTGCCTGTAGAATATGATAGAGGTCGCTCGCCACAACTGCCGGGGAGCCATGCAGGCTGTAGAGCGCAACTGTTCCCGCCGCGCAAATGAGCACGGGAGCCGCCAGCACGGCCAGTAACGGCGGACGCCATGCCTGCCCTTGTACCGGGGACATTGACGACGCACCGGACCTCGCGCTGGCACCCGCGCTTCCCCACGTGTGGATGACGGCACCTAGCACAATCAGTCCTCCCCCAAGATAGCCATTCAAGGGAAGGGTCTCGCGTAGATACAGGGTCGCAACAATGGCACCAAAGACGGGCTCTAGGATATAGAGAAAAGAGATCGTGACGGGCGAGATATATTTCTGCATCAGGACGGTAATCATGGTTGGCAGGAAGGTGCATACACCCGCGACGTAAAGGATAATCCAGATATCTTTCGGCAGTTGAGGATGAAAGGTGCCCCAATCGCCGAACAGCAGTACGATCAGGTTCGCCCACAACGCCATCGTGAGCAGCTCGATGCCGAAGATAGCCCAGGGCGCGTGCTCGTCCCCCTGCTCGATATCCGAAAGAAAGATGTACCCGGTAAAGAACAGTCCTCCAAGGAAAGCAATCAGCGCGCCGCGTGGACCGCCCATGGATGAGTTAGCGATTAAGAGTGCAGCCCCGACGACGGAGAGCGCGCCCGCGACCCATGTGGCCTTGCCTATGGGATGGCGCAGCACGAGCCAGGCGATAAAGGCGGCCAGAAAACCATTGAGCGCCGGGAAGAAGGCGGTGCCGGTAGCCGTTGTGTACTTGAGCGCGATGGCGATGGTGAACAGTGCCAGGCAGAGACTACTACCCAGCAGGACGCCGCGCTTGAGCACCTTGCGCGTGATCTGCCGCCGTGCACAGATAAGGATACAGATGGCGGCAGGAACAAGGGTCATCATCTCAAAAAATGTGAAGATGATGGGATCGATGCGCCCAAGAGCCTCTTTGGAGATGGCGTAGTAAGTGCCAAACAAGATCGTGTTGAACAAAAACGCGATGCAGGCAAGTACTTTACTGTTCATAAATGCTGAGTCCTTACGTCTGGTGTGTTTTCTTTCGCGCACGTCTCTGCTGTGTCAGGAAGCTGTCCGCTCGGGATAGGTATACAATGCGCCGCTATCGACGCGGCTGGTCGCCAGGCGGGGAGAGCGCGTGGCGCGTTCAACGACGTTCAGTTCGACATCCCTGGCCTGAAACACGTGGCTGGCGAAACGCACCACCTCTTCGGGACTGAACTCCTCGCAGGAGAAGACATCGATGTTGACCATGCCATAACACGGCCAGGCGTGCAGGCTGACATGGCTGGTGGCAATAATCACAAAGCCGGACAGACCATTGTCGAGCGGACTGCTCGTCTTGATATCCTTCAGAAACACTGGACTGACCTTCTCCATCCCGATGCGATCGGGATACTGGTCCAGCACCTGGTGCAAAAGCGCTTCGTTGGCTAACAGCGCTGGATTACAGCCGTACAGGTCGATCATGACATGCAGCATAAGGGCTCTCCTCTTGAACGTAATGGCGACTTTTTGCGTACCGTTGCACTACCACTTCTTCGCTACCTTTGACTCCGCGCCGACGAGCAGTACAAAGGAAACATACCTCTTGCCACATTGCTACATCCGCTCCCAGCCCACATCCACTTACCATTTGCTCCCAACCCACATCCACTTATCATCTGCTACCAGACCTACATCCTCTCACTACCCACCGCCCTGACGCGAACTTGTTCATTTCCTCTCTCACTCACCACCTGCTATTCAGTCAAGCTCCACATTCCTCACCACACCTTGTTCAAAGTATAGCTAAGGAGATGCTGCAACAGCGGTTTTTTATAAGCAGGTCAGCTATGCGTCAACACGAAGAAATACTCTCGATGCATCCTACGCTGGCAACGACTAGCGAGCAGATGCATGGTGCACATCCCATTTTTTCGTGATGTGGCGCGTACGTACCCGCCATGAAGAGATATGCGTCCATAAAAAGTTGCGAACTCTTTTCAACCTAGCGCCGTATCTATGGCAGAGGATAGTGAAAAGGTATACTTGAAGAGAACAATACAGAAAGGTACATACAATTCATGATAGAAGCCTATGGACTGACGAGACACTTTGGCGCATTCACCGCCGTTACTGACCTTTCGCTGCAGGTGCCCAATGGCTCGATTCTGGCATTATTGGGACCAAACGGTGCAGGCAAGACGACGACGGTGCGCATGTTGGCTGGTCTGCTCGCTCCGAGCGAGGGTGAGGCACGCGTGGCCGGATATGATATTCGTCGCAATCCAGACGCCGTGCGCGCCCGCGTCGGGCTGGTGACGGACGCACCGGGCCTGTTCGAACAGATGAGGGTTCCCGCGTACCTGGATTTCTTTGCCAGCATCTACGGCATCCCGAGCGATGAGCGCAAGAAACGGGTGCAAGAACTGCTCTCGTTCTTTGAGCTGACCGATCATTGCAATGAGAAGATGGTCGGTTTCTCAAAAGGCATGAAGCAGAAGGTAGCGCTGGCACGCGCATTAATCCACCAGCCAGCCGTGCTCTTTCTGGACGAGCCGACCTCCGGCCTCGATCCGTTGATCGCCAGAAATGTGCGCGAACTGATCGTCAATCTAAAGCATTCCAGCAGGAGCATCATTCTCTGCACACACGATCTCGACGAGGCCGAGCGCCTGGCCGATGAAGTGGCGATTCTGCGCCAGGGCCATCTCGTCGCCAGCGATACGCCCGCCAGACTGCGCGAACGCTCCACGGGCGGCATCACTGTGCGTATCGAATTCGCTCAGCCCTGTCCGGTATCCCTCGCCACTGTGCAGGCTGTGCCAGGAGTAACCGCGGCCCATTTTGTCGATAAACGCGGGGCGCAAGCGAACGACGGAGCGCAGACGCTGGAATATACCGCGCTACGACCCGACATTGTGAATCCTCAACTCCTCTCGCAGCTAATTCTGGCTGGCGCGCAGATTGTCGCGGTCAGAAACGAGCACTCGACCTTAGAGGATATATATACGAACTTGATGGAAAACAAAGAGGCACAGGATACAGCTCAGACGCCTTTGTTATCAGAAAAGATGAGGTAAGAAATGATTATGGATAATAGCACGGTCTACGCAAAACCTGCTACGTTACAGACAATCTGGCTGATTGCGCGCCGACAGATGGTAGATGCCATGCGCGACCGCTCGACGCTGATTATGACGGGCTTCTTCCTGGTACTGCAGGCTGGCTTGATCTGGTTCTCGCTTGGCAGTGCGCTGCGCGGCCACATTGCACCGCAGGCAGCCAGTACGATCGGCGGAATAATGGCCTTCTTCCTGTTGTACGCGGGCCTCATCCCGTCCGCACCGGCCATCGGTATTGCGTCGGGCGTCTTCGCGGGAGATAAAGAGCGCGGCTGCCTGACACCCATCCTGGTTACGCCCGCATCCAATGTGGAGATCTTCGCGGGCAAGATTCTAGGGGCCGTCCTGCCCGCGATACTTTATGCAATGCTAAGTATTGTGCTCTACTTTGTGGAGATCGCGCTCTTCTTCGGTGCCGACAAGTTGCAGTTGCTGCCGGTGCCCCTTACTATCATGATCATCTTGCTAATACCGGCGATCACGCTCTTCGGCACCGCCCTGGCCAGCGTCATCTCCTCGCGCGTCGCAACCTTCCAATCGGCCCAGAACTACAGTTCGCTGATCGCTACCGTACTCTGGGTGGTGCTCTTCGTGCTGATCTGGACCGTTAGCACGCTTGGAATGTGGGCCTTCGCAACCGCCGTTCTCGTCGTCTACGCCCTCGCGATAACCCTGGTGGTTGTGGCGGCAACGACGTGGCGGAGAGAAGAGATTATGGCCCGCCAATAAGAAGTATTCCGTCAGGATCCCTCAGCACTTGCAGCATTGAGAGGTCCTGATGGGACTACTGAAGATCTTCTACTTACGCTTTCGCCTTTTCCTCGATACACGCTCTCTTTACCGTTACCATTCATACATATCATTATTTCGCTTCTATGGCCTCTTATACTGCTTTTGTAGGTCATGATACCAACATTAACCTGGGAAGTGTCGCGACCAAATACTACAGTGTTTTCATGAAGGGCTAGTGAGGTGGCAACGTCGCCGTAGGAGGCTCTTCCCAAAAAAAGAGGTGCATATGCAAAAATTACGTTCTAAATTGGGACTGGTGGTAGTGTTGAGCTGTCTGACGCTGGCCGTTGGCCTGATGGCTTCAACCGGCTCAGCTTCTGCCAATGGAGGCCACCATCCCCATGTTTCCAGGTTCTCGCCCAGAATTTCAATGAAGATACTTTCTGGCCATTTTAAGTTCCATGGTCATTATGTGCAGCGCGTCGTCGTTTCTGGGGTGGGTTTCGATACCTGTGATAGTTGCGCGAATGGAGCGGCTGCAGCGGCATACAATGGGTGTGATGGCTCGTGCAATAGCGGTTGCGATACCTGTAGCGCGTCGTGCCCTTACTACTATGCGACCAACGCGTGCGGCAACAACTGCCAGGCATGCGATGCGCCCGGCGGAAATGGCTGTGCTAACTACAACGCGTGCGGTACTGATGGCAGCAATGGCTATTCGTCTTGCCCCTCCAATTGTGGCAGCACGACTGGCAATGTTGGAAGCGGCAGCACTAGCGGCAACAGTCCTGCGTCTTGCCCCTCCAATTGCGGCAGCACGACTGGCAATGTTGGTGGTGGGAGCATCAGCGGCAACGGTCATCCGGCTTGCTCGTCCAATTGTGGCACGACTGGCAATACTGGCCTTGGAAGCACCAGCAACAACAGCCATCCGGCTTGCTCTTCGCATTGTGGCAGCACGACTGGCAATGTGGGCGTTGTCACCGGTGGCAACGGTTCTGCGTCTTGCCCATCTAATTGTGATGGCACAACCGGCAATGTGGGCGTTGTCACCGGTGGCAACGGTTCTGCGTCTTGCCCGTCCAATTGTGATGGCACAACCGGCAATGTGGGCGTTGGCAGCACCAGCGGCGCGCCTTGCGCTAGCTACAATGCTTGTGGCAATGCCAGCAGTTGCGATTGCGCCAACGTGCAAAGCAATCTTCCTATCTCTGGACAGGATGCGAATCTTTCACAGGTTCCCTTGAATGCCTTCGGCGAGTTCCGCGTGACGGTCCTGGTCATGGTTCCCGCGCATTCGTCAAGGGCGCATTACCGCATGTGGGCGATCAATCGCTACAATAACGATTGCTCGAACATTCTCAGCGGGTCACAAAACTGGTAGTTCGCTACCGGTAAGCAATGGTAACAGGCAACGGGCGGGAGCGATTCCCGCCCGTTGCTGTATGTTCTGAAGAGATCTCAGTCCAGGGAGTCTAGCAAACGGCGAGCCTGGGCCTCGATGCGAGGGAGTTCGTAGCGGCTGGCCTCGCGCGCGACTGTGGTGAGTTCGTCGCGGGCGCGTTCTCCTTGCAGTAGGGCGATATGGGCCTGGGCGAGACGGCCCAGAGTACGCGTCTCGGCCTCCAATCCTGCGAGCGCCAGGGCCCGCTGCAGGTCCCGCGTTGCCAGTGCCAACAGATGCCTGCGCGTGTTGGGCATAACAGTCTCCGCGTCAGTTGCCTGCTTCACGCGCAGGTTGCCCAGAGCGACAAGGGCCGTGCCGATGCAAGGGTTGAGATGGTAGGCGCGCCCAACCGCCAGGGCTTGTCGAATGCAGAAGGCAGCCTCTTCGAGCTTGCCCTGTTCCTGCAAAACGGTCGCGAG
>JALYTQ010000441.1 GCA_030854195.1 Chloroflexota bacterium
TAGATGGTACACGGAAGGTGCGTGGTTTGTCAAGGGGACAAAAACAGTGCATACTCATTTTGCGCGCCGCAGCGCCACAATAGGATCGAGGCGCGAGGCACGGATCGCCGGATACAGGCCAAACACCACGCCGACTATCGCCGAGACCGCGAACGGCAGTATCAGCGTCGTCGGCGTAATGACGAGGGGGACGCTCGCACCGCCGGAACTACTACTGACGAGCGAGCCTATAATGACGCTGACCACCAGCCAACCGATGAATATGCCGAGCAGCATCCCGATGAGGCCACCCAGCAGGCATAGGAAGAGCGCCTCGGTGAGAAATTGATTGCGGATATCGCGGCGACGCGCCCCGATTGAGATGCGTATACCGATCTCGCGTGTGCGCTCCGTGACCGAGACGAGCATGATATTCATAATACCGATGCCGCCGACGGTCAGCGAAATGGCGGCCAGACCCGATAGGAGCAGCGAGATAGTCGATGTTATCTGGCTCGACTGTTGCAAGAGCTGCGCCGAGGTCTGCGTCTGGAAATCGTCGGGAGTGCCGCGCACAATATGGTGATTGAGCTCCAGGGTAAAAGTAGCGGCCTGTACTACCTGGTCAACATTTTGCGGATCATCGACTTGAGCATTGATCTGGGGAAAATAGTTGCTATTCGTCAGGCGCTGTTGCACTGCCAGGTAAGGGATGAAGACGGCATCATCCTGCCCGGCACCTTTCGGTGCCAGGACGCCCACAACACGAAAGAGCTGCGTGCCGATGCGGATCTGCTTCCCGACCGGCTCAGCACCTGAAGCGTCAAAGAGATTATGCATTACCGTATCGCCCAGAACGGCGACCGGCTGTCCAGAGACATTCTGCGCCTGAGAAAACCAGAGTCCATCGACCAGTTGCCAGTTCTGGATAGTCTGGAAATCCGTGTTCACGCCCTGTATACCGGTGGAGCGCCAGTTCTGATTGCCATAGACGATCTGTCCACTGGTGCGTATTACTGGGCTGATCGCCACCACATGAGGAATGGCCGTCAGCATTTGCAGATCGCGCAATGTGAGCGATGGGTGCGTCTGGCGCAGGCGCGTCACCCTGGTCGTTGCCGGGGAGCCACTGAAGAAGACTGTATTGGCACCCTGACCGGCGATAAGCTCCTGGAAATAGCCCCCTACGCCCGCCGCCAGCGTCAGGGCACCGATGACAGCAGCCACGCCGATGACGATACCCAGCAGCGTCAGAAATGAGCGCGTGCGGTTGGACCAGATAGCTTCCCAGGCGCTGCTAGCGTTCGCGCCGGTAAAACTTGTCTGAGTACTGCGCACGCGCAGCTCTTTGAGCAAGCTTTCCAGCGACGCGCCCTGCGTAGAGAGGCCATTGAATGAAGACGTGGGTTCCCGCACAAGCCTGTTGGCGCGCAGCGGCGATTTGGGTTGACTCATCCTGGTTCCTTCCTTCTCACTCTTCGGTACGCAACGCCTCGATAGGATCGAGGTGCGAGGCCCGTATCGCGGGATAGAGGCCAAAGACGATAGCAATCCCTGTCGAGACGCCAAACGGCAGTAAAAGCGTAACCGGTGTTACCACAAACGGCAACTGACTGGCCTGCGTCACCCCCCAGCCAATAAGTAAACCCAACAGAAGACCGACTAAACCACCGATGAGGCAGAGCAGAATCGCCTCAATCAGAAACTGGCTGCGAATATCGCGTCGCCGCGCGCCTATAGACATACGAATGCCTATCTCCCAGGTGCGCTCCACGACCGAGACGAGCATAATATTCATGATGCCAATCCCACCCACGGTCAGCGAGATGGCGGCGATACCCACGAGCAGGGCCGTTAGAATCTGCGTACCCGCGCCCGCCCGTTGCAGGAACTGCGTGAAGGTCATCACCGTAAAGTCATCGGTCGCGCCTGGCAGGATATGATGGTTGTGGCGCAGAATAGTGGTTATGGCCTGCGCGGTCTGGGCCACGTTATCCGTCGAATCGGCCTGAGCCTGGATCTGATCGACGGTCGGCAGGTTCTTCAGGCGGATCTGTGCTGTTTGGAGGGGAACATAGATCACGTCGTCCTGGCTAAAACTGCCCCCCTGCGGCTGTAAGGTGCCCTCGACGCGGAAGATTGCGCTGCCAATACGAATCGACTGTCCGATTGGATTGACGCCCGAGGCATCGAAGAGGTTATGCACTACTGTATCGCCCAGGATAGCGACTGATCTAGCGCTGTCTTCGTCGCTGGAACTAAACCAGGTCCCTTGCGCCACTTTTAAATTCTGAATCGTTAGATAATCCGTCCCAACGCCCTCGATCTGCGTTGACCAGTTCTGATTTGCGAATACAGCCTGGCTGCTTAACGTGATAATGGGGCTGACCGAGGCAAGGTGAGGGATGCCTACAAGGGACTGGGCATCGCGTAGAGTAAGGGTGCTGGGCGCGGTGGTTCCTGCTGAGATAGCGCCTTTGTTCGCGCTGCTCGAAGAGATGATAATCGAGCTGCCCAGTTGTGCCAGCTGGTTATTGACGTATGCATTGACGCCCTGGGTCAGGATCAGCGCCGCGATGACAGCCGCCACGCCGATAAAGATGCCCAGCGCGGTCAAGAACGAGCGCCCACGGTTCGCCCATAACGCCTCTAACGCGCTCCCCAGGCTGGCTCCGAACTCGCTA
>JALYTQ010000215.1 GCA_030854195.1 Chloroflexota bacterium
GTTCCCTGGGCTGGATTGCACTCATTGGGCCGGATGGACGCAAGGCCCATCCCTACTGTGAGCGTATTGTTGTGTCTTTTAGATCGCTGCATTCGTTAGTAAACTTGCTAACAAGAGAGCACGGATGATACAGTATCTATACTACGCGTGCCTATACTGGCTCTATCTGTATGTGTTGACATAAGCGAAGTAGCGACATAAAGGACAATAGTTATGAATACTGTCGCGGGCATACGGAAGCTAGCGCTCTTTTTTATAATCCTGTTCGTTGGGCTCAGCGCGGGGCTAGTGTACTGGCAGGTTATTGTAGCGCAGCAGGTAACAAGTAATATTCATAATGATCGTCCCTGTCTGCCGGATAGCGCTCCGGTGCGTGGGCGCATCTTCGACCGCAATGGCGTCCTGTTAGCCGAGTCGCTCCCCGCCAACGTGGGCTGCGGCTATATGCGTCACTACACCGAGCCGTCGCTGGCGGGCTTGATCGGCTATTACGTTCCTGGCTATCCGGCCACAGGCATTGAGGCGCAGTACAACGACTATCTTAGCGGCCAGGTAGGCCAGACAGCATTGGATAACCAGATGAACAAATTGCTGCATCGGCCTCCGGTCGGCAATGACATCTACCTGACGATCGACATGCGCATTCAACATATCGTCGATCAGGATTTTGATACGCCCATCACCATTGACAATAAAAATACCTTTGCCTCGAATCGCGGCTCGGTCATTGTAAGCGATCCACACAGCGGACAGATTCTGGCGATGCTCAGCCGCCCCTCATTTGATCCCAACCGGCTCGTTACTATGCTTTCCACCGGCGATCTGTCTTACTACAATCAACTGAACAACGATCCAGACCAGCCTCTGGTGGAGCGACCCATCCGGTCGCACTACGTACCCGGCTCGATTTACAAGACCATGACGCTATTGGCGGGCCTGGACTCGCAGAAGACCACGCTGGACCAGCCGTTCAACCAGAAGCAGGCGATTGGTCCCATTCAATATAATGGACAAAACATTGGTCCTATCGGCAACAATATCGAAGGTTATACTATCCGTTTCCCGGTCTCAACGGTCTATGGGTATACCCATTCGGATAATATCATTTTTGCGCAGATTGGGGTCAACACGGGCTTCAATACGTGGATGGACTATAATAAGCGGCTCTACATTGGGCAGCAGATCCCCTTTGACCTGCCCGTCACTACCAGCACGGTGTTGCCTGAAGGACAGGATACGCTGGCCGATAACCAGCTAGCGGCCAACGCGTTTGGGCAGGGGACCGTCCTTGTGACGCCGATGCAGATGTCGCTGATCGACAATGTGGTCGCCAACGATGGACAGCTAATGCGCCCAATGCTGGTGATGCAGGCGACCGACCGGAACAAGAATCCGGTGCAGACCTTCTCGGCGCAGCAGTTGGGCTCGCAGCCGCAGGTGAGCAATCAGACGGCCACGCAGGTCCGTCAGGGGATGTACGGGGTTGTGCGCTGCGGCTCTGGCTCGATTATCAACCAGCTCTTCACCTCAAACGATGGTATTATCGGAAAGACGGGAACCGCCGAGCTAGGCAATGGTCAGCCAGCCCATGCCTGGATGATTACGCAGGCACCGTATAATATAAATGACCCTACGCAGCTCCCGAAGCTCACTATCGTAGCCATGAAAGAGAACGGTGGTGAAGGTGGTTCCACGATCGGGCCGATGGTCGCTGCAATGTATAACGACATCTTCACGAACGTTATGAAGGTCCAGTTGCCACCCGCTCCGGACCCGAATTATTGCTGTAACGCCAAATTATTGCAGATCGGTTGTCCCGCGTAGGCTCAAGGATAGCAGTAAGAGCCGTTATGAAAAGAGCAAAACAAAGATTTGGCAGCATCTATAGCGAAGATGAAGCGCGCATTCTGGTGCCCTGGCAGAAGATGCGCCAGGCGCTGCTGTCTCCTATTGCTCGTCTGCTCGCCTACCTTGGTATCAGCGCGGACGCCCTCTCTTACATTTCGGTCGCGTTCGGCATCGCCTTTTGCCTGCTCGCGCCCATGCACTTTACTATCGCCTTCTGGTTGCTGGTGGCCTCGGTTATTTGCGATGGGCTGGATGGCGTAGAGGCGCGCCTGAAAGGAGCCACGACGGCGCGTGGAGCCTTCATCGACACCTTTTGTGATCAGCTGGTAGTGGCCTTTAGCGTTGCCGGAATGGCGTGGCGAGGTTTAATTCATCCGGTGCTGGCCGTCCTGTTTGTGTACATCTATACGGCGCTGGTGCTCTTCTTAATGCTGCACAGCATGTTACGTGTCTCTTCGCACTGGATTATTCGTCCCAGTCGCATGTTGCTCTACGTGGCAATCGCCCTGGTTTTCTTTTTCCACATCAACGTGCTCAACTACCTGCTGGCAATCTACCTGCTCACTTTACCTTTACTGGTGCTGAGCTTCTGGCGGCTCAGGAATGCGCTCTAGATCTTGTGTCTCTACTAGAGCCTCTTCTTCTTGCCGCAGGATCTGCCAACAAGAAGTGCAATAGCCGGTCGCGACCAGGTTGAGCGCAAGGCCATGAAAGGCATATTGTTCTTCCAACTGCTTGTGAAGGTTGCCCAGCAGCTTCTCATCGAGATGAATCGTTGCGCGACAGCGACGGCATATAAGATGATGATGCGCCTGACCGTCTACTGCCTCATAGTAGGGCTGCTCGCCCGGTAGATGGCTCTCGCGGACGAGATCCAATTTTTTGAGAAGTTCCAGCGTGCGATAAATGGTAGAGAGGCTGACATAAGGGTTGCGTTCCTGCACGCGTTCGGTAATCTTCTCAACGCTCAGGTGTTCGGTGGCTTCCTGGATCACGCTCAAAATCATATGCCGCTGCGGAGTGAGACGATATCCGCGCTTGCGTAGTAATTCATTGCTTGCTTGTACAAATTGATGCATAACACATTCCCGCCAACTTTTAGAGTTACATAATCTTTTGCATATCCTAGCACCGCGTAACAGCGTCGTCAATGCGAGAACGCGTTGCAACAATGTAGGGGTGCGGTTCACAAGCCCGTTCTAAAAAAGGGGTATTCTCTATCCCATAAGACGCCCGGTTGGCGTTGATTCCGGCAGGAGTGAATACGTAGGGATAGCGTTTCCCTTGAGAGAGAGAAAATATGGTACACTGGGAACATCGTTACTTACTGGGAACAATGATTTTTACGATCGCGGGAGATGTGGTGCGCGACTTTGACGACGAGTACGAGGCATGGTCCTGGCTAGAGAAAGAGGGCTGGGGGCTGGTAGCGATTGAGCCGCCTGACCCTGTGCGTCCGGGAGCCTGTAAGTACTACTTCAAGCGCCAGCGGGCACAACTTGTAGCGCGCGCCCCCATCACAACAACGCAGCCCGTAGCAAGGGCTACGGACTATGAACGCAGAGAAAGATCGCGATGACATTGACGGACTACTGGCGTTCGGCGCTCGATCCAGAGCGTGTAATGCAGGCCAGGGTAACTCATTGGCAGGACCAGGAACAGCAGCCGCGAGAGGATGCCCTCACTGTTGAGGAGCCATTCGAGGTGCGCATCGGTTCCCGCAGTGTCGCCATGATTATGCGCACGCCCGGACACGATTTTGAATTGGCGTTGGGCTTTCTCTTCAGTGAAGGTATCATCCAAAATGCTGATGAAATCCTTACTATTAAGGATGCAGCCGACGCCGATGGTCTACCCCTGGCAAACGTAGTCGATATCATGCTACGTAGCCAGGGGCCGCAGGAGCGAGCGGAGGCCTGCGAGCGCCATTTCGCCGTTTCCGCCAGTTGCGGGCTCTGCGGAAAAAGTAGTATCGCCGACCTGATGCTCTCCACGCCGCCTCTGGAGCCCGACGCATTGCGCCTCCCGGCAAAAGTCCTCTACGAGCTGGACGCCCATCTGCGTTCGGCGCAGACCATTTTTAGCCATACCGGTGGCCTGCATGCCGCTGGCCTGTTCTCCAGGCACGGCCAACTCAAGCTGCTGCGGGAGGACATAGGTCGGCATAACGCCGTCGACAAGCTGGTCGGGCATGGCTTGCTGCACGGTACATTTCCCTATCGAGAAGACATCCTCCTGGTGAGCGGACGTACCTCCTTCGAGATTTTGCAGAAGGCCGCGTTGGCGCGCATCCCCTGTATTGCCTCGATCTCCGCCCCTTCCAGCCTCGCCGTCGAACTGGCCGATAGCGTCGGTATCACGCTGATAGGCTTCCTGCGCGGCCACTCCATGAATGTGTATACGCATCCAGAACGCATCGTCTAAGCATTTGTGCGCGCGAAAAATACTCAAAAAAATACTCAAATATACCTATATCTAGCCCTTGAAGAGCCGCTAGCAATAGGCTATAATCGCGCTATGCAAAACGATACGATCGCCGCGATTGCGACCCCGGCAGGAGTGGGTGGCATAGGAGTGATACGTGTGAGCGGAGCCGATGCGTTTAGCCTGATGTTGCCGCTTGTACGTCGACCGGGAGGGCGTGCAGATCTTCCCCCATCTCACACCCTTATATATGGGCATATTATTGATCCGCAGAGCGAGGAACTTCTCGACGAGGTTCTGGTTGTTTTCATGCGCGCGCCACACACCTATACACGTGAGGATGTGGTAGAGATTCAGGGGCATGGAGGGCCATTGGTACTGCGGCGTATGCTACGCGCCGTATTGGCTCAGGGCGCTCGCATGGCTAATCCTGGCGAGTTCACCTTGCGCGCCTTTCTCAATGGACGCCTGGACCTCGCGCAGGCCGAGGCGGTCATGGATTTGATTGGGGCCGAGACCGAGGCAGGGCAGCGTCTCGCGCTCCAGCAGTTGCGCGGACGGCTCTCGGACCAGGTACAGCAGGCGCGCAGTACCGTGCTCAGCGTACTTGCGCGTATAGAGGCGAGCATAGATTTCCCCGAAGAGGATGTGCCCACGCCGCGTTCCGAAGAGCTCCGTCCACTGATTGCTACGGCGCAACAGCAGATAGCAGCCCTGCTGGCAGGCTCGGAGCAGGGACGGCTCTACCGACAGGGATTGCGTACCGCCATTATCGGGCGTCCCAACGTGGGCAAGTCCAGCTTGCTGAATGCCCTGTTGCGTAGCGAGCGGGCGATCGTCACGCCCATTGCTGGCACGACGCGTGATACCGTAGAGGAGGCCGCCAACCTGCGTGGCATTCCACTGCATCTCATAGATACAGCGGGCATCACGCCCACGGATGATCCTGTGGAGCGGATCGGCGTGCAGCGCAGTCGGGACGCCGCCGAGAGCGCGGATGTCGTCCTGCTCGTCTTCGACGGCTCTGAACCCTGGACCGAGCAGGATGAACGCGTCTCTAGCGAATTGCAGGCGCTGGGCTTTGGCTCACCTGAACAGGAGTCGTCTACCCGTCGCCGACCTGTAGTCCTTGTGCTAAACAAGGCCGATCGCCCATCTCGGATGGACAAAACAGCGCTGCACATGCTCTGGCCTCATGCCGTGTGTATTGCAACCTCAACCCTAACAGGCGAAGGGCTGCCGGAACTCGAAGACGCCATAGCCGAGCTGGTCCTGGCGGGCAAGGTCGCGCAGAGCGAAAGCATCCTGGTCACCAACACGCGTCATCAGGAGGCGCTGCGGCGTAGCGCCGAACATTTGCAGGCTTCAATATTATCACTAGAGCAGCCGCTGGACTTTGTCTCTATCGACCTGCGCGCCGCCTATAACGCCCTTGGCGAGGTAATAGGCGAGACCGCCAGCGAGGACCTGCTCGATAAAATTTTTAGTGAATTTTGTATTGGAAAATGAGGTGGAATGTGAACCTACGAAATATTCCACGCAAAAAACTTATAATTATCTTTGGACCTCTTTTGTTCTTGAGTTTTTTGTTAAGTGGCTCTTATACTTTTGCCGCGCCCGCCCCGCTTCAGGCGGTCGTTCATCCGACACCGACGCCGATACCGACGCCGAGTCCCACGCCTTCTCCCACTCCGCTACCGACGCCAACGCCGGTGCCAACATTGCCTGTAGTACATAATACGCGGCAGATATTGGGCGTAGAGGGAGATCCGACCGTCTCTTACCATAATATTCCCTGGGTGCGCCTGGGCTATCCAACCTGTGGGTGGGGCAAGCTCACCGGCTCCGTCTTGAAAAAGACGATAGACCGGTATCATATGCAGGGCACGCGTGTCTTATTGACATTCTGCCAGGGAACGCACGATCCGGCACGGGTCTATAATGAAAATCAGCTCAAAGATGCGGCCCAGGGAGGGCCAGATGCCGTCCAGTGTGGGAACGAGGAGATGAAGGCTGATGCTTCGGTCTCTTTTCTCTATACAAATCCGACCGACTTCGCGCGTTTTTATAACGCCTGCGCGTCTGCCATGCACGCTGTGCGCCCCGATATTCCCGTGCTACTCGGTTCGCTCGACCCGCATGTCGGTGGCGTCGACTATTATCCGTTGTACAACCAGGTTGGTTATCTTAACCAGATGCAGTACGCAATGAATACAGTCGTGCATCCAGGCGGTCACTGGGACTGGCATACGCAGACGCTCGGCCTCATCGATAGTTGGCACAATGGCTATCCGAGCACGGGCGTCAACAGTCTGGCGGGCCTGTTTGCATTCTGGGCGCAGCAATTTGGTGTTGACCTGAATAGCGGCGCGCTAGGCAAACATCTCTGGGTCGTGGAGGGAACAGGTTGCTTCAAAGGCTGTGGCGTTGACCCCTATAGTAGCTATCAAGTTGCAGTTTCGCATATTCTAGCGTTAATTACAGATGTGCAGACCGCGATGAATTATAGTGTTCCATTGTTCTATTTTAGTGGGAAAGATTTTATGGACGCGGGCATCTACTGGCCGATAGGAGTGCTGGATATAAAGGGCCATCCCAAGCCGATTCGCCAGGATCTATGGATGGGAGCGCGTGTCCTGTATATGACCTGTGGGAATAAAGTTGTAGCCGTAAAGGACCAGGAAGACCTGCTGGGAAGAATGTACGCGAACTGCGCCTTGCCAGCGGATTATGCAAGCATACTCTGGTCTTGAGCCGCAGACAATGATGCAAAGAGGACAAAAGGCGTGAACTATCAAGATTTTCTTAAAAGAATAAAAGAACCAGCATCGATACTCTTTCTCATCGTATTGCTTGCCAGTATGCTGATGGCAGTATTATCATATCGTATCGTTGTGGGAACATCGGCACAGGCAGCAACGACCGCTACAACACCTGTGCCGACGCATATAACGGTGCCTAAATCCAATGTGCCCTTGCCGCCGGTGGAGGCAGCATCCAAAGTACTGGGCATAGAGGGCGACCCAAAAACCAACTATGCAGGCGTTCCCTGGGTGCGCCTTGCCTATCCAAACTGCGGTGGCGGGAACCTGAAAGGTACTACGCTGCGCACCACCATCGAGGCGTATCACAAGGCAGGAACACGCGTACTGCTCACCTTCTGTCAGGGATCGAACGACCATCTCTACAACCAGGCGCAGCTCACCGACGCGGCCCAGGGCCTTGCCGACGCCGTGCAATGCGGGAATGAAGAGATGAAGCTTGACCCGACCGTCGCCTTTCTCTATATCTCGCCCGACAACTTCGCCCGCTTTTACGACGCCTGTGAGACCACTATGCACGAAGTGCGCCCTGATATTCCAGTGCTGCTCGGCTCCCTTGATCCTCACGTCGGCGGCATCGATACACAGCTCATTCAGGGCCAGGTCAGCTACCTGGATCAAATGCAAGACGCCATGAACACCACCGTCCATCCAGGCGGCAACTGGAACTGGCACACGCAGACGCTCGGCCTGATCGATAGTTGGCATAACGGCTATCCCAATGCCAGTGTCAATAGTCTCGCCGCCTTATTCGCATTCTGGGCGCAGCAGTTCAACGTCGATCTGAACAGTGGACAATTGGGGAAACATCTCTGGGTCGTAGAGGGGACAGGCTGCTTCAAAGGTTGTGGCGTAGTAGACACGAACGCGGCCATCGCCACCGCGCATATCCTCTCTCTCATCACAAACGTGCAGACCGCTACAAAATACAGTGTGCCATTTTTCTACTTCAGTGGTAAGGACTTCGTCAGCGCAGGCTATTACTGGCCGATAGGCATACTGGACTTTCGTGGCAGGGCCAAGCCAATTCGCCAGGACTTGCCGATGGGAGCGCGCACCCTCACACTGACCTGTGGCAATAAGCAAATCACCGTTCACGAGCAATTGCAGCTCTTGGTCAAGCTCTACGACCGCTGCACATTGCAGAGTAATTACTACGCAGTTGTCACGAGCTAAATGTCCGAAAATGAATTTTTATAATTTTATAAAAGTTCATCGAAAACCTATTGACATCCCTGGGGACATGTGGCATAATACCGATGTTCCGATACGGACGGGTAAAAAACTCAGCCGGTAAAACCTCTCGCAGGTTTCTCCCCCTGAATAATATGGACCCAGAGGCTATTTGACCTCTTACGAGGAAAGCGTCACTGGTTTCTATAGTCGTCTTCAGTCGGTTAATGGAGTGGTCAAGAAGGGCTACTTCGGAGGATACTTTAACAATTGAAGAGTGGAAAGCAGAACAGCAACTGTTTGGAGACGAGCAGTTCCTGTCAATATCAATGATCGCCGGTCGCAAGGCCGGAGGATCAGAGTTTTTCTGCGAACAAGCCAAGCAACAACAGTACTTGGCCTGGATCGCAACTCAACACACATGCACATGCCCGCCGCGTGCAAGCGCGACGGTGCACACACATATTGGATGGCGAGTTTGATCCTGGCTCAGGATGAACGCTGGCGGCGTGCCTAACACATGCAAGTCGAACGTCCTGTCTCGCAAGAGGCAGGGAGTGGCGGACGGGTGAGTACCACGTGGGTTATCTACCGTGAGGTGAGGAATACCGGCGAGAAATCGCCGACAAGACCGCATAGGCTCGATGCAAGTCGAGCAAAGCTCTTTCGAGAGAGGGAGCGCCACACGAGGAGCCTGCGCCCGATTAGCTAG
>JALYTQ010000216.1 GCA_030854195.1 Chloroflexota bacterium
CCGCACCACCATACGAGGCGACAATCACGAAATTGTCGCCATCCTTCCCTGTGGCCAGTGGCTTCGTGCGTGGCTGTCCGCTTTTGCGTCCAATAGTCGTCACCAGAATCGTGTTTTTACCCAGCGGCCCGCTACCTTTGAGCAGGCGGTAGAGCGCGACATGTCCGCGTATCCCACGTTGGAGAAGCTTTTCGGTCAGAGAGTTCTTGCGCATCGTCAGTATGTCTTTCTTATAGTACTAAAAGTGTGGGACAAGTAGTCATTGTTGGGTAAAAAGGCCGAATACCAGTTCGCGTACGGGCGCAAAACTTCTGCGATGGTGGGGCGTCACGCCGTGTTGCTCTAGGGCCGCCATGTGGGCAGCCGTTCCATAACCCTTGTGCTGATCGAAGCCATAGGCGGGATACTCTTCGTGCAAGCGGCGCATCAGGCGGTCGCGTGTCACCTTAGCGATAATGGAGGCGGCGGCGATAGAGAGGCAGCGTGAATCGCCTTTGATGATAGAGCGCTGCGGGAGAGAAATAGTAGGCAGCAGTAAAGCATCGAGCAGGAGCGCCTGGGCAGATGGGATGAGCTGTGTCAGGGCTGAGCACATCGCGTACTTCGTCGCCTGCAGGATATTGCGCTCATCAATCAACTCCACAGACCCGATGCCGACGCCCACGGAGAGCGCGTTCAGCATCACCACATCATACAGGCGTTCGCGTGTGGCCTCGTTCAGTTGCTTGGAGTCATTGACGCCCAGCAGGCGCGCAACAATATCTGCCCCTGGCTCCGTAGGAGGAGCGAGCGGTAGAATGACGGCGGCGGCGACCACCGGACCAGCCAGGCAGCCGCGCCCCGCCTCATCGAGTCCGGCGACAAAGCAATAGCCCTGTTCGTACAGGGCCATTTCTTCTGCGAGCGTCGGTGCTGTTTTTTTATTCGCCAGCACTGTCGGTTGTAGGAGTCGTCGTCTCGGTTGCGACCGGAATCCTGGCCTTAGCCTGAGCCTCGGCTCGTGCGACCCTGGCAGCCTCTTTCGCGGCAATCTGTTTATTGGTCAGCGGGCGCAGCTCTTTCAGGCGAGCGGCCTTACCTGTGAGACCACGCAGATAGTAGAGCTGCTTGCGGCGTACGCGGGCATGGCGGACGACTTCGATCTTCTCGATGCGGGGAGAGTTCACGAGAAACGTACGCTCAACTCCGACGCCATTGGTAATGCGGCGCACCGTAAAGTTGCGATTGATGCCGCCGCCGCGCAGGCGCATCACCACGCCCTCGAACGGCTGCAGGCGTTCGCGGTTGCCCTCAACGACCCGCACTTGCAGGCGCACGGTATCGCCCGACTTGATCTCGGGTCTATCAGTACGTATATGAGCACTTTCGACAGCGGCTAATAGCGCCCGCCCTGCCGACTTTGTAGCGACCTGTTTGTCGGCCATCCTTATTCCTCCTCGTGCGCTCAGTGCTCTTGAACAGATACCTGGCCGAGCAATGGGCGCGTGAAACTACTTTGCGTTGAGCTGCTTCATCAAACGCGATTTGCGACGAGCAGCGTTGTTTTTGTGAATAACGCCTTTCTTGGCGGCGCGATCGAGCTCGCTGACAGCAGCGCGTACAGCAGCCTCCGCATCCTCTGCGTTTACACTGGTGACGGTTATCGCCTGGCGGGCCTTTGTAACCTGCGTCTTCACGATCGATTTAACACTGCGATTATGCGCGCGGCGCTTCTGTTCCTGGCGCATGCGCTTCTCTGCAGATGCATTATTAGGCATGTGAGTATTAATCCTCCCCGATTTGTCTGCCTGTTCTCTCGGTTTTCATAAAAATGCCGACATAGCTGTCGGACTAAGTGCTCGTAGATTATAGCAGAAGGTACTGGCTATGTCAAACGAAAACACGCGCGATAGGACCGTTGCAATGCTACTCGCGGCTCAGACCCGGCCATGAGTTACCGGGATAACTCATGGCTGAGGGTGTGGCACGCTTAATAAATTATCACCGCAGCGCCGTACGCCGTGTTATTGTACAACCAGCCGGCCATAGTCTCCGGCATGTTGACGCAACCGTGACTTCCATTGCCGGAAAACGACTCGTCACCGCCGCTATCATAGTGCGGGAAATTGGTGCCGGGACCGTAATCGGCGCGCCACCAGCTATCGTGGAAGTAGTATCCACCATCGTGATATTCCATAGCAAAGTTGATATTGGTATCGGGATACCAGAACGCCGATCCCTTGGGTTCACTGGATTTGAACTTGGTGGGAGATTGGCGCAGGAAGATGTTCCACGCGCCGGGTAGCGATGGTTTGTCGAACTGGCCCGTGGTGACCTGGAACGCCTTGACAAGGTGCCCGTTCTCATAGAGACGTAGCGACTGCTGAATCAGTGAGACAACGATGGTCTGGCCCGACATATCATTGAAGTGCTGCATTAGAGTGGTATCGAGAGTGTGCGACTGATTCCAGGGCGTAGTATCGGTATATGCGGTCTCCATCGAATGCAACAGCAGCGTATCGTCGTTTATCAGATCGATGGCTGATTGATAGTCGTCGGCTGTCTGTGCATATTGCACCGCCACATCCGCGTCGGAGCCGATGCCTTGCTGATCGTATTCATAGTCCAGATTGTACGATTGGCCGTTATATTTGTCGTTATACTGGTGAGCATTGCCCCAACTGGTTACTTCCTGATGGAACTGCTTGAGCAGGTAGTTCGCCTGACCTTGTAGAAGAGGAAGCTTGATAGAGGCGATATCGCTGTCAATCTGCGACGAGACCTTCAAGAAATCGCTCAACGACTTTGCCTGTGCGAGGGCGCTCTGATCAGCGTTCAAACGCTTCTGATAGCTATCGGTTGCCTGCCCGTACTGCTTTATCTTGTCGATATCTGTGCTGAACTGTGAGAGCTTCGCCGCGCCAACATAAGGAATGGCCTGGGTTGAGAGCGCGGACGTTTCCAGAATCTGTGTGTTGACCTGATCGATAATATGCGAAAAATCCTGGGGCATCGTCGCATTATGGAAGAGCAGGCTATCGTCGTTAGCCTGCTGTTTGAGCGCAGTGGTATCCAGGTGAGAAGCGTTGAGCTGCTGGATAACCTGCTGGAATGATTGCAGTTGCGTGTAGGCCGGTCCCATCAGGCGTAGCGCCTGAATGGCGTTCTCCGCCGAACTGCTGATCTGCGCGTAATTTTTAGGGTACTGCGCCTGTGCCATCAGGTTCTGCTGCTGCGTCAGTTGGCTGGCAAAGGTTTTAGCACCGGCAAAGCCCTGTGTCCGTCGCTGGGACACGAGGGTTCCAAACGTCTGTAGATCAAGGTTTGCCTTGTAATCCATCTGCTGGGTTGCCTGCGCCTCCAGACCCTTGACCTGAACCGTCAACATCTGGTAGCGCTGCGCCAGGTTGCGGTAGTAATCCGTCGCCGGTTGAGCGCTGAAGATGGTCAGCGGAGCGCTTGTCCGCTGCAACTGTGCCTGCTGGGCGAGGATGGGCGCGAGCATGGACGTGGGAACGCCGATGCTTTGCGCATGCGCGATAGCCGCCTGCAGCGTGGCGCGGCCCTGGTCCGTCTGCTGGCGCGTCTGTGGATCGCCATTGCAGGCGCTCAAGAGGAGCATGAGCAGAAGCGCGCTTACAACCATCCCCCTTTTTAAGGGCGACGATACATTTAGATTCACCATTGTAAACAGGTGCCTCCCATTATAGAGCATAGAAAGAGCATAGGAGCGTATAGAGATGCCAATAGTATATAGACGAATTGCTATTCTATAATGTATAGCGTTCAAATGGCCCCGCTTGTAACGATGCATGACTTTTGGGAGCAGCAGAACTTTTCACCAACACAATTGGGTAGGGACCAGCCTCGGCGCGTCCGGATTTATCATTCCCTACCCGCTGGTCCCTACCCCAATAAAATCTAAGCCAGAGCCTGCTCCAGGTCCGCGATAAGGTCCTCAACGTCCTCGATGCCGACCGAGACGCGCAGCAGCGTATCATTCACGCCGCGTGCCTCGCGGATCTCCTGTGGAATTGAGCCATGCGTCATCGTCGCGGGATGGCAGACGAGCGACTCGACGCCGCCCAGGCTTTCGCCGAACGAGAAGACCTTGAAGCGGCGCACCACCCTGTCCACGTCGGCGAGCGTGCCTTTGAACTGGAAAGAGACCATGCCGCCGAAGCCGCTCATCTGGCGCTTCGCCAGTTCGTGATCGGGATGCGAGGACAGGCCGGGATAGTAGACCTTCTCAACGCGCTTATGCTCGCTCAGGTAGCGGGCGATGCTCCACGCGTTCTCCTGGTGCTGGCGCATACGCAGGGCCAGCGTCTTGACGCCGCGCAACGTCAGCCACGCGTCGAAGGGGCCGGGCACCGCGCCTGCCGCGTTCTGTTGAAACTTGAGCTGCTCGTAGACCGCTGCGTTGTTGGTGATCGTCACGCCGCCGATAAGATCGCTATGCCCATTGATGTATTTCGTGGTACTGTGCAGCACGATGTCGGCACCCAGGGCCAGTGGCTGCTGGAAGTAGGGTGTGGCGAAGGTGTTATCCACGACGAGGAGCGCGCCCTGCTCGTGCGCAATATCCGCGACCGCCTGGATATCGGCCAGGCGCAGCAATGGGTTAGTGGGCGTCTCCAGCCAGACCATTTTTGTGCTGGGGCGCATAGCCTTCTTGTACGCAGGAGTATCGCCGACCGTAACATACTCCGTCTCGATGTTATAACGGCCTACGATGCGCTCGAAGAGCCGGTAGGTGCCGCCGTAGAGATCGTCGCAAGCGACAATGGAATCGCCTGGATTGAGCAGGCTCAGCACGGCGTGCTCGGTTGCTAGACCGGAAGCAAATGCCAATCCATACTGCCCATTTTCTAGTGATGCCAGACAGCTTTCTAACGCGGTACGCGTGGGATTGCCGGTACGCGCGTACTCGTACCCTTTATGATCACCGATGCCCGCCTGGACATACGTGGATGTTTGATAGATAGGGGTCATGATCGCGCCCGTGGTGGGGTCCGGCTCCTGACCCGCGTGGATCGCCTTTGTTGCAAACTTCATAGTTTAATCCTCCGAGACCACATAGAAAATGGTATCCTCTGATAGTTGATTATAGTGAGCAACTATATCACCAACGCAATAAAAAAACAATGACATAGGAAATAATCCGGCTTCCAAAAGTGGAACAAAGGAAAATCTTTTACCCGTTTTGTCAGACCTATCCTTCTACTAAAGAGAAATAAGCCTCTCTCCAATGTTCTGAGTATGTATCGCACATACTCACATATAGTATAAGATAAAAAGGAGCCGAATTATTCCTGCCAGGGCGAATGGAGGAAAACCGCCCCTTGCTCAGCTTCGTATGGGTGAAATGTACCACTTACTGCAACCTATACGGGTGCCAGACCGTTCTATTAGAATAGAGGGGGATGTTATTTTTATGCTACAAAATGAGTTTGCTTATGTAAAATTAATAAAGGAATGACACCGATGGATATGCCACAGGAACGCGAGCACCATGCTCCCGTTATAGGTGCTTTGCTGGTTCACGGCCTGAATGGCAGCCAGCGAGATATGACGGAGATTGAGGAGCGGCTGGGCGCGCATGGCGTGATTACGGCGAATATCTTGTTGCCGGGTCATGGCAGCCATGTGCGCGATATGCTTCCTCTTGGCTGGCCCGAATGGACGGCTGCCGTGCAGCGTGAGCTCCGCCTGCTCAAGCAGCGCTGTGATGAGGTGTTTCTGATCGGACATTCATTAGGCGGCGCGCTCTGTCTGCATACCGCTGCGCACGAAGAGGTCGCGGGAGTGGTCTCCATGTGTGCTCCGTTGCATATGCAGCCGTGGACGCGCTCGGTTGTGGACGTAGCAAAACACGTGACGCCGCTCGTACCGACACTGCGCGAAGATGTGCACGACCCGGATGCGCGCCGCAAATATACACGTGATGTCTACCGTTGGACGCCGATGGCTCCGGTCGCCAGCATGCTCGCACATCTGCCCCAGTTGCGTCATGAGTTGCCGCAAGTGACCGTTCCGGTACTGGTGATGGCGGCCCTGCACGATCACGTCGTACCTGTGCGCGATGGACGGGAGATCTATCGCCTCCTTGGTTCAAAGGACAAACATCTTGTAACATTGCACCATTCGTATCATGTAATTATGAAGGACCATGATCGGGAAGAGGTTATGAGCAGGACCCTCGTTTTTATACAGCGCCACGCCGCTACAGTGCAGCCACTCTCCGGGCGCGTGGAGTTGGATGAAGCGAGAGAGCAGAGCGCGTAATATGTAGAAATTCCTTTGCCGCAGCGTATGTATGTATCGTGTCCTGGCAGCGCCAGCAAACATAAGTATGGAGTAATAAAAGACTTTGACACAGCAATTAATCAGGCCGCCCGAACAGGCACCGGAGTATATCCCATCGCCACCAATACAGGAACCACGATTTTTCAAGCCGAGCATTATCTCGCTTCTTGCGCTGCTCGGTCTACTGCTCTTTGTGTTCACCGCTCTTATCGTACGGGGCTTGCCTGCCGCGCTGTATCCGCCCGTTCCGGCAGGCGCAACTCCCAAAAGTACTGCAACGGCGCAACCGATTCCAGCCGCGAACATACTTCAGGTGCCTGGGAGCGGCTCGCCTGCGCCCCTCACGGTTCCGACAGGATATTCAGTCGTATATGAGCAACAAAACAATATTTATGTAATTTCTGCCAGCAATGGCACGCCGCGTGTTCTCGCTACGCCAGGCTATATCTACAATCGCTCCGTAACGCCGATCCTGACGCCAACGGGTCAGTTGCTTTACAGTGGCAATGGGCTCTGGCTCACCGATGTATCTGGCGGTAGTGCTCACCAGATTGCCATGTTGCCCGCGAAACAGGTGATTACCTCGCTGAAGCTGAGTAGTGACGGCAAGACTGTTGCGTGGAGTACCGAGCCAGTGAGCGGCAATGGTAACGTAACTATCTACGCAGGTTCTCTGGAGCAGTCGCAACCCGTCTATAGTCATACGATCACTCAGTGTCCATGCTTCCGCGTCTTCTCCTTTATGAACGACAAGGCGAAACATACTACTCTGTTGTTGACAGATGATCGCGGCGATTATCGCTCCGTACAGTATGGATTGTGGGCGCTGGATCTGGCGCAGAAGCCCGGCCAGAAGCCACGCCAACTTATGAGCGGAGTGCAACCGGCAGGCCCTATGACCATGGCTCCCAATAGTCACATGCTGCTCTACTCTGGTTACGAGGGTTTCGTACCCTTGCCCACCAATGGCAGCGTGCCGATGGGTGCGTCCTCGCTGAACTATGCCAATAGTCTCTCTATTCTTACCTCCGGCAGCAATGTGCCGACTGCGAGCTCGCAGCACGTAGTCCTGCCAGCGCAGCACGAGTTGAGCAACACCGCCGAGTATCGTTGGGTAACGACGCCGCTGTTCTCTCCCGACGAGCACACGCTGATCTACATGGAGTTTTCCAGCGATGCGGGTGATCCCTACGCCCGTCATAGCGCACTCTACACAGTGCATCTCAGTGGATCGGGGGCGCAGCTCAAAGTCGGGAAGCCACAGGTGTTGGTGACGACCATCGCCCACTTTATGGAACTCGGCTCATGGCTGAACTCGCATATTGTAACCCTCTACGCTGATGGCTCTCTGTATGCTCTGGATATAACGACGAGCAAGGCGACGGCGCTGGCGAACGTGCAGGCAACGGCAAAGCTGGTGACGCCAACGCCAATGCCGAACACGATCGGCGTCCCTGGTAGCTACGCTCGTATCGTTGCCGTCACTGGCCAGAGGTAAGGTTCATGAAGAGGGTCGCGCGCGACGCAGTTGATGAGCACGAGGTGAGGAATGAGGCGGGACAAGGCGCGCGACCCGCGTACAGCGTGGTGCGTCCTTTGCTCCCAATCTTGATCGTCTTGTTCTGCCTCTTCTGCGTGGCGTATCCTCTCGCCGTCATAGGCGTGGCCTTTGATGTGCCATCGCCCTTTTCGCTGGGCGCGGCTGGCAGCGCTCTGCTCTTTCTAGAGGGGACGCTTGTGCTGCTGGCCTGTGTGCTCTTCTATGGTTGGCGACGCGCCCTGGCTGCTGGCCTGCTTATCATTGTGCTCTCCTATCTTGTTGAGGCGGTGGGAGTCAATACTGGCTTCCCCTTTGGTGCGTATCTTTATACCGATACCCTCTGGCCGCGCCTGCCGGGTGGTGTGCCGTTGGCTGTGATGTTCGCGTGGTTGCTCATTGTTCTTGGCGCTTACAACTGGGTGCGCAGGGTAGGTTCGCGCCTGGGCCGCGCCCTGTTGGGAGCCATACTCGGGACATTGTTGGACCTGGCGATAGAGCCGGTTGCGGCCCATGTCGTGCATTACTGGCAATGGCTTGCTCCCGGCCCTCTCAACTACTATGGCGTCCCCCTGGCTAATTTTGTTGCCTGGCTAATCGTTATCTTTCTGTTGCTGCTCCTGGTCGAATCTATTTTTCCGCGTGACGAGAAAGCTTCCAGCTATGTGGCAACTCGTCGCGCTGAGCGCCTGGCTCGATCCATTCCCCGCATCCTCTTCGCAGCCAGCCTCTTTATGTTTGGCCTCATCGATCTGACACACGGTTACTACGGCGGAACATTGTTCGCGGCGCTGGCTGGCGTTGTCTTGTTCGTTTGCGCTTCTTTAACAAAGAACGCGGTTTTTCTGTAAGGACTCGATTTATCGCGTCCAGCGATTGATCGCCCTGCACAGGCTAAACCCAGGCCGCAAGCACGTTGAAACCGTATAGGGCGATCAATCGCCGGACGCGATAAATCGGGTCCCTACGGTGCTGTCGCGTTTTATATTATAAAGTCGGCCTCGATTAATATGAATGATGAATATAGTATGAGGAAAAAACGCATATGTTCACATCTCCGATCAGGTATAGTGCCGTCCCTTCCAGAGCGTTCCGGCCTTGCGGT
>JALYTQ010000217.1 GCA_030854195.1 Chloroflexota bacterium
GGTGAGACCAAGCACGCCCAGTATCAAGGCGACAATCAGGATAGCAAGCCAGCGCTTCATGGGTTTCTACTTTCTGAGGACGCTCCTTGCCTCTCCTGCGTTGAACAGAAAGGGGGAACCATGAGTCCAGTCCTCTCATCCCACTAAAATGTTGATGTGCAACTGTATTTTATACGTTAAAAACACTCAAATAGATGTCCTGTTATTAACAGTATAACATATGCTTAAAATATTTTTGTGTGAAATGGGGCTGTTACTTTATAGAAATGATTATGTGAAATATATCATGATTTCTGTAAATATGATTTCAATGGTATTATAGTGTGCAAGAAGCAGTTTAAGCATCATGGCCTTTCCTGATTCGTCGCGGCTCCCAGCTCGTACTCCACATGAATTAGAGGCGCGGGTGAACTGACTACTGGACTGGAATAGCGCGTATTTGTGTCAGGCAATCATCGTAGACGCCTAGCTGCTTGCGTAGCTCGATGCGCGCTTCAATGCTTTCAGTATTCTGTATCTCCTTTAATTTGTCGCGGTGAAGGCGGCGTACAAAAGATTTGATCTCCGCAATATCGTCAGTCTCATCGAGGATAGTCAGTAGCTCATTGACCGCCTCGAAGTAGGTTCCGCCCTCCTTCGCGCTACGCTGGCTTTTCTCCTCGAAATACGCGACGAGATCTTTTTTGCTCTCCATCTTTGCCATGACTCGTTGCCTCCCGCTCGTTTTTGCCAATAGTATACCATATGCCAGTTTTTGTTGAGGCATTGCGGAAGCGCTCTCGGAGGCCGTTTTTAGATGGTGCCGGAACGCCTGCGGCCAAAGCGTGTTAGCAATCTGGGAATGGCAACGAAGAAGATGGCGGAAAAAATGAGCGCAAGGCTGAGTATGCTTGCCAGGTACGCGACGAGGTCTCCCAGGCTCACAAAGGAGAAGCGCGCTCCGTAGAGCATGACCAGGGAGATGAGGAATCCTCCGAGCAACCCCGCTTTTGTAGCCTTTTGTCTTGCTTGCAATTGAGCGGCGAGGAAGTAGAAAAGCGAGTTCGTGAGCAGGATCGTTGCCAGGTAAAGCACGATTCCTGAGAGAAAGACATCTCTCGCTGTCAGGAAGAAGAGGACGATGAGCCAGGCAAAGGAGAGGCAGGCCAGGAGAATACGCAGCACGCGCAGCAGGGTAAAGCGCGGTGCCTGTGGCGCGACCCTGATCTTCTCCTCGGGAAAGTACCCCGCGTACTCGGAGGAGTAGTCTTTTTGCGTTGAACTCTGTTGGTTGTTCTGAGGATACATCTGCTGCATGACTGTCGCTGCACTTGCCCTTCTGTCGGTCACTCGTCCTGTTTGATCGTATATTATGTAATACGGATGCGCTCAGGCATGGTTACATCTCACTGCCTTATAAAACGGAATGGAGAAGCTAACGTATGGAACGACAGATCATGTGGAACCCCTGGACGGGACCGGGACTCGAACACCTGCGCCTGCTGCAACAGCCGGACGGCATCGTCGCCGATAGCATGCTGATTGGCGTGGGGGAGCAGGGACCGTTTCGCGTCCACTACGAAATCTCCTGTACCGCGCAGTGGGGGCTGCGCGCAGTATATATAAGCACCCTGGGCTCCTCCCCTCAAGCACTTCGCCTTCTCACTGATGGCGCAGGAAACTGGACAACTGAAGCAGGAGAGGCGCTTCCCATGCTGCAAGGCTGTCTGGATGTAGATATATCGGCTACGCCCTTCACCAACACCCTGCCGATCCGGCGGCTCGCCTTGCAGCCCGGCTCTGTTGCGACTCTTGACATGGCCTATATCGCGGCCCCTCAGATGCGCCTGCGGGTCAAGCAGCAGCGCTATACCTGCCTGGATGCTACTTCTACGGGAGGGCGGTACCGCTTTGAGAGCCTCACTGATGGAGCAGTTTCGTTTACAGCCGAACTGCCCGTTGATGGCGATGGATTGGTGCTGGACTATCCTGGCCTTTTTCGCAGAGTAGGAGCGTGGTGAGCACCATCTCTCCTACTCTTTCCCGCCACTGACGCGGCGCAGGACCTCTTGCCTGGAATGCAGCAGCGCCTGCAGCAGGTGGACGTGCATCGCCTGCTCGGCGGCGTCAGGCTCGCCCTCTTGAATGGCCGCGAGGATGGCGAGATGCTGCTCAACGTAGATTTGTAGCACGTCCTGGGTGCGCCCGGCGGCGATCTCGAAGACCCAGTTCTGCGTGTGCCGCATGTTGACGATAGCAGCGATAAGGAAAGGATTGTGGGTGGCCTCGGCAATGGCGCGATGAATGTCGGCGTCGCTCTCACCAAAGCGTTGGCGATCCTGCACCTCCGCGCAATGCTGATTGAACGCGACCGCCTTGCGCAGCTCTTGTAACTCGTGCGGCGTGATGTGTTCAGCCGCCAGTCGTGCCGCTGGCAGCTCAAGGATGAGCCGATACTCGTAGAGGCTGCTTACCTGGGCGGGATCTATCGTGATGAAAGAAGATACTGGCGGCGTTAGCTTTGCCGTGATACCGTTGGCGACATAGAGACCACTGCCCCTCCGCGTGTAGACCAGCCCGATCGTTACAAGTACCTTCACAGCCTCGCGTATAACGGTACGGCTCGCGCCCAGTTGCTCGCTCAGCTCGTGTTCGGTGGGGAGACGATCGCCGGGTTTGAGGCCGCTGTCGGTGATGAGTGCCGTGATCTTTGCTGCTATCGTTTCATAGGCCGGTCGATGTTCGTCCTCCATCGATCTTACGCTGTTCATAAGCTCCGTCGCCTTTCCTATCCTCTGCGTCATGCGTTATTCCGCTGTGATACTCTTTCATCATCGAGAGAAGTTCAATTGAGGATAAACTTGTTAGTTTCCTGATAAAAGTATATGCAATATCAGGTGTATAAATCAAGATGTTGGTAGCATAAATATGCCCAGATGCTAAAAATTAGTCATACAACTTAGACAAAATCACATCTTCCTTATTAGGAAGGCAGGTGAAATTAGAACGAGGCGGTAAACCAACGGTAGGAATTTCTGGTAGTGTACAATAGAGCTATTCAACAACGCGAGTTTGTCAAAGTATGAGCGGATAGGAGAGACAGGCGATGAAAGCGATTGTCTACGATGCGCCCCAGCAATTCAGCTATCGAGAGGTGCCGATGCCGGAGATAGCTCCTGATGAAGTGCTTATTCGTGTGCGTTCCTGCGGTATCTGTGGGACCGATCTCCACATCCACGATGGAGAGTTCCTTGCCAGATTCCCGCTTATTCCAGGCCACGAATTTGCTGGCGAGGTTGCCAGCGTTGGTGCCAGGGTAGCGAGCGTGAAGGTGGGCGAGCGCGTGGTATGCGACAATACTGAGCTGTGCGGCCACTGTTTCTACTGTCGGCGCGACGAGCCGTTATTTTGTGAGAACTTTCTCTCGCACGGCGTCAATATCGCTGGTGGGCAGGCCGAATATATTGCTGTGAAGGCCGAAAAGGTCTTTCCCTTTCACAACCTGACGTGGCAAGAGGCCGCCCTGGTTGAGCCGACCGCATGTGCTATTCATGGGATGGACCTGATTGCCCTCAAGCCGGGCAGTTCTGTCTTGCTCTTTGGAGCAGGTCCTACGGGAATAATCCTGGCCCAGTTGCTGAAGCTGAATGGAGCTGCACAGCTGACGGTTGCCGCGCCTGCTGGCCCCAAGCTCGATCTCGTCTCACATCTCGCGGCTGACGAAGTTGTGCCTGTTGATCGTCACGATACACACGATCATCGCGAACGTCTCTTGAAAGAGCATGCACGCGGCTTCGATTATGTTATTGAGGCCACTGGTTCGCCGCAGCTTTGCAACGAGGCATTGCAGTATGCGCGTCCGGGTGGGCATATTGTGGTCTATGGCGTCTATCCCGCAAACGCTCGCCTCAATTGGAGCCCTTATGAGATCTTTCAGAAGCAGCTGACCATTGTCGGATCATTCGCGCAAACGCATTGCTTCGACCGCGCCCTGGCCTACCTGGAGAGCCATAAGGTGAAGGTCAATGAGATGGTAACGCATGAGTTTGCCCTTGAGGAATATAGCCAGGCTCTTGAGACGCTGCGTTCTCGCGCGGGCATTAAGCTCATTGTCCAACAGTAGGGATGGGGTTTTCCTCCATCCGGCTCTTCTTAAAGGAGATGAAAAAGGTGAAAAATCAGGCCGCAGTGCTCTACGCACCCCATGATATTCGTATAGAGGAACGCTTGGTTCCCACGCCAGGGCCGCGAGACGTATTGGTTGAGATCAAGGCCGTGGGCGTTTGTGGCTCCGATGTCCACTACTACGAGCATGGCAGAATCGGGTCGTATATTGTGCGCCAACCGCTTATCCTCGGCCATGAAGCTTCAGGCGTTATCGTCGCGGTGGGAGACGAAGTGGCTAAAAGCAGAATTGGCGAGCGGGTAGCCCTCGAACCAGGCATACCAGATGGGGTTTGTCGCCAGTGCCGCCAGGGGCATTACAATCTCTGCCCCAACGTGCGTTTCTTTGGCACACCACCGATTGATGGCGCGTTTACCAATTACGTAATTCTCCCAGAAAGTTTCGCTTACCGGCTGCCTGATGGTCTGTCGGATGAGGAAGGCGCGTTGATTGAGCCGCTTTCAGTAGGCGTATGGGCCTGCCGCAAGGCCATGTTGCGCGGAGCGGATTCTATCCTTATAACGGGTGCCGGACCCATCGGATTGGTGGCGATGAAGGTAGCACTTGCCCTGGGCGCAACTGACATCACCATGACCGATATCTCTCCACAACGACTAGAAGTGGCGCAACGGCAGGGCGCGACGCGCATCATAAACGTTGCGCAACAATCGTTGGCGAGCGCCGCCATAGAAGCTGACGTACTCATAGAATGTTCAGGGAATCAGACCGCTCTCCAGGAGGGCATTCGCTCGTTGCGACCCGCTGGCAGGGCCGTCGCGGTCGGTATGGGTCCCAGCGAAGATGCCAGTGTGCCCATGTCATTTATGCAAAATCGCGAGATTACGCTTACCGGCACATTCCGTTATGCCAACACATATGCAGATGCCATTGCGCTGGTGGCCGCTGGTCGCATCGATCTCAAATCGATCATCACCGGCTATTATCCCTTGCAGGAAGCCGAAAAGGCTCTCCAGGCGACGCGGAGCGATCCGGCCAATATCAAATCGGTAGTGGTGCCGTAGGTACCACGATATTCGAACGCGTGTGAAAATCATTGTGTAAGGACAATTATAGTGTAGGGGCGCGATTTATAAGCCCGTGCGTCGGCCTGTGGAGCGCGGCGGGCTTATAAATCGCGCCCCTACACCATGAACCGCGCCCTTACACCATAAATCGCGCCCCTACACCAGCAGGCCACGACATGGACCATGTAGGTGCAAGATACCCACAATTATTTTTTAACCCATCATCGCCGGACGGCATCAATACGGTTCCCATAAGATAGTTGTATGACTAATATGTCGCGATATGAATTGTGATCGAATTGAAAGATCATTTTATTGTATTCTGCCCAGGATTAGTTATACTTATTATGAGGAACAAATAAGAGTAATGAACACGCTAGAAGATACGTACCCGCAAGGTGCAGGAGAAATTACCATGACTACGCAGCAAAACAAAAGTGAAGTTGGCCGTCTCTTAGAGCAGATAGACGCATCGTATGAAGCAGCGTATGCAGCCCTGTACGGACTCGCGGCGGGCAAGGCGAGACATGATTTCATTCAGGTAAAGCTGGAGGTCATTGAGCCACGTTACGAGCAATTTGTAGGTCAGGCGAGCAAGGATGAGTGGCCCCAGGCCCGGTAACGTATGTGTTGCCAACGATCCAGCTGCTGGGCGGCAATACGGGCTCGTCTTCGGACGCCCGCTCTGGATCGTCTTCTCCTTTTCTTGCAGATGGACCCGCTTGAGTTGTGTCGGCGGGTCCATTTTGCTTTAAGACCATAATTTAAATGGTTGGTCTCAGGCGCAGCACGCGCATCCCCTGCATATCGAGCCAGTACTCTCCCTTCGCCCTGACGACGCGGATGAGCACGTTATCGCAGTCGGGACAGCGTATCACCATACCCATGCCGTGCATGTAGACGCTGAGTGCGCCCATCTCCTTCGTCGCACCGCACCCTGCGCATGTTCCTAAAGCCGTTGTCATTTCGAACGGGAACACTTCCTGCAAGATGCCACCTGCGGCATTGCCATCGAGATTATCGTTCATCAGGTTCCTCCTGTTGCACCGAAACGCTCGGTCTTGATACGCGCCGCCTCGTAGCCCAGGGCAAGCAGGTCCGTCGCCGCCGTCTCAACGAACTCCGTTGGACCGCAGATGTAGGCAAGAGGACGAGCCGCCGCCGACCAGGCGACCTCCCTGAGCAGATCGGCATCGATTCTGCGCCGATAGCCCGTCCAGGTTGGAGGGGCAGAGCGGGTCAGCGTATAGATCACTTCCGGCCCGTTATCGCCAACCAGCAGACGCTCGAGTTCGTCGCGATAGATGATCTCTTCATATGAACGGGCCGAGACGAGCAGGCGCGTTGGCACCGTGCTTCCAACGGCGCTACGATGTCGCACTATCGCCATGAGTGGGACGATGCCCGATCCACCGGCGACGAGCAGCAGCGGTCCTCCCATCGTCGCCTCCCAGACAAAGTAGCCACCGATGGGGCCGCGCAACTCTATCTTGTCGCCAACACGCAGTTCCTCCACCAGATAGGGCGATACTTCACCATCGTTGAGCAACTCGACGGTGAGCATGATCTGCTGCCCCACTCCGGGCGGCGAGGCGATGGAGTAGCTGCGCTCCACCTGGTACCCGTCCTCAGCCGTCAGACGGATATCCACGTGCTGACCGGCGCGATGTCCGGCCCACTGCGGGACCGCGAGGGTCAGGCTCTTCGCGTGCGCCGTCTCCTGGCGGATCGCTACAACCTCGCCAGACTGCCAGCTCAGTCGCCCTGGTAGCGCTGTTCTTTCCATGGATCTCCGTAGTTGTGGTAGCCAAGCGACTCCCAGAAGCCGGGCTGATCCTTCTCGATCAGTTGCAGTCCGCGAACCCACTTGGCGCTTTTCCAGAAGTAGAGATGGGGAACCAGTAGCCGAGCTGGTCCGCCGTGTTGGGGGGCCAGCGGCTGCCCATCGTAGCCGAACGCGATCCAGGCCTTGCCGCCGAGCAGGTCCGCCAGCGGAATATTCGTCGTATAGCCGCCATCACAGAAGGCGAAAACATAGCGTGCGGTTGCGGGATCGTAGTCCACTTGCTTCAAGAGCGTCTCGACGGAGATCCCTTCCCAATTGGTATCTAGCTTTGTCCACTTCGTCACGCAACTGATATCGACGGTTGGCGTCTCGTGGGGAAGGGCCATGAACTCCTGCCACGTCCAGCGTTTAGGCTCCTTCACGTTCCCGGTGATCGCAAAATCCCACGCATCCAGGGGTGTATGCGGCGTCGGACCGGCGGAGAGCACCGGGAAGCCGCGCTCAAGGTACTGTCCGGGTGGTATGCGCCCGGCGTTCTCCTGCTGACGCCGACCGCGAAATCCCCGCGAAAAGAATCCCTCGCTCATGTGGTGTTCCTATCTTTTAACAGCCCTGTGTCCAGTGCAAAAAACAATACTTCTGTTAGAGGGAGGGGCGCGTTCCCTTACAACCCCTTCTGCTGATGCCGATGCGCCAGTGATCTAACGTATCTCTTTTGAAGCATACGAGAGCAGTTGGGATATGTCAAGGGAAAGTCGTTTTTGCGCTCTATATTTTCAGCAGGAATTTTTCCCGGCGCTTTTCTATTTACTATTGATCTGGAACACACTGAAAGCCTCTGCAATTGTTGTATACTGACAGGGAAAAGCTTCCGCTAATCAACTATTTTCAAAAGGAACAATTTTCATGGTCAATCAAAAACGCATTGCTGTTCTGACAAGTGGTGGCGATGCACCTGGGATGAATGCAGCTATTCGCGCTGTAGTTCGCGCGGCTTCAGCATATGGCATCGAGACAATTGGCGTCAACAACGGCTATGCTGGTCTGGTGGATGGCTCCTTCCGGCCCCTGGATAACCGTGCCGTTGGTGGTATTATCCAGCGCGGGGGAACCATCCTGGGGAGCGCTCGTTGCCTCCATTTTCATAAGCTGGAAGTGCAGCGTCAGGCGCTCGGCCACCTGCAAGCAGCAGGCATAGATGGCCTTATCGTGATCGGTGGCAACGGCTCGCAGCAGGGCGCGCTGGCACTGCATCGGCTGGGTTTTCCGGTTGCCGGTGTGGCCTCCACGATCGATAACGACCTGGCAGAGACCGAGACAACCATCGGGGCGGATACCGCCTTGAACACCTCTATTGGCTATATTGACCGCTTGCGCGATACCGCCTCCTCGCATCATCGCGCCTTCATCGTTGAGGTCATGGGTCGTCACTCCGGCTATCTGGCGCTGATGGCAGCCATTGCCACGGGCGCAGAACTGGCGATCGTGCCCGAGCAGGATATCGCACCCGAAACTATCGTCGCGAGTATGGTGGATACTTATGCACGTGGGAAGCCGCACTATATTGTTATAGTGGCCGAGGGAGCTACCTTGAAGGCACAGGATCTGGTAGATTATTTCAACCAACATTCTGGCAGCTTTGAAGCACGCTTGAGCATCATGGGCCATGTGCAGCGCGGCGGGTCGCCGAGCGTCTTTGACCGCATCCTGGCCAGCCAGCTCGGGGCGGCAGCCGTGCGCTGTCTGGTCGAGGGGCGCGTCGGCGTGGTGGCCGGGTGGGCCAAAAGTCAGGTGGTCGAGATCCCGCATGAGATAGCCGTTACCCCATGCCAGAAGGTGACGCCAGAGTTATTGCAGTTGGCGGGCGTGTTGTCGCGGTAATGAATTTACTGCTGGAAATGATAAACCTTCAATTCCAGTAGTACCCGCTCCAT
>JALYTQ010000024.1 GCA_030854195.1 Chloroflexota bacterium
GTGCCTCCACGCGCTCATGTTTGTCGAGGACGCCTAACGTGCCACCGATCTCGTCGAGCAAGAAGGCAAAGGTGTAGAAGACGGGTTGCTCGCCCGAACTGCTGGTGATGTAGGGGGTGGCTGCAAGGAAGCGCTGCGTTTCCACCTCCAGCCCTGTCTCCTCGTTTGTCTCGCGTAGAAGCGCGTCGAATATAGTCTCGTTGCGGTTGATGCCGCCGGTCAGCAGGCGGTACGCGTTTGCCGGATAGAAGGTCTTTTTCATTGTCAGCAGGCGGCCATTCTTGCGGCGCACGACCATGCACACTTCGCCGTAGCGATCTTTTCTATTGAGCGGATCAAACTGGGTCGTCTGGCCGAGGTCGATGGTGCGTACCAGAGGCTGACCGAAGCGCTGTGCTAACTGTGTCAGCTCGTCCTGGGTCTGCTGTGGGAGGGTAGGAAGCATAAATTTTATGATTGCCTTTCACTATACTATATGCCCATTGATGAGCTGCTGCGCGACCTGCATACCGTGTTCGAGCGCGAGGTGGACGCGCCCGCCGACGAAGCCATCGCCGCAGAACGCCAGCCCGGACTGGAGTGTGAGCGCGTTGAGCGCCTCCGCATCGGCCTTCTGCGAGGGCAGGGCGTAGCGCCAACGCTGAATATCGGTAAAGTACGGAGTGGGAAGCTGCTCGTCGATCAGTTCGGCGACTTGGAGCGCGACAGCGCGATAGATCTCCTCGTCAGCCGCCTGCCAGTGAGCCTGGCTATACTGCGGTCCCATCTGGGCCATCAGCAATCCCGCGTCGTGCGGTGCGCGCTCTGGAGCCTTCTCATGCTCCCACGAGAGCCAGGAGATCGCGTGCGCCCGGTCGGTATTGACGAGGGCGTAATATTGCCTGCTTCTCGGTCGAGGTCGGTACCCCAGCAGCACGGAGATCAACGCGTTATAGCGCGCAGCTTGCAGTTGGGAAAGAATGCCTGCGCCGAGATCGCTGTTGAACGTACTGGCTGCGATCAGCTCGCTCGCCTGCGTAGCGGGAAGCGTGATGAGCAACCTATCGAAGGGGCCAAGCGCCTGCCCGCTGGCGGTGAAGAGCGTCCAGCCGCGCTCATCCAACTGTAGGCGCGAAATCTCTGTTTGCAAGCGGATATCCAGACCCTCTGCCATGCGCTTTGACAATGTATCGAGTCCGTAGCGGTAGTTCCATTTGGCCTCCGCGTTCTGCTGCGCGTCGCCCTCCTGAATATGCCCCGCGCCGTCGAAGGTCCACACGGGTTTGCTGATGTCGATCAGGTCGGGCGAGGAGAAGCGTTCGGTAATCAGCTTTGTGCTGACGTGCCCACCTTGCTTGATATAATTCGCGCCATAGTCGTAGATAAAGCCAGCGTGCCTGCGCGTAGCGGCGCGACCACCCACGACGGAACTTTTCTCGAAGAGCGTCACGCTAAAACCACTGGCGCGTAGGCCGTGGGCCGCCGCCAATCCGCTGCTCCCTGCTCCAATAATTGCTATTGATGAAGGCATAAAAAACGCTCCTGTTTACGCATCTGGTTTTGCCAGACGCCGAGCTAGATTTTCTTTCCAAAGATAGGAGCGTGCCAACATCTCCTCGGCGCTTTTCATCGAGAACTCGCTGACGTTGCCGCCCATGATGTGTGCGATCTCGCGCACGCGCTGTTCGGGGCGCAGCTCGTTCACAAGGGTAATGGTGCGATCATCGAGGATCTGCTTGTTGACGTTGTAGTGTGTATCGGCGAAGGCGGCGATCTGCGGCAGGTGCGTCACGCAGATAACCTGATGGTTGGTCGTCAGCTGCCAGAGCTTCTCCCCCACGATCTGTCCGCTGCGTCCACTGATGCCAGCGTCGATCTCGTCAAAGATCAGCGTCGGCGTCGCGTCGGCGTCCGAGAGGATCGTTTTGAGCGCCAGCATCAGGCGCGAGGTCTCGCCGCCGGAGGCGATCTTCGTCAATGGCTTAAACGGCTCGCCCGGATTGGGGGCGATGAGGAACTGCACGCGGTCAATGCCCGTCTGGTCGCAGGCATAGTACTGCTCTGGCTGACCGTTGATGCTCGCCGGTACGCCGTTCTCGTCGGGTTCCTGCACGATCTCGACCTGGAAGCGGGCGCGCCGCATGTTCAGATCGTTCAACTGTGCCTCCATCGCGTTCGCCAGATTGTGGGCTACCTCGTAGCGTCGCGCCGAAATCCGTTGTGCCAGCGCGCCAATCTCGCGGCGGAATTGCCCATCCTGCTGCTGCAACTGCGCGATCAGCTCGTCGCGGTTGATGATGGTATCCAGTTCGGCCTGATCCTCGGCGGCGTGTTGCAGAATCTCCTCGATGCTGTGTCCGTACTTGCGCTTGAGCTTCGCGATCTGGTCGAGGCGTTCCTCGATATCGGCCAGGCGGCGCGGGTTATCCTCAATATCGGTCTCGTAACTACTGACGCTGGCTGCCACGTCTTCCAACTGATAGAGAGCCTCCGAGAGCGTCTCGGCGTACTCCTCCATGCTTTTATCCAGGCGTACCAGTTCGCTCAGGTTGCGCTGAGCCTCGCGCAACTGGTCGAGGGCGGGCTTGAAGTCGTCGCCGCCCAGATCGGAGCCCTTCATCGCGCCATAGACGAGCGTGCACAGTTCGCGCAGGCGTTCGGCGTTGCTGAGCACCTTGCGCTCCTCCTCCAGTTCCGCGACCTCGCCGGGACGCAGGTCCGCCTTCTCGATCTCCTCGATCTCGAAGCGCAGGAATTCGGCGCGGCGCTCCTGGTCGCGCTCGTTGTGCTGCAATGATTGGAGAGTTTTGCGCGCATTGCGCCAATCTGCCACTTTTTTGCCCAGCTCCTCGCGTTGTGCAATAAGGTCGGCGTAGCGGTCGAGAAAGTTGATATGCTGATCCGGTCTCAGCAAGCTCATATGTTCGCTCTGCCCGTGGATATCCACCAGCCAGCTCGCGACCTGTTGGAGAATCTGCTGCGAGAAGGCGCGCCCGTTGATGCGCGCAACCGTGCGACCGGAGCGGAAGATATCGCGCGAGAGGATGAGCTGTCCATCTTCGGGTGTGATATCGTACTCGCGCAGCAGGGTTGCCAGGGCGATGCGCGCGTCGGCGCTGTGGGGATCAGGACTGGAGAGTGGCTGGGTCTGCTGAGTTTGTTGGGCCAGCTGCTGTTTGGTCTGTTCCAGAGCCTCGAATATCGTACTGGCCCCGTTGCCGCCCGCGTGCGCAAAGACTTCGAGCGGCAGCCATTCGTCGCTCACGGGTGGTAGCGCTTCGAGCGAAAAGACGCCCTCCACGGAGGCGCGTTCGCAGCCCGCGCGCACAAACTCTGCGCCGATCTTTCCTCCGAGCAGAGCATTGACTGCATCGATAATAATTGACTTGCCCGCGCCTGTCTCTCCGGTGAAAACGTTGAAGAGGCGATTGAGGTGCAGGTGCAAGCTGTCGATAATCGCGAAATCTTTAATGCTTATCTCAAGTAACATGATGACTTTCGCTGGTGCCGTCGTCTTTTAGCTTGGCATTGATAATTTGATAGAAGTATGTTGGTGGTCTACGTCTGAGAAAGCGCGTGATAAAAGGGCTCTTCTCGATCGTTACGGTGGCCCCATCCTTTATCTCGCGGTTGAGCTGGCCGTCGGCGGAGAAGACGCCGTTCTGGGCATTTGTGAAGATCTGCAGGCGTATCTTCGCCTCTGGCTGCAAGACCAGGGAGCTGTTGGACGCCAGGTGCGGCGCGATAGGCGAGAGGACCAGGCTGCGTACCTGTGGGTGCAGCAGCGGACCGCCAACCGACATATTGTACGCGGTTGAGCCGGTCGCGGTCGAGACGATCATACCGTCCGCGTACGTCGTGTTATAGAAGTACTCATCGACCCAGATGTTGACGCGTACGCCACGCGGCCAGGTTCCGCGTGCGATGACGATATCATTCATCGCGAGAAACTCCTCCTCGCGCCCGTCCTGGCGCAGCGTTGCGCGCAGCATGGCGCGTTCGTCGACCCACACGCCGTTATCTCCGTTGAGATAGTGTTCCAGCTCTTTAGAGACTTCATCTGGTTCAAGCTCGGTCAGAAAGCCCACGCGTCCAAAATTGATGCCCACAATGGGCAGGTCAATGCAGGCGCACAGACGGGCTGCGTGGACGATTGTGCCGTCGCCGCCCAGCACCAGGGCCAGGTCGCACTCCTGGAAAGACTGGTCGGCGCACGCGGGTCCCTCATTGCGGATGTCGACGACGCGGACCGTGTGGCCCTGCTTTTCTAGCATCGGCACGAGCTGGGCTGCGAAGTGAGACGTGTCTTCCTTGAGCCCCTGGTAGTATATCGCTATAGTCTTCACACATATCTCCAAATTGGCAAGCGAGGGCGAACACGCTGTGCCGCCCTTACATGGTTAGCCACCGTAATGGTACGCTATGAGGCGCGTCTTGTCAACCGTGCTGATTGGATAGACAGGCTTTCTCCCGTTTGCAATCCATTCCGCTCGTACAGACGGCGGATTGCTTATGCGTCGGGCCGCGCTAATTTCTCCTGTGCCAGCCACAGCGCTTCTTCTTTGGAATGGATGGTACCTTCGGCCTGCGCTTCGGCAATCTGGTCCAGCAAATATCCCACCAGGGGACCGGATGCGATGTGCAGGCGATGCATCAGCTCGTCTCCCTGAAGCAGGCGTGGCGGCAGGATGTGCTTGCGCTCGCGGATATAGGCAGTGAGCAGTTGGCGCACGGTAGCGAGATGGCGCTCCCATGTCGTACCGAGAGGGTCGGGACCGCGCATCGCCAGGTGGTCGGCCAACGAGATCAGCGCGACATTGATCCCTACAGGTCCAAGATCGACGAAGTAGCGCCGTATAGCGCGTGGCGTGAGGGTATCGTGGCTGAGCTGGCCAGGCCGCATATGATGGGCGACGACCTGCTGCACGAGTCGGCTATCCCGCGTGCTGGCGCTCAAGCGGCGCATAATGTGCTGCGCGAGTGGAATACCGGCCTGGGGATGTCCATAAAAATGAATGTGTCCTTCTTCGTCCGTGGTGAACGTGATTGTCTTACCGATGTCGTGCAGCAACGCGGCCAGCTTCATCGGAGCGGATAGGAGGTCAGCACGGCGAAAGATGCCTTGCTGCTCTGCCTCAGTAAGCAACTCGCGTATTCCCACTATATCGCTCTGTTCGGCGAGGGGATCGCTCTCCAGTGGTGATGCTTGCAGGATAGCTGCCAGGCGTTCCAGACTGCCAACGGCCTCCAACGAATGCTCCAGCACATCCCAGTGGTGCAGCCCCGGTTGCTGCATACCGCGTGCTGAAGCGAACTCGGGGAACAGGACGGTAAAGAGTCCGTGGCTATCCAGAAAACGCAGACGCTCCCTTGCAGCAGTCGGGGTTAGAAGCGCGTAAAGCTCGTCGTGAACGCGTTCCGCTGCAACCCTTACCAGGAGCGGGGCGTCGCGCACAAGCATGGCCTCGCTCTGCGGCTCAAGGATAAGCTGGTAGCGTTGCATAAAACGTACAGCGCGCAACATACGCAGTGGGTCCTGTTGGAAGGTCGCGTCGCTGACGGCGCGCAGGCGTTGAGCCGCGAGATCGTCTGCACCGTGGAGCGGATCGATCAGGGGCAGAGGCATGCCAGCAGAGAGGTGTGGCACGAGGTCGCTCAGCGGCACAGCCAGGGCGTTGAGCGTAAAATCGCGCAGGCGCAGGTCCGCCTCGATGGAAGCGCCATGCAGCGGTGCAATGTCCAGCACCGTCTCCCTGCTTCCTGCTGCTTCCAGAGCCTCTCCATGCTCCGTTGTTGGCTGCTGTTGCTTGATCGTAATGCGGCATGCCTTATCATTCATATAGGCATAATAGCCGCCCAGCGTATCCGCCAGCTCGCGTGCCAGCCTGGGAGCATCTCCATCGGTCGCGATATCCCAATCGACGCAGGGAACATGCAGCAGCAGGTCGCGCACCGATCCACCTACCAGAAACGCCCGACGCTCGCGGGTGCTAAAAAACTGAGCTACCTGCTGCAAAAGGGGCAGGATCTCAGAGGAAGCGCTTTCATTGTTCATATGTACTCGTCATGAGAAAGAATTTGTTCGGCCAGCATGGCCCGTATCTTTATAGTATCATTTACGTCTAGCCTGTTATCGGATAGTCGATGAATTATAAAGAGGAGTGCTAACTCTCACCCCTATGTACATGAATAGTGCCGCTGCCGCTCTTTACCCGCAGCTGCGCCCTGGGCTGAACGCCAGAGTCAATGTTGCCGAAGTCATTCAAGACGCCTCCCCAGCCGGTAGAGGCGTGCAAGCGAAATGCTGCATTAGTCGGAAGCGTGAGGTTGACACTGCCGCTACCTGTCACCAGATTATAGTTTCCGTACGGATCAAGTTCGCCCGTGAAGGTGATCGCACCGCTGCCTGTTTTAATTTGCGCGCTTCCTTTCAGTGCTGCTTGCTCAAGTTCTATGCGCCCACTGCCGGTCAGGAGCTTTAGCTGTCCATCGATGCCTGTACCCGAGACGGGGCCGCTTCCAGTCTTCAACGAGATCTGTCCGCTCACCTCGCTCATGTTGATGGTGCCGCTGCCGGTCTTTAACGAGATCTGCCCGCGCACCTCATTCACGCTGATAGTGCCGCTCCCTATGCGCAGATCGATCCCGCCGCTGACACCTTGAACTGTGACCTCTCCTGATCCATTGTTCAATTGGATGTCGCAGCCCTCCGGCACTGTGATTACAAGATCGAAGTGCCTTATGCCGAACTGGAGCAGGTTCCAGGTCGTGAGCGCTGAGATGTTCAACCGATTGTCCTGTAAGGCATACTGTACCAGCATATTTTCAGGCGTCATTCCGATACCGCTTACACGTTTGGTCGCGGCTACGGTCACGACGTTATCAGCGCCCCTGCGAATGGAGATTGAGCCCGCGCTATCCTGAATGGTCAATTGGGGATGATCCTGCACCTGAAAGGTTTGCAGTGGTAAAGGGATCGTCACGACGCGCCAGTTCATCGCGGCGACGAAGAGTCCGGCAACCAGGAATACTGCCAGCAGCAGCCAGCTCAACCAGGAGATCATGATGCCAAGAAGCATCCCTGCCGCGACGAGCGCGCAGAGCAGAATGATGAACAGCAACGGCCCCTCTATGCCGCGCTGCCCTGCTGTTTTGGGATAGATCTTCTCGCCCGGCCTGGCCCATGACTCATCTGCATCTATGCCGCCATAGCCTTCAGTATATGAACGCTCCTCGTATGGGGGTTCTTCGTATGTTTGCTGACTTCGTGGAGCCTGACGTTGTTCACGCGGATCGAGATTGATGCTCTGTTCATCGCTGGTCGCCTGTTCTCGTGGGCTTCCTTCCTGGCTCTGCATGATTGCTCCTTTATATATTTGTGTTAGTGGAGTACGTGGTGCAAAAAAAGGCATCATCAATGTATACGTGGCAGAGCTTTAGAAGTTAGCGATGTGCGCGGGCAATCTCGCGAATATATTGCAAGTTCAAAATCTCGGCAACCTCGTAGGTCGTGGTAGGTCCGTGGTGAGGGCACAGGCGCATCAGCGAGGGGAAGTGACCTATGCGTCCGTGCAGCTCCGCCAGCAGGACGAAGGCCGCCGGTGCGTAACCGGGTGGATTGATGAGCAGTGGATATGTCTGCCATTGCTCCGACGAGAGTCCCGTTGTATCTACGATTTTGTGAATCTGCGGGCCAAGTGCTACCTCCTGGTCGATCTGCACAGCGATAGTACGCACTTCAGCGATGGTATGTTGTGCCAGCGCCTCGATCTGGGCGCACTGCTCTCTGGTCAGTGGGTGCGTAAAATTAAGTATCAGCATGGCAGGTCCTTACGGGTGCTATCCTTTTTATCCTTACGCGATCGCAACTGGTATATTGATAGTATACACTCTGTGTCTATACATTTCGTGCAAAAATAAACAAAGGTGGTAAGGCAGAGGCAGCGGGCGGTCGTCACCGCGCCGCCCGCTACCTCTATGTTAGCTAGCCGATCTTTCTCACTCTGGGGGAAGCGGCTTGAAGTAGCCGTAACCGGCGCTCGTCTTGCCGCCTACGCCATACTCTTGCAGCGCTTCCTGTAGCCATTGACTCGTGAGCGCCACATCGTCTCTTGCCTCGTTCTGAATAGGATGGCGCGGGGCCAGCGCGAAGGCGAAGACGGTATCGGTGACGGTCAAGAAGGTAAACAGATCGGGCTGCTGGTCATTGGTAGGCGGTTGCTGCTCGCTATAATAAAGTGGATAGTGGGTATTGATGATGTCGAGCGCCAGAGCGAATCTGCCCTGATGGGGTAGTGCGTCGAAGAAAACGACACTGCCGCCAGCCGCCTGAGAACCGAAAATGCGCCTGACCAGCGCGTCGTCTTCAGCGAGTCGTGTGCTGGAATGTTCGGCGACCTCGCCTGTGACATACGCCCTGGTCACGCCCTTCAACGCGCTACCGGGTATAAACGGGAGCCCGTAGAGCGCGTGCAAGGCGAGGTCGGCTTCCAGGACTGTATCGCCGCCCATGCCTACGACCGCGCGCCCGGCGGTAACGGCGCGGAAGTATTGCGCGCCCGTAGCTGCTGTAACGCTCAACCAGCGCCTGTACGCGCCCTCCGCTAGCTCAGTGTCGCTGCGAAATCCGCCCGCTACTTCTTGTAGCCATTGGTTCTTGAATGTACCCCTGTTGTTGCTTCTCTGTATCACACGTTGCGGTGCGTATCTATTAAGAAGCAGGCCCAGGTTAGCGCAGCGGCGCACGCGCTCCGGCGTAAGCTGGCGCGCTGTCTGCGCGGGCAGATAATACTCTTGTGCTGGATAGCTCATATCTGTACCTCTTTTGCTTCGGCGAGTTCACCCTCGGCGAAACGACGCAGCCAGTTAGTAAAGGCGAGACATTCAGTAGTGGCCCGGCGATAATCGGAGCTGCTCGTCTCCTCGTCGACGACCCAGCGCAGGAGCCCATCATCTGCACCCAGCATAACGGCGCTATTGCTGGCGGCGAAGTGGCCCTGCATCCACGCGGTCAGATGCTTGAGCAGAAGATAGTGAGCGTTGTCTCTGCGGCCCCGCGCCTTGAGAAAGCCAAGCGTCTGAGCCAGGCCGTTGCTCTGGAGCAGCGTGTTCAGTCTGCGGGCGAGCGAGCGATATTCTTTCTCCAGGGTGCGTTCCTTGCTCATGTCTTTGTCTTGCACCTCGCGAATAGCTGCCCAGGCGTGGCGGGCGCGTTCCTGTTCGCTATTCTGGCGGCGAGGCATCTGTTGTTCGTTCATGCTATTCCCCCTCTTTTCTAGCGCAACGCTTCAGGCTTGCCAGCGCAGGCGCACGATGCCGCGCCCGACGGTCTCATCGGCACCGAGCTGCATATAATTGCTCGCGGGCCTGGCGGATTGCAGAATTTCTTTTCCACTGATGCGTACGGCGTTTTTGCCGCTTCTACGTGCATCGGTCGCGTAGATCGGCACATAGAGGAGCGTATCGGGTGGGAGATGTTCCTCGGTCCAGAGCGCTCCGCTCTCGACGGTGCGCGTCTCGCGATCAATGCGGATGCGCGTAACGACCTCGGTGGCGTAGAGGGCGAAATCGCGGAAATCGTCTTCCGGCAGAAGCACCAGCGCGTTTCTGACCTTCTCGGGCCAGTAGGAACCCGCGTTCAGGTCCGGTAAAGCGTGTTCCGCCAACCACGCAGCGATACTATCTACCTGCGGCTCGGGTCGGGCGTTGAAGCTGAACTCTTCCAGGACAAGGGTATCATTTGCCAGCACCTTGCTATGCAGCGTGACGAGCGCGTCGTTCGCAGGAGCGGGAACGTTCCAGGGCAAGGCCGAAGCGGTGCGCTCGAAATCGCGTTTGAAGCGCGCCAGTACGTCGCGGGATGTCGTATAGGCGAATATGCCGCTAAGCGAGCGTACCGGGAAGAGCAGGATGCGCGCATCTCCTGTAATCAGTGCTCCTGCATGTTCGCTTGCGTCCCCTGTAGAGCTGTCCGGCCCGAAGATGGCGTGAAAGAGCGTGGCGTCTTTGATGCTGTCCCGTGCCGTGGCGCGCAGCCGACCCTTGATGCCGCTACCCTGGATCATGGGATACTGCGTCGTGCGCTCCCTTTGAATGGGAAGGTCGATGTAGCTGAGGCCGGAGCTGGCCCCGACGTGCAGCGGCGTCTCTACATAGAGATAAAGCATGCCCGTTGCTGTAATCATAATCGATATTCTCCTGTATGGACGATGCCATAACCAATCTGCCAACCGTAATCTGTGAGGAACGGTGGCATCTGTGACGGCGAACGAAAGAAGTAGACGCTGCCCGCTGGAATGCAGCGCCGCGTGATCTTGCTCCTGCCTCCACCGCTGCCCGGAGTCAGTTGCCAGCCACCGATCGACTGATAGCGCTCGGTGGCTATGGCAACGGGTCTGGATAGGGGCGTCGGCCACGCAGCAGGCTGCCAGCCACGCGTCAGGGCGGCGGGCGTCGCAAAGTAGAGCAGGTTGCCGAGACCCGCCTGCCTGCTATCGTACACGACTGACGATGGCGCGACAACCTCGAAATAGGCTGCACGCCGCTCTCCTCCCAGCAGTAGCCAGCCGGAAGTGGGTAGCCTGAGCAGATGTTGTGTCTGTTCGTCTGCTAGAAACTGTCGTGTACTATGCATACTTTTTATAGGAGTGGCTGCTAGCAAACGGATATCGACGACGAAGCCGTACACAAAGGACGCGCCTGGATCGGCGTTCATGCGGACCATGTGCGTCTGGAAGAGCATGCCTTCCGCCGTTGTCTTTGTTGCGCCGTCGATGCCGATGCCAATACGCATCTCATTGACATAGAGTTCGTTGCTGGCAACGATATCTTCGGCTGTGACCTCACCCTGCGCGTGCAGCGCGGTCTGTAGGCCGGTTTCAGTGAGCCAGCCCTGCATGGCTTCCAACTTGCTGGCTGTTGGATGTTCTGGATAGAGCAGGCGCATATCGTCTGGCAGATTGGTGGTAACATGCGTGGCTGGTGCAGGTTTGAGGCGTACCTGGCGTCTCTCACCCTCCTCTTTGTGCCAGAGATGGGCAGGCATGGGAAAGAGGCGCTCGACGGGTGTTCCCACGTCTGCTTCCATGCGGCGTCTCCCCAGCGTGTAGCCGGTAATGTAGAAACGCCCGTAGTGCTCCTGGTTGCCGATGAATTCGACCAGTTCCTCCTGCTGAAATGCCTCGGCGAGCGACTTCTCGGGGTCCCAGTGGGCGGCGATAGTGGCGCGGATCGCCCCTTGCAGCGTTTCGGGCGTGGGCGGGAAGAGCGTCTCGGCGTAGGTGTTCTCGCCAGCGTTGAACGGGTGGCCGGTGCGGAAGAGCAGAGCTTCCGTGGGTTGAATAAAGATGCGCATGTCAGCTCCGTTCCTTTCGCGCGATGAAGTTCATAACCAGCAACCAGCCGAGCACCTCGACGAGGCCGTAGCGCGGACCCGGCGCGTGTAGCTCGACGGCGCGCCCCATTCCCTTCACAGTGTGCTGTTCATCCATCGCCGTTGCCAGTTCGACCAGGCGCTGCGCCAGTATCTCGATCCAATGCGCTGACAGCTCTCTGGTCCCCTGGCGGCGCAGCACGCGGGCGATCTCACTGCGCTGAACGTCCTGTTCAAGCATGACCAGGGTCGGTGCCTCCTGCAGCAGCACGTAGACGCTGTGGGGCGAGAGCGCGCCGCGCTTGAATAATCTGTAAAATTCGTTGAAGAGGACGAGGGGCCTGATCGTGAGCATCTCCCCCTGCCGCCGCACGTTGTACTCCCAGTGGCAACCCACCCTCGTCTGCTCGCCCGAACGTCGCAGGACGATCACGACCAGGGCATTGCGCCCGTATTCCTGCTTTGCTGACTGCTCGGCGGCGCTCACCACGCGCCTGACGTAGGAGAGCGAGGCAGAGTGATGCGCGATTGCTATGCCCGTGCTGGTGCTGACTGCGCGCATTCTCTCCGCGTTGCCGATCGCCTTCTTGATTGTCGCGCAGTACTCCACCTGCAGGTGCTCGACGAGGGAGAAGATGGTCTGACCAGTTGGCTCCGTTGCTGTCGTCGTGCCCGTCGTGCCCGCCGTGTCGTCGGAATACAGGGGGGCGAGCGCCAGCGCGTCATCGCCGCCAGCGTAGATGAGGCGACCGGGATAGGATTCTTGCACAATCGCGGCGGCTTGCTGGCGCGAGAAGATCGAGAGGGCTGCGCTGATGGCGCTGTGTTCCTGCCTGTTCGCAACCCCTCCCAGCAGGCGACCAATTCTGTCTCCATCCATTTGAAAGAGGGCGTAGTATGGCGTGGGACGCGGGATGAGGTGCGCGTCGGCCTCGTGCAGGAGCCTGCTCAGCGCTATGCGCCCGCGTTCCGCCCGGCTCTCCGCTTCGTGTGCTGATATGATACCGTAGTCTCTTTTTAGACGTTGGGGCGTGTGCGTTTCTAAAAAAAAGCAATCGCCGTCGCGTTGGAGCGCTGCCTGCCTGTAGGCATCACTACCAGCCAGGCGTGCGAGATACGGGATCGTATCCTGCTCCATTCCGGCGAGCGGGTACCGTGTGCTGTCCAGCCACTCCTTTATAACCATGGCATCGAGATCTGTGGTGAGCAGCTTTTGCACAAATGGCGCGGTTGCAACCGAGCTAGTGGAGGGGAAGGAGCGCGTATTTCTGCCCGCGTCAGAGAGGAAGGCGAAGCGCTTCACCGTGTCGATGGCGTCGAGGCGCTCCTCGCCGTTCTGGCTGAGGTCGCGTGGAAAGCGGGTCGCGATCTCTTGCCAGAAGGCACGCACGCCCTGGCGCGTGTCGTCCTCGTTGCGTAGCGCCTCGCGCTCGCCAGAGATCGTGCTCTTCTCGCCCGGTTCGTTCCATTGTTCGTCGGCGGACGTTTCCCGCCATCTAACCGTGCGCAGTCTTTTGCGTGCCGCCAGAGCTTCCTGCGCGCGCCCCAGCCATGCTGGATAGTGCTGCTCGTCTCCTTCTATGATAACCCAGAAGATCTCGAAGATGTGCTCGGGATTGGTCTGCCTCTCCCATATCGTCAGCGTCGCCGCTGTGCTGTGTTGCGCCAGTACCTTATTCCAGACATCCTGGCAGATGTGTAGCCAGCGCTGTTTGAGTTGTCGTTCATTTAGCTCAGCTGCTGCCTGGGCCGAGGCGACATCTGGAAAGAGCGCGATATATTTATTGGGCAGGTCGGCGATGGTGCCCTGGATGGAGGGTGTGGCGGGAAAGATCAAAGCGGAGGCTGCTATGTTCTGCATGCTGGCCTCTATCAGCAGTGAGAGCAGGTAGCTGCCGAGCCACAGGTCGCGTGTCTTGCGCGCCTGGGCGATGAACGATTGCACTGGTCCCAGGGAGAAGAGCAGCATTGCCTGCATCACAGCTGTACCTCTATTTTTCCCCGGAACTCGTCGCTCCAATGCTCAATAACTTCGTGGTCCTGCACGCGCACATCCTCACTGACCGTTTTGAAGAGGACGGCGACGCAGACATACTGTGAGCCGCGCAGCCGGGTGACGCGCAGGTGCAGTGGCGAGGCGCGCCGTTCGCCTGGCGTACTGTTCGCAAGGGGTAGCCCGAAGATTTTGCGCTGCTCAATGCTCAGGCGGCTGCGATAGGCTTGCAAACGCTCGCCCGTTACCTGTAGAACCCGTTCAGCGCTGTGCCACGGCTGTCCATCGTGCAGTATCCAGATGCGACATGCGCCGGATGCTAGAACGTCAAAACGTGCATCCTGAACGGGACGCTTTTCGAGCGCGATCAACTTTCTGGCGCTGTCAATGCCGCTTTCGAGCTGCTTTTTGAGCGCCTGGCTATGCTCGGCCTGCACAAATGATAGCGAGGGAAGCGTGGTGAGCAGTCTACTGTCCTGGATGCTTGCCTGGATGCTGCCCGCGCAACGGCGCGCGCGCGAACCGATGCCTCCCAGGTGCGTCAGCAGCCAGAACGCGGCGGTTGCCTGTTTGAGTTGCTGGCTGAATAGTTCGCGGGCCGAGAGGACGACCTGAAACCCTGTGCCTGCCGGATAGTACCAGCGCGCTGGCCTGAAATTTCCTCGCCTGCCCCGTTTTGTCATTGACCAGAGCAGGTAGCCTCTTCCCGCATTCAGCTGCTTCTCTCCCTGCCTCATAGAAATCTTTTCGGAAAATTCGCGTGGTCCCTGCGACGCGCCTGACACCTGTACGGTGATCGCTGAACGTGTGCCTGCGCTGCCGAAGATGGCGCTCTCCATTTGTCGCGTGGACGCCAGCCCCGGCCCATCGGTTCCGAGCAGACCACCGACCAGGGCGCGCAACCAGTAGCGCAGCAGTCCGCGCAAGGTGGGGGCGCGCAGCTCGGCTCCCGCCAGCTCAGCGCCCGCCAGAAAGAGGGGTGTGAGTGTGCGTACTTCAAACATGACTTTATCCATGAGTGCAGACCTTTCTGGTCTTCGCCTGTCTCGCCACAGTTGCCAGGCAAGCAATGAGAGATCATAACTATCTATGAAAAAATCATAACTAGTTCGGTTCTAAGTCCGCTTATGTGCGTTTATACTGTAAGCGAGAGCTTATTTCCTAAAGTACCTTGCAAATTTAAGCTGGAGGAAACGATAGTCGAGGCGCTCCCTTTCTCGCATCGGCCAGATATCGCGGCAAAGCGAGAGCAGGACGGTAGTATGTGTGCTCACGGTTGGCATACTGATCGAGAGCTTCGCCGCGACCTCTGCTGGATGGAGCCCCTCGGCAAAGGCCATGAGCACCTCCAGGCGTCGCGGCGTGAGCTGGCTGACGATGCGCTCGCAGCGTACGCGTTCCTCTGCCTCGACCTGCTCTTCCTGTGCGCGGATGATCTCGCGGGCGCTGGCATCAGAGGAGAGCGTAGCGCGCACATCTTCGCTCAGGCGTGTGAGGGGTACCTCGATCAGGCGCACACCCTCTTCTGGCGCGACGTGCAGGATCGTTCCTTCTCTGGCTCGCTCGCGCAAGGTATCGGGCGTGTAGATGTGCCACATATGGTCGTCAAGATCCATACTGAGGATCGCCGCTGACATGGAGAGGATGGACATGAGGCGACGCCCGCCGGTGATGGAGAAGTGGACGATACAGTGGCGCTCTTTAAAGCTCCGTATCAAGTCGTGCATGGTGTTGAGCACGTCGTCGGCACGCGTTTCGTCGTTGAGGTCTTCTAATGGCTGCCCATCGTGGCGTAGGATATGACTATGGAAGTGAATGACCTGGCCCTTGCTGCGATAGCGGTCGCCGAGGAACTCGTCGTTGAGGATCTGAACGGCGCGGTTGATACGTGACGTGGATGGATGCACTATGTGGACCTCGCTGATGGGGATGTTGCGCTGCAGGAGCAGGTCGAGCGTGAAGGTCACGATCTGCGGCTGCCCGCCCATAGTTGCCAATAATATATGTGCATATTCTGATTCTAGCATGCTAATCTCTTTCTGGCTACTACGTAAGGAGGTTTCCTTGTCCAATCCCCTACCCGCTGTTTTGATAGGTGGACCGCCCCACGCCGGGAAATCTGTTCTGACATATAGCTTGACACAAGCACTGCGAAAACGCCATATAGATCACTATGTTATTCGCGCCTGCCCTAATGGCGAGGGCGATTGGTCCCAGGAAATCGACCACGAAGTCGTGCGCCTGATCCGTATCAAGGGCAAGTGGAGACCAGAGTTTGTGCGTAGCGTCTGTTATGCCCTGGAACATCGTCACTTTCCCTTGCTGGTAGATATGGGCGGTCGGCCAGAGGAGTGGCAGATGGATATTCTCGCCAGCTGTACCCATTCTCTGCTGCTCCTGCGACCTGATGATGAAGCCTCTTCCCGCTTCTGGCAGTACCTGGTCGAAAAAAATGCTCTCCTTCCGCTCGCCCGCGTGACCTCTCTTCTGCAGGGCACCTCTACAATTACTACGCGTGACCCTGTTGTTGAAGGGACATTGGTCGGGCTGAATCGCCACTCCCTGGCGCAGGGACCACTCTTCGACGCGCTGGTTGAGCGCATTGATACGCTGTTCACTTCTTACTCCTCCGAGGAGCTGCGCCAGCGCTACTTCACTACGGCACCCGCGCCAGTGGTCGATCTCGACGCGCTGCTGCACCAGCACGCTCCGCAATCGGAACGCTGGGAGCCGCACATGCTGCCCACGTTGCTTGCGGGGCTACCACGCGCGACAGCCCTGGCGTTCTATGGACGCGGCACAAACTGGCTGTACGGAGCTATGATAGAACATACCGGCTCGCGTGCCTTCTATCAGTTCGATCCGCGCCTGGGCTGGGTCACACCTCCCCAACTGCTGCTCGGTTCCGCTCCGCCCGCGCAGGCGTTGGGCATTGACGTAACGCACTATGCCGATATGACGCTGCTCGCAGTTCGGCTGCTGGATGATTACCTGGACTACGCGGAAGGCGATGGACTCATCTTTCCTCTACTTCCGCGAGATGGCGGCGTTGTACTGAGCGGCAAACTCCCGCACTGGCTGGTGACGGCCCTGGTACATCTTTATAGCACATCTGCTGGCGTTCCTTGGGTTGCTTGCTACTCCCCCCAGTTGCAGCAGGCGGTTGTCGTCGCCTCGCGTGTGGAGACCCACGCGCCGGGTGACGTTATCGCCCTTCATCTTTTCGGGGGAGCTATCGAAGGAGTATAGCACATAAATAGACGAAGCTTCATGAATATGTAAAAAAATACTAGGCGAGTGTATTCGTCCTTTATCACGCTCGCCAGGATGCTTTTTACACTTTTAGTAGCATCTACAGGTACATCATTGCGCGAGGTTGGCTCTGTAGATAGAGAGGAATGGATGGGCTGCTTATGGATGGTCCCTTTGCTTCTGTCGCCCCTGCCAGGCTGTACGCGTTCTTACTGAAGTTACGACCGGTGAGGCCGGGCACGCTCATGCCATTCTCGGGTGAGCTGGTGCATGGGGCGTGGCTGCACTGGTTGCGCTGTGCCGCCCCCGACGTGGCGACGTGGTTGCACGATGGGAACCGGCGTCGCTTCTTCACCTGTTCGAGCCTCCAATTCCCCATTTCGCAGCAGAGGGCTCTGGAGGCGGAACGCGAAAATGTGCATCTGCCCCTGGATCCCCAGCAGGTCTACGTCGTGCGTATCACCCTCCTGCTCGGCGAGCTTTTTCCCCTTTTCTACGCTGCATTGATGCGCTTCAATGCGTCTGAGTCTGGCAACGCGCCATGTATGCAGATTGGCAGGCAGTTTTTCCGGCTCGAAGAGGTGGTGCTGAACAATGACGATCCCTCCGGCTGGACCGGTTTTACCTCGCTCTCCTCGCTGGTGGAGAAGATGAAGCGCCTGCACCTGAGTTCTGTGCAGCCACTGACGCTGGAGTTTGCCTCGTTGACGACCTTCAACCGCAACAATATGCGGAGCAAAAGCTACGGGCCGCACTATGCCCGTTTGCCGTTGCCACAGTACGTCTTTCCTGGCCTACTGCGTCGCTGGGAAGATATCGCGCCGCCCGAACTGGCGCATGTGGTGCAGAGAGAGCTTATCGAGCAATATATTCAGGACGATGGCGTGATCGTGGCCGATTACGACCTCAAAACGCACCGCCTCAAGTTTACCACCCATCAGCAGCAGGGTTTCATCGGCACGTGCAAGTACCACCTGCGCGGTCCCGACGAGGGGATGCATTCAGCGCTATCGCTGCGCCAGCAATTGCTCTTACTGGCCCAACTGGCCTTCTACTGCGGCGTAGGGTATAAAACATCAATGGGCATGGGCCGGACGCGCCCGCTAGAGATGCTACAACTTGCCAGATGCAGCGGCGATTGAGATTTTTTGGCTCCTTTTGGTGTATACTAAAGAGGAGCTTTTTCGCGCGCCCGTCTGGGATTGAAATGCAAAAAATGAGACCGATATAGATAATCGATCTCATTAAATACTATTCCCTTTTTCAGGAGTTCGACGCCCGGTGCGGCACGCCGGAACAGGAAAACGCCTGCGCGATGAAAGCACTCCTGACAAGGGTGACATGGCATGTACGCCATGGAATAGATACCTCCACGAAATTGACCGGCTGGTATTTGCTCGGACTACCCGAAAGTACACCAGCTAGCTTACTCGTGTTTCTCTCCATTCAATAAAGAGACTCATATCTGGCATGTTTTGTAAATTTTGGCCCCTGCCGAAGGTGTTAAGAGTCATACTATAGGCAACCTTTTACTCCGGGAAAAGATGTCATTGCTAGCCTTTTCCGTGCTAAACTGATATAGTAAATAAATATTTCCTTCCGACAGGAATGAAAAATAGAAATGCCTTGTTGCCAGGGGACAGTGCATGAGTCAGAATTATGGCGCGTTGCGCGTCGTACGCGTGCGGCCACCCGCCGATGTGACGGTCCAGGAGCGCTACTCCACCGGATGGTTACCGGAAGAACGCCTGGTCCACCTGCTCTCCCAGCGAGAGACGACGATTGGGCGCGCACTGAGCAACGATATCATCTTGATGGACCAGACGGTATCGCGTGAGCACGCGCGCCTGGTATGGAACGAACACGGTTGGCTGGTCTTCAACCTGACGCTGCATAACATCGTGCGCGTCAATGGACGGCCCGTGCCCGGCGGTGGTAGCCTCGCGCTGCAGCCACAGGATTTTTTGGTGCTGGGTAGTACGATGCTACAGTTGATCGCGCCCCAGTCGGAAACGGTACAAGAGAGCGACATCGTAAACGAGCCGACTCAGCGCCTCCCCTCGTCGCACATGCCATCCCAGTCCGTACGCACAAGTTTGTCGTCGCATGTCCCTGCCGAGGTTCCCCCTGCACTTACATTGACTGGTAGCAATGGCAAGACGCACAGCAATGGCCTCAAAAGGCTTCTCAAGACCGTTCGACCCGCTCATGTGTCCGCTGTCGCGCAAGAGGCCGATTGGCAGCGCGGTGTCACTCCACCGGCGTTAGAGGCGGCACGTCCTTTGCCCATACAGCCCGAACCGGAGATGCAGGCGCAACCCTGGGATGACGAGGAGCCCCTGCTGGGCGCAGGCGTAACTATGCAGTTTGCCCTGCCGCAGCGTATGGGACTGCGCACGCGCTGGCTCATCGCTGGCTTCGGCATCACTGTGCTGGTGGCGAGCACGATTATTACCATCGTGCTCAATAGCCTGATAGGCATCTCTTCGATTACGCAGAATGGCGTTTCGAGCATCATGGCCGCGCTCATCATTCCCTTGCTACCGGCGCTGGTTATCAATCTGCTGGTCAACTTTATCGACCGGTACGAGCGCGAGCCGTGGTTTCTGCGCCTGGCCGCGTTCCTATGGGGCGCGCTGATCGCCATACCGCCCGCGCTCTTCATCGAACTGCGCCTCGACACCCTCATGCAATCAGTCCCGGACGACCTGCTGCGCTCGCTCTTGAAGGGGCTGAACGCTGGCATTACCGAGGAGTCGGTGAAGGGGCTGGGCCTGCTGCTGCTCTTCTTCGTGTTGCGCGACGAGTTCGACAACGTGACCGACGGCATCGTCTATGGCGCGCTGATCGGCGCAGGCTTCGCGATGGTGGAGAACTTTGTCTACTTCGCGACCAATTCCAGAGATTTTCTCGTCTTTCTGATCGTGGGGCGCATTGTGCTCGGCTGGCTCTGCCACTCGACATTCACCATGTGCTTCGGTGCTGCCCTTGGCTACGTGCGCCACACGCGCATCCGCTGGCGGCAGATCCTCATCCCGCTAATCGGCTACCTGATCGCCGTGGGACTGCATAGCGTCTTCGACTTTGTGGATTACTATGCCAACGCTATCGTGCTCAACGATGCGGGGATGACCACAATCTCGCTGGTCGCGATCATCGGCGATTACATCCCGCCCTTTATCGCCCAGATCGGCCTGCTCTACATCCTCATCAAGTCGCTGGGACACGAAGCGGCGGTCATCCGCGAATTTCTCGCGCCAGAGGTGAGTAGCGGCGTGGTGCAGGTCGACGAGTATGCCTTGCTGCAAAATTCGTTCCAGCGCACGCGAGAGGAGCGACGCATCTTCAGGCGCTACGGTCTCAAGCAATGGATGCGCGTCAAGGCGCTCTACCAGACCGAGATCGGCCTGGCCTTCCGCAAATGGCACGTGAGCATGGGCGATAAACCCAAACTGGGCTACCGCCAACCCGAAGACGCCTACCGCCGCCGCATCAAACGCCTGCGCGACAAGTTTATGAATTCTAAAACGATGAAGCAGGCGTAGTTAGCCTGTGGGACTTTGTCGTGCCAATCTGGTTCGTTTGCGTCGACATTCATATAGTCGGAGGAACTGAACGTCGAGAGTTGAGGTATGTTGGTAAGACATGGAGCCATCTGAAAGTTTTGAGCAAAAAAGCCACGCGGAAATGAGTGGAGATGGCGTTGTGCAGCTCATGCAGCTTTTTGACCAGCATAATATTGATGTTGTTGTGGATGGTGGCTGGGGCGTAGATGCACTTTTGGGGCAACAAACCCGCTTGCATGCAGACCTGGACATCGCTTTACAGCACAAAGATGTTCCGCAACTCCGCGCGCTGCTTGAAGCACGCGGATACAAGGATGTTCCTCGTAATGATACGCGGGACTGTAACTTTGTTATGGGCGACGACCAGGGGCATGAGGTCGATTTCCACTCCTACACGTTTGATGCTCATGGAACGCTTGTTTTTGGAGTTGAGTATCCGCTTGCTTCATTGACCGGCACTGGATCAATACACGGGTATCCAGTGAAGTGCATTTCGCCTGAGTGGGCGGTGAAGTTTCATTCTGGCTATGAGCTGGATGAAAATGATTATCGTGATGTTGCTGCACTTTGTGCGCGCTTTGGCATTGCTCTGCCAGCTGGATACGAAAAATTTATGCGGGAATGAGTATCTATTGTTTTGTCAAACGTCATATGAACCCATTTTACTTGAACCCATTTTACTAACCAGGCAACCGGCGTAGGGACCAGCTTGAGCGCGTCCGTGATGTATCATTTCCTCCCCGGCGAGGATGAACAATGTCACCATTCCAATGAGGTTTGGCAGAGAACTATAACATCGTTACAGTAGTTACATTAAAGAGAGTCAATGTATCGCGTTTGTATCAGAGACTATGTAGCCGATCCTACAGATGCCGATGTCGTACAAGAAACGAAAGAGGAGATATGGTTTACGGTATTTGACAATAAGCGAAGAGATCGTCCGCGCTACGAGGCCCGGAGTGAGGCCGATCATTACGCAACAATTTATGCTCAAACCTATAATTTCGCCTGTCGTCCGATCAGAAGGAGATCACCGAGGTCAAGAATGCGCGCCGTCTGGAGACACACTTTCGCAGTCCACAACTGGACCTGTGGCAGCTTTCTGATACGGAGTGGCTCTTAGCTTTGCGGCGGCCAGAGCCAAGCTCACGCAAGAAAGCGAGTAAGATCACGACGATAGCGCATCAACTCCCGGTGCCTTTGTTTGGCGCGACCGGTTGAGCCGAGAGGAGTTGAGCGAGACGAGGTGAGTCGCGTTTACACACGTGTATTGCGGACGCGCGTAGCGGACGAGGATATTGTCAGAGTCCTTGCAATTGCAGACCTCAACAATGGACACGAGAATACCAGAGCATTTTCCGCCTGCACCAGGCGGTTAGTTTTTGTCAGGCTGGTAGATAAGAGCAAGGGCCCCGAAACTGAGCATCTTGCTTTCGACAAGCCGCAGCTTCGTCGGAGGCGTCCCGTCTGGGAAGAACCGCCTTCCCCTTCCCATGATGAAGGGCAGGACTAAGAACCGATACTCATCAATCAGATCCGTTCTCATCAGCGATTGGACAAGCGTGGCACTGCCATCGATAATCATGTCTTTGCCCGGCTGCTGTTTCAGTTTGGTGATCTCTTCCACCACATTTCCTCTGATGATGGTGGATTCTTTCCAGGGAGCGGTTTCGAGCGTAGTCGAGACCACATATTTTTTCATGCGGTTGAGGATCGGCCCAGGACCATCGCCGGTCGCCTGTGTGGACCAGCCCGGCCAAAGCATTTCATAGGTGGCCCGTCCCAGGAGGTACACATCACCTTTCGAGTACTCCTGCACAAGGTACTTTACCCTCTCGGCGCTATCATAAGGATGCCACCAGTGATCCATCGTATCCGCGTCAAAGACCCCATCGAGGGTCATCCACGCCTTCACCCAGAGCTTTCTCATGTTTGTCTCCTTTCCTATTCATTCTTCTCTCTGTTCGCCTGAAATATGGTGATCTCGTTGCGCATCCCGTGGGAAGTCGGGAGGCTTTCGTGCCTCTCGTGCTAAAGCTCTAGCCTCGTTCGATGGCACGCTCAACTGCGCTGGGCAAGCGCGTCTCAAAGTCCAGGAGTCCAACCCAATCGGGATGGATGAAGATGCGCGTCATGCGAGGATAGAGGCGGCCCGCCTCGTTGAGCAGGGCCTGTGAGGCTTCCTCGCTCATCGTCCGGCGGATCATTGCAACATACTCCGGCGCGAGGCCCTCGACCGTGTCAGTGCGCACCGTTCCACGGATGGAAAGGATTTGGGAGGCGAGGAGTCATGCTCGATGGTTATCGCCACCTTTGCGCCATTCTTGAGTACCTTCGTCTTGGGGGCGTCCGTGGCTGTCGCCATCACGATTTCCTGCCCGTTCCAGTGGAAACCGATTGGCACAACACGGGGCGTGCCGTCACGCCAGACGTATGCCAGATGAGCGGGACTCTTCGATTGCAACAACTCCTGGGCCACGGCCTCTTGCAGCAGGCCAACATCGCCTTGTTTACTTGGCATCATGGTCTCCTTTCATGCTTGGTCAGCATTTCCATAGCTCTTCTGATGGGTTTCCCTCTTGCTCCTTGCATTTTCCAAGTAGCAAGAGAATACACCTAATGGTCAGAAAAGACTTCTCGAATCTTGCTCTTCTACGAAATGCACAGCAGAATGCGTTCCATTCTCGCACGACAAAGCCATTGCGGAACCGCACCTCTTCGAGGTCACACGCGCCGGTTGGACAAACGAGCGGCCTTTCAATCGTCACGGCTGGAACCGGATACCAGCGTCCTCGCCCGCGAAGCATTATCCTCAATTGCCCACGGCTCCGTCTCACCGCCATCACTTGTGCCATTCCCCAGCTTATGTCGGCGTACAAGAATTATCATAACATTGTTCATAGGCTAATGCCCTCCTCTAAACGTAGATGGTGCTTCTAGCACCATTAATACATTAAAAACCGTTCCATCCTCATTATCATCCTCGTAAATCCACAAAGATGTATAGTGTGTATGGTTGTGAGGAGCAATTTTCAACCACCACGCTTTCAATATCCCTGCAAAACCACTGCCATTGCGTAAACTTGACACCCATTCTTGTGGCATGTTAGCATGAACGCAGTGTTTAGAAGTTAGAAAGGACCTTTGTAATGGAACTGGGGCGGGCTGACCTGCTACAGATCTACTATTTTATGCGCCTCACCCGCGCTATAGAGGACCGCGTGCGCACGCTCTTTCGACAGGGGCGCGTCTCCGGCGGTGTCTATACGGCGCAGGGGCACGAGGCGACGACCGTCGGGGCGGCAATGACGCTGCGCGATGGGGACTGCATTGTTCCGCAGCACCGAGATCTGGGGATGCACCTGGTACGCGGTGTCGAACCTCGTGCCGTGATGTGTCAATGGTTGGCGCGTGGCAACTCTCCGACCCTGGGGCGCGATGGACAGCTGCATATCGGCGATATGCACCACGGCGTTGTGCCGATGATTAGTATGCTCGGCGAGTCGCTTCCCGTGGCCTGCGGCGTGGCTCTGGCGGCAAAGATACGTAAGCATCCGAGCGTTGTGCTGGCCTCCTGTGGCGATGGCGCGACGAGCACTGGCGCGTTTCACGAGGCGCTCAACCTCGCCTCCGTGCAGAAGCTACCACTGGTCTTTTTGATCGAGAATAATGCCTACGCCTACTCGACTCCCAATGAGAAGCAGTTCGCCGTGCATTCCCTCGCCGAGCGTGCCAGCGCCTATGCGATGCCGGGCGTGAGCGTGGATGGCAACGATGTGCTGGCGGTCTTTACGGCGGTTCAGCAGGCGATCGAGCACGCGCGCGACGGACAGGGACCCTCGCTCGTGGAGTGCAGGACGTTCCGCGTGCGCGGGCATTCCGAGGCCGATAAGGGCGATTACGTGTCGCCTGAGCTGCGCGAGGAGTGGTTGCGCAAAGATCCTATCCCGCGCTTCGAGGACTACCTGGCGCAGGAGCAGATTCTGACCGACGCGCAAAAGGGCGAGATCGGGGCGCGTATACGCGAGGTTGTCGACGATGCCGTGCGCTATGCCGAGAACAGCCCCGCGCCCGATCCCTCGACGGTGGCCGATTACGTCTTTGCACCCGACGGACCTATCGCGATTCTTGGCGAGCCTGGGGCGGATAATCCACGCTACGTCAACGCGCTTGATAGCCGCACGGGCCAACCTTTTAACGTCATAAGCCGGGCTGAGGAGGCCGTTGGACGAAGATGAGCGGAAAAAAAGTAACCTACCTGGAAGCGATTAGCGATGCTATTCGCGAAGAGATGCGGCGCGACGAGGCGGTCTTCCTCCTGGGCGAAGATGTGGCTAACTATGGAGGGGCGTTCAAGGTGAGCGCGGGCCTGCTGGAAGAGTTCGGGCCTGATCGTGTGATCGATACGCCAATGGCCGAGGCCGCGATTATCGGTTCCGCCGTGGGTGCCGCGCTGATGGGCATGCGCCCCATCGCGGAGATGCAGTTTATCGACTTTATCACCTGCGGCTTCGACCAGATCATTAATATGTCGGCGAAGATGTACTGGCGCGTGGGTATGCCCGTGCCGATCGTGATCCGTGGACCATCCGGCGGCGGTACGAAGGGCGGTCCGTTCCATTCCAGCAGCCCGGAAGCCTGGTTCTTCCATACGCCGGGCATTAAGGTCGTGGCCCCTTCGACTCCTTACGATGCGAAGGGACTGCTCAAGTCCGCCATTCGCGACAATAATCCGGTGCTCTACCTGGAACATAAGCTGCTCTATCGCCTGCCCGAACTGCGCGAGGAGCTGCCGACCGACGACTATCTCGTCCCCCTGGGCAAGGCGATCGTGCGCCGCGAGGGCGAGGATATGACCATGCTGACCTATGGGGCTATGGTGCATCAGTGCTTGCGCGCCGCGCAGCGGCTTGAAGAGGAGGACGATCTGGAGATAGAGGTCCTCGACCTGCGCAGCATCGCGCCCCTCGATTCCGAGGCCATACTGGAATCGGTCAAGCGCACCAACAAGGTGCTGATCGTGCATGAAGATACGCTCACAGGCGGCATCGGGGCCGAACTCGCGGCTATCCTGGCGCAGGATCTCTTTGAATATCTGGATGGACCGATCACCCGCGTCGCCGCACCCGATGCGCCATTCCCTTACGCGGCACCACTGGAGGCCGCGTACCTGCCGGATGCCGAAAAGATTGTCAGCGCCGCGAGAAAACTCGCCGCGTATTAACACATGTACAAAGGAGTGCGAACATGGCAACGCCAGTAACAATGCCCCGGCTGGGTGAGTCCGTCGCCGAAGGGACCGTGGGTGCCTGGCTTAAGCAGGAAGGCGATTATGTAGAGAAGGACGAATCGCTGGCGGAGATCATTACTGACAAGATCAACGCAGAACTGCCCTCGCCCGTCGCAGGTCGCCTGAGCAAGATCCTGGTGGGTGCGGATGAAACTGTAGCGGTCGGCGTCAATATCGCCTTGATCGAAGAGAGCTCGGATGTCTCGTCCGCGCCACCGCCCCAGCCCGCGCCCGGACCCGATGCCGCCCCTGTGAAGAGTCCCGCGCAGGCCGCGACCCCTGTTCTCAAGGAGAGTCCCGTCAGCGTGGCTACCAGCGAACCGAACGGACGCCAGGCGCAGACGCTACACGCCGACGAGGAGGAGCGGCAGCGCATCTCTCCCCTCGCGCGACGCCTTGCCCGCGAACATGGCATCGACCTGAACGCGATCGAAGGTACCGGAGCCGGTGGTCGCGTGCGCAAAGAAGACATCCTCGCCTATATCGAGCAGCAGCGGACCGCGCCGCCGCAGCCCGCCGCGTCCGCTGTACAGACGGTTGCTCCCGTTGCCGCTCCAACGGCTGCCGCGCCCGCGTATACGCCATCCCCGTCTCAGCCATCCGAGACCGTCGCGGGAGCCGACGAAGAGCTTGTCACGCCCAGCCGCATGCGCCTCGCCATTGCCGAGCACATGGTGCGCAGCAAGCACACCTCTCCGCACGCGACCACGGTGGTCGAGGTCGATATGACCAATATCGCGAAGTGGCTGGAGAAGAACAAGGACGATTTCAAGCAGCGCAATGGCTACGGCATCAGCTTCGTCCCCTTCGTCATGAAGGCGGTCTGCGAGGGCATTCGCAGGTTTCCCCTGATGAACTCGTCGTGGACTGCTGACAACAAGATCATCGTCAAGAAACGGATCAACCTGGGCATCGCCGTTTCTACCGACGCTGGCTTGCTGGTCCCGACCCTCTACGACGCCGATCAGTTCACGCTCGCGGGTCTGGCGCGCCAGGTGAACGCGTTGGCGCAGCGCGCGCGTAGCAACAAACTGACCATACAGGATATGCAAAACAGCACGTTTGTAGTGAATAATCCCGGCGTTTTTGGTACAATTATATCTGTACCGATCATCAACCAGCCGCACGCTGGCATCCTGAGCATGGACGCCGTGGTGAAACGACCAGTTGTGATTGAGGACGATGCCATCGCTGTACGCTCGATGATGTATCTGTGCCTCTCCTTCGATCATCGTATCATGGATGGTGCCGGTGCCGCGGGCTTCTTACAGGCTGTACGCACGCGCTTGCAGAACTACGGACGAGAAATAGATGTCTACTAACCAAAGGATACCATTATGACTACTATCATTCCGGAACGTCGTCCCGAATGGTTGAAAGTACGCGCTCCCAGTAGCGAGAACTACCGCAACCTCAAGCAATTGATGCGCGGTCAATCTCTGCACACCGTCTGTGAGGAGGCGCGTTGCCCCAATATCGGCGAGTGCTGGGGGCACAAAACCGCCACATTTATGATCCTGGGTCGCGTCTGCACGCGCAGCTGCGGCTTCTGTGCCGTGGAGACCGGGCGTCCGCTCGGCCTGGACTGGGAGGAGCCGAAGCGCGTTGCCGAGGCCGTGCAGCAGATGGGCCTGCGCCACACCGTCGTTACCTCGGTGAACCGCGATGAGCTCAAGGATGGCGGGGCCGCCGTCTTTGCCGCCACCATCCGCTGGATACGCCGCCTGAATCCGGAATGCAAAGTAGAGGTTCTGACGCCAGACTTCAAGGGCGTGTACGAAGCCCTGCGCGTGGTCATTGACGCGAAGCCCAACGTCTTCAACCACAACGTCGAGACCGTACCCAGGCTGTACAAACAGGTGCGCCCGCAGGCCGTATATAAGCGCTCCCTGCAGGTATTGAAGTGGGCCAAAGAGATGAATCCTTCCGCCCCCACCAAATCGGGTTTCATGCTGGGCCTCGGCGAGACCTGGGATGAGATCCTTGAAGTCATGCACGATATGCGCGAGCACGACATCGATATTCTCACCATTGGGCAGTATCTCCGTCCATCGTTCCAGCACCTGCCGATAC
>JALYTQ010000218.1 GCA_030854195.1 Chloroflexota bacterium
ATGGCAGGTGTACTCAGGCACGCGAAACTACACTGTGCGAGTACACGCTAATGATGGTGGTAGCCACCTGGGCACCTCCTGATCTTGAAACTGTTGGACCTTCATCTATAAGAAAGGTAACATGGAAAGATCCAAAAGTCAAATTCAATTTATAATGCATATTCGCGATTTATGATGTAGGGGCGCGGTTCACAAGCCCGCCGCGCCCCACATGCCAACCCACGAGCTTATGAATTGCGCCACCGACGCACAACAACGAAGCCCGTCACCAGGGCCGCCGCCACGGCCACGCCCGCGAGGATCACGCCCAGGCTCGATGCAATATCCCGGTCATCCTCGCTCGCCTCGGCAGAGTATGTGCTATCGGCTGGGCGCAGTAGGCCATTCAGCGAGGTGAGCATACTGGTATAAATGCGGCGCAGGCCCAGGGGAGCAAACGTGCGCTCGAAGAAGCCGCCGACGCCCGTGCCGCCCTCCCACTCGCTGTCCACCCGTACCCGCGTGCGCAGCCCATCATCCTCGGGCGAAAGCGTCCAGGTCGTCACCAGGGAAGAGTGCTGGTCGCTCTCGGTGAGCACCCAGCCCTTCAGAGGCTCCTTCACAAGCATATGATAGGGGCGCTCGCGGCGCGCGGCGCGTAGCCGATAGCTTATCTCAGTACCAGCGCCCTCTCCGCCCTGCTCGACCGTATAATTCAAGAAGTTCTGCGTCAATATCTGCGGACGCCTCACCCTGTAATCCGTCAGGGCCGCGTAGACATCCTCTGGCTGAGCGTCTACCACGCGCTCACTCATCACATGTATGTGGCTCATCGTACTCTTTCCTTCTATTCTAAAAACTACGTATGCCCGTACATACCTTATTGCTGTGCCCTACGGGCTTATTTTTGCTTACTACTTATCATAGCATCTTATGGGAAGATGTTGGTGAGGGAAAGCCAGATCACGGTGTTGTGAGTTGCGCTGAAGCGGCCTTACGGCGTTGTGATATGGCCGTGATGTAGATAAAAAGCCATGTGATAGTGCCGTGACTCATTCGCCTTATGCTTTGACAAGAGAAAATCAAGCGAGTATCCCTCTTATCCGCACGAGGGAGCGCAATAGTACTGACACGGAGATAGACGCATGGCGATTCAAGAGCACGACACAAAAACTGTTACCAGCACCACCCAGACGCCTCCTACAGCAAACGAGGAACATGGGAACGGAGTTGTACCGGGGCCGTACAAGACCCCCAATTATCCCTGGTGGCGCGGTGTGGCATCACCGATGGGCATACTGTTCTTATCTATTCTTGTGATGGTCTCGATCCTATTTTTTAGCATAGGGTCATCACTGACCGGAGGCTCTTCTTCGAGCAGTACAACTGCCGCTACAAGCTCCTCCAGTTCTTCCAGCTCATCTGGTATGTCGATGAGCTCCAGTACGCCAACTTCCTCGGTAACGGCGAATGTGCCTGCCGCGACGCAGAGCTATGGTAACCAGCCCGCGAAATATGTAGTAGAGGCCAATGGCGCGAAGCACTTTACGCTTACCGCCAAGCAGGTCATGTGGACTCCTGTAAAGGGTGACAAGCCCGTGCTCGCCGATACGCTTGACGGTACCGTTCCTGGCTCAATGATCCATGTCACCGCTGGCGATCATGTCATCATCACCGTCATCAATCACCTGCCACAGGATACCTCTATGCACTGGCATGGTCTGACCCTGCCGACCAGCGTAGACGGTGTGCCCGGCGTCGGTCAGGCACCCATCAAGCCTGGACAGACCTATACGTATGACATGGGCAAGATCCAGGATGTGGATGCCGGAACGCACTGGTATCACAGTCATGACAACGACCTGCAGCAGGATTCGAGCGGCTTCTATGGCGCGTTCCTCATCGATCCTCGCCCCGGTAGCCCGGAGGCTGCACATCCAATCAAGTCCGATGTCCAGGTCGTCGACTTTATCAGCGAGATGGGTGGCTACTATGTGATTAGCGGCAAGAGCTATCCCGACACGCTGCCGATCCTGCTCAAGCATGGACAGACCGTGCGCATCCGCCTGATCAACGCGGGTGAGATGATGCATCCAATGCATATGCACGGTGGCAACTTCACTATAGTGGCGGAGGATGGTCACACTCTAACCTCTCCAATCGTGAAAGATACCGTCGGGATCGACCCTGGTGAGACCTACGACCTGGTCTTCTACGGTTGGGCCGCACCCGGCAGCATCTATCCGTTCCACTGCCACATCCTGACGCACCTGATGAATCCTGGTCAGTCGATGGCTGAGATGGGTGGATTGGTACAACTGATCGAGTACGCGAAAGCATAAAGAGCTTTCCTATTGCACACGATTTCTGAGACCAGGGTGCCGCGCAGTACGCGTGGCACTCTTGCTTTGTAATCATACCGTGATAGGCTCATTGTACACTGTGACATGCTCGTGACGTTGAGGGTATACTCTTTCCTATGGATACGCTTTTCTAACAATACGCTCTGTTGGATACCTGAAAGGAGACAATGGTATGTTTAAGCGCGTTCTAGTGCCTCTGGATGGCTCGGCGCGCGCTGAGCGTGCTCTCGCCGTCGGCGCGTGTATCGCGCGCAACTCCGGTGGATCGCTGCTCTTATTGCGCGTGGTCGGTACATCAATAGAATTCTGGCCCTATCAGGCCCCCCAGCCCGGTCAGGCGCAACGCACCGTTGATGCGAGCCTGGAGGAGGCGTCGAAATATCTGGCCTCCACCGCCGCTTCCCTGGAAGGCGTACCGACAGAGACGATGGCCCTATTTGGTCCTACCGCTTCTACAGTACTTTCGGTTGCCTATGGCCACGATGTCGACCTGATCGTGATGTGTAGTCATGGCTATACCGGTGTGACACGTTGGATTATGGGCAGCGTCGCCGAAAAGGTGGCACGCCACGCGACCGTTCCGATTCTTATTCTGCGCGATGGCGGTCCCCTGCCCATTGGACCACATTCCGATGCTACGCAGCCGCTGCGCGTGCTCGTTCCGCTCGATGGCTCGGCCCGCGCGAAGTCAGCTATCGACCCGGCAGCTCGCCTCGTCGTCGCCCTGGCCGCGCCCGCTCAAGGCGCGCTCCACCTGGCGCGCGTCGTGCGACCACCGGACCCGGAACAGACGGATCTGGCCCACCTCGATGCGGTGGAACGAGAGCATGTTCTGCACAAGGCAAAGAGCTATCTAAGCTCAACAATAGAACATATTCGTGAAGGATTGATCTCACAGCAACTCGTTGGACTCGACCTGGCGATCTCCTGGTCTGTGGCTGTCGATGCCGATATCGCCAGCGCCATTATCAGGGTGGCCGAGAATGGCGAGGATGCTGAAGGCTCGGGTGTCTTCGGCGGCTGCGATGTCATAGCAATGGCAACGCATGGCTACGGCGGCCTGCAGCGCTGGGCAATGGGGAGCATCACCGAACGCGTCCTGAACGCGACCCGCCTCCCCGTTCTGATCGTCCGCCCTTCCGATATGATCGATCGCAATATGCTGGGCAGGCCAATCTCTTCTGTGGTTCAGGGATAATAAAAGCCATTGGCTTTTTGATGGAGGCGCGTCTGATCAAAATGACATTGATCAGACGCGCCTCTACTTTTAGGTTGAAGACTTTCATGGAGTTTCTCGCTCAATCACGAAAAATCGATAATCCTTGTTTCGTTTTATTGTGTGTGCTAAAGTAGAAGGACCAGGGGCGGTGGGCCAGCAGATAGGCAGATAGCTATATAGAGATAGAAGGAAAAGAGATAGATGGAGAAGATGCTAAGACAGCCGGGGGACAACGGATACCCTACCCGGTCGATCATCTCCAAAGGTCCGTCAAACGCCTTCAATAGACAGTCTTTCGATGAGGCTGGGACTCCTCTCATTGGACGCGAAAAGGAGACACGGGCTGCCTGTACCTTATTGAGGCGCTCCAGCGTGCGCCTTCTCACCATAACCGGGTCCGGTGGCATTGGTAAAACACGCCTGGCCCTGCAGATCGCGGAAAGTATGCAAGAAGATTTCCCGGATGGCGTCTCCTTCGTTGCGCTGTCCGCTCTTCGCGATCCAGCGCTGCTGCTCTCCACTATTGCCGGAGCGCTTGGCCTGCGCGGTGTCCCCTCCGACCTTCTTTTCGATTCCCTGGTAGATTTTCTGCAGGGTAGTCGCTATTTGCTGGTCCTCGATAACTTCGAGCAACTGGTGGAGGCCGGACCCATTGTTGTGGCGCTGCTCTCTAACTGTCCGCACCTTAAGATACTGGTGACGAGCCGCGCAGTTCTGCGTGTGCAGGGCGAATACGAGTTTGTGGTGCCCCCACTCGCCCTACCCGATCTCGCTCACCTACCGGACAGCCAGGCGCTGGAGCGTGTCGCGGCGGTGGCGCTTTTCACACAGCGTGCCCGCCTCGTCCAGCGCAATTTCCGTCTGAGCGCGTCCAATGCCCATACCGTCGCGCGTATCTGTTGCTGCCTGGATGGTATACCGCTGGCGCTGGAACTGGCCGCCGTGCGCCTCAAAATCCTCTCCCCGCAGTCTCTCCTGAACCGCTTAGAGAAGCGTATGGAGGTGCTGACCAGCGGCGAATTTGATCTGCCCACGCGGCAGCAGACGTTGCGCAACACACTTATCTGGAGCTACGACCTGCTGAATGTGAATGAGCGCTGGCTCTTCCGCTATATGGCAGCCTTCGACGGCGGCTGCAGCCTGGAGGCTATCGAGGCGCTCTGCATCTCGCTGGGTGGCACGCTGCCCGTTCTCGATAGCTTGACTGCCTTGCTGGACAATAACCTGCTCTATCGCCGCGACGTGGATGACGAGCCACGTATGTATATGCTTGAGACGGTGCGCGAGTATGGCCTTGAGCTGCTGATCGCCCGTGGCGAGCGCGATCAGGTCATGTCCGCCCATGCCGCGTACTATTGCCTGTATGCCAGGCAAGCCGAGATAGCGCTGCGCGGACGCGAGCAGGCTATCTGGATGCGACGCCTGGAACAGGACTATGGCAATATACGCGCCGCCATCCTCTGGCTGCTGGAGCGCAACGAGCAGGAGCAGGTCATGGATCTGGTCGCTACCCTGGGCGGCTTCTGGTTCCTCAGCAAGTACATAAGCGAAGGTCGCCGCCTGCTGACTCTGGCTCTCAGCGCTGAGCAGGGCACAGCTATCTCTCTCAGCGTTAAGGCAAAGGCTCTGTATATCGCGGGCCGCCTCGCCCTCTGGCAGCACGATATCCAGCAGGCGATCAGCTTTCTGGAGGAGAGCTCGCGCCTGTTTCGCAGCCTGCAGAGCGCGCCATTGCTGATAAGCTCGCTAAGCCTTCTCAGTAGCGCGGAGAACCATCGGAGCCAGTTCGCCGCTGCCAACGCGTTATATGAAGAGGCATTACGGCTGGCGCGCGCACAGGGGGAGCCGCGAGGAATCGCGCAGGTCCAGATGACGCAAGGTATTATGTCCCTTTATCGCGGCGAGTTCGCGCGCGTACGCGAGCTCTGTAAGGAGAGCATTGAGCTTGCGCAGAGCGCGGATGATAGCTGGATAGTTGCCATTAATCTGCATATATTGGCCTGGGCCTCTCTCGCTCAAGAAGAGTATACGCTGGCGCTCCGCTACTCTGAGGAAGCGGTAGCGATTCTGCGCACGTTGCGCAATCCCGGCCTTACGGCTGAAGCGCTGATGGTGCTGGCCTATGAAATGATCGCGCTGGACGAGGAGGCAAAAGCGCCTGCCCTCTTAGAAGAAGCTCTGGCACTGGCGCAAGAGGTGGGGGATAGAGTGGATATCGCGCAAATGTTGTGCGCCATGGGCTACCTGGCCCTCCAGCAAGGTGATAGCGCGTTGGCCCAGGCCCGCTATGAAGAAAGCATGCAGGCGCTCTCGCAGGTAGCGTGGCAGACGCTGGTGGTCAGGTATGTTCTTGCTTCTTGCCTCGAAGGCAGGGGGGCTATTGCGCTCACCCAGGGGCAGCCCGCGTGGGCCGCGCAGCTCTTTGGCGCGGCTGAGGCGTTGCGCGCTATGCATGAGTACCGCAACTCCATCGGGACCAATCGGGCTTTCCTGGAGCGCTGCCGCGCCGCTCTACGTTCTCAGCTTGGTGAAGAGGCATTAAACACATTCTGGACGCATGGACAGAGGCTGAGCCCTGAAGACGCGCTGACGGCGGAAGGGCGCATCTCTATCAGTGAGCCCATTCCTGGCGCGCTCTCTACGACGACAAAGCTGCCCTTCTCACTCTCTTCTCCCACTATTCTGACGCGGCGCGAGATAGAGGTGCTACGCCTGCTGGCACAGGGCATGACCAACAAACAGATCACCGATCAGCTGATGATTAGTATGAGCACCGTCAATACGCATGTGCAAGCGATCTATAGTAAACTCGGTATCGCGTCGCGCAGCGCGGCTACCCGTTACGCGATGGAACATCACCTCTTGTAAGGCGAATTCACCGGTAGCGGTGCTGGCTGTTCAGGTCGGCGATATACTCGCTGGCGGTATTGATCGGGTGCAGATAATGATCCATCGCCAGCCAGAGGCCGCGACTGTGATGGTAAAACAGCAGCGGCAGGATGATCGTCATGGGCGCACCAAAGACCAGCAGCGGCACAAGGGGGATAGAGGGTATCGCGGCCAACGGCACCACGACAACGGTGATCAGCAACTCGCTGATAATCAGGTTGATCGCCATTGAGCTGCTGAAGTACCCTTCTTCGCGCTCGAAGTAAAAATTGCAGACCGGGCAGCGCTCGTACATCTTAAAAGGGCTACGGAAGATATGCCCCTTGCCACAGACCGGGCAACGGAGGAGCAATCCTCGTTTGAGAAATGTCAGAAATCTTGACATGTCAGTACTTCTCTGTATCTTTCCTGGAAAATGCGTATTTTTATATGTATCCCAATTTTTTCTCGTTTTCTAACTCCATTATAGCACATGTCCTCTCTTCTCCCTGATTCCCTAGTTGTGATGTTACCGTGACCACCCCTCGCTCAGTGGTGACAGGGCCGTGATTCTACAGGTTTACCCTGTATCTGAAAGAGTAGAAATAGTTGCCGCTGAGCAGTGGAACGCGCTTTGCAATGCTTGCGTCAAGGAGTAAAATAAGAGATGGTCAAACGAATTCTTGTCCCACTGGATGGTTCCGCGTTGGCGGCGCGTGCCATTCCCGTTGCCGCCCGCCTCGCGCGCGCCTCAGCAGGCTCTATGCTGTTTCTACGGGTGGTCAGTACAGCGAGCGAATTTGGGGTATACATGGATGAGTCATCGCCTTTGATGCAGGAGGCAATAGAAGAAGATCTTCATGCCGCCAACACCTATCTCGCGGAGGTCTCGCAGTCGCAGGCGCTGGCTGGCATCAAGGTAGATACCGGCATCTTTACCGGCTCTGCCGCTTTGAAGATCGTTGATATTGCCCGCTCACAAGACATCGATCTGATTGTGATGTGCAGTCGCGGCGACGCGGGCATCAAGCGCTGGGTGATGGGGAGCGTTGCTCACAAGGTGGTCCGCCATAGCCCCGTCCCCGTCCTGGTTCTGCGCGATAGTGGCGAGCAGTCCGCCCATCTTTACCAGGAGCAGGAGCGGCCCCTGCGCGTATTGGTGACGCTGGATGGCTCTCCACTGGCCGAGACAGCGCTGGAACCGGTCGTGCAGCTGGTCAGGCAACTGGCTATATCGGGGCGCTGTCACCTCAATCTCCTGCGTGTGATCGATCTGCCCAATCGCTACGGCGGTTGGCGTAGCCTGTCTGCTATCGATAACAAAGTTCTGGAGCAGGCCAGAGAGACGGCAGATGACTACATGCAACTCGTAGCAGAGCGAGTGCGCGCCGACGTGCCGGATACGGCGACGGTGACGACCTCTATCAGGATTGAAATGGATGTGCCCGCCGCGATTATTGACGCCGCCGAACACGGCGACGAAAAGGAGGTCGGGGGCTACGATCTCGTCGCGATGGCGACGCATGGCCGTGGCACAATTCCACGCTGGGCGCTGGGGAGCGTCACCGAACGCGTGCTGGATAGTACCTGCCTGCCCCTGCTGGTCGTCGGGCCACAGGAATTGCACTCCTACGGAATATAGGCATGTTCATTATTCCTAAAAATTTTGCACGCCAGACTATAGACTCTCACGGAGATGAGGGTACGCGCTGGCTTGAGCGGCTGCCTGAGATACTCGCGGCCTGTGAGCGGCGTTGGCAGCTACGCCTGGATGCTCCGTTCGCCAACCTCACGTTCCATTACGTAGCCACCGCCACGCGTCATGATGGCGCGCAGGTCGTGGTAAAGGCGCATGCTCCGACCCGCGAGTTCGAGCAGGAGACGACGGCGCTGCGCCTCTTCGCGGGCCGAGGCTGCGCGCGCCTGCTGGACTACGACGCGACCGACACCGTGCAACTGCTTGAGCGCCTGCAGCCGGGCCGCTCGCTCAGGACGCTGGACAATGACGAAGAGGCCATCTCTATTGCCACGAGCGTCATGCGCCAGTTGTGGCGACCCGTGCCCCCTGATCACCCGTTTCCTACTGTAATGGATTGGGGAGCCGGACTCACCCGCCTGCACCGACGCTATAACGGCGGCAACGGACCGTTCCCCGCACGGCTGCTCAGCGAGGTGGAGGCGCTCTTTGCCGATCTCAGCACCTCGATGGCTGAATCCGTCGTGCTCCACGGCGACCTTCACCAGGACAACATCCTCTCGGCTGGACCACAGCAATGGGCCGCCATCGATCCAAAGGGTCTGGTCGGCGAACCAGCGTATGAGACTGGAGTCCTCCTGCATAACTTTCAGCCAGAGCTGTTGAAGTCGCCTGATCCACGGCGTATCCTGGCACGACGCATTGATCAGATGGCAGAGG
>JALYTQ010000442.1 GCA_030854195.1 Chloroflexota bacterium
AAGCCCCATCCCTACTGAGTGTCACAAAAAATTGAGACGCCTGACATAGCAAAAATAGCCACATATGTCAGGCGTCTCAGAAAATAGTACCTCGTACGGGATTCGAACCCGTGATCTCCGCCTTGAGAGGGCGATGTCCTAGGCCGCTAGACGAACGAGGCGCGTTAATACTTCTCACGTGCCTCGGATTGTACTCTATTGCCATCGCTTTGTCAAGCAAAATCCAGCGGGTTTCTGGAGCGCCGCCATTGTGGCTCACACATCCTCGTTATAATTTCCCTGTATACTCGTGAACTCAACCAGATTATGGAATGGATCGCGACAGAAGAAACGGGGGCGATTAGGAATAGGCGTTGCCTCGATGATTGGGTATCCCGCTTCGATGAGCCTGTTGCGGTACGGCTCCAGGGCCGCGACTTCAAGGCAGAAGTGATATTGCCCCTCGGGATCTGGCTGGACTGGATCAGGGATGAAGTGCAGCTCCATTTCATTATCGCCCACTGAGAACCAGACGAGGTTGAGTGAGGCGAGCGACTTTGGAGACGGTTTCTCTTCCAGTCCTAACACCTTGCCGTAAAAGGCCCGTACCGCCTCGTGTGAGCCAGCAGGGACCGAACAGGAAACATGTTGTAAGCGTAGCTTTTTCATAAGACCTGGCTTTCTCGCTAGATAGCATTGGCGCATGCACGACCACGCGCTAAAAGGATCGTAGTGAGAGTCTATCTCAAACCTGTTTCGCTCGTCAATCTGTGTTAAAATGAAACTGTCGTCTAGCCCAGCCAGGAAAGGAAGCGCGCCATGCCAGATCTCTCTCAGCTTATGCCCACTACGGATGGTACGAATTTCTACACGGTTGATCCCGATCTGGCATTTCTCCTGCGCCGTTCTCTCTCTGAGGATGACTTTGCACGCGCTCAACCCCTCCTCACGGCTATGGGCGCAGAGGCTTCGCAGCATATGGACGCGCTGGCAGAGGCCGCGAATCGCCAGGGACCGGTCTTGCAGCAGTTCGATAGGCGCGGTCAGCGCGTTGACGAGGTGATTTTTCATCCCGCTTATCACGAACTGGAGCGCATTACGTATGAGCAGTTTGCCATCGCCGCGTGCTCCCATCGCGTGGGCGCGCTCGGCTGGCCCACGCGTGTACCGCAACCGGTCAAGTTCGCCCTTGGCTATCTTGGCATGCAGGCCGAATCCGGCGTTTTCTGTCCTGTCTCCATGACCGACGCCCTTGCCCGCGTCCTTGAGCGCTACGGCAGCGAGCCATTGAAGAAGCGCTTCTTGCCAGGACTCACGGCCCTCTCGCTGCGCGAACTACAACAGGGCGCGATGTTCCTGACCGAGAAGCAGGGTGGCTCCGATGTTGGTCTGACGCTGACCGTGGCGCGTCCGCTCTCCGACCCACAATCTTCTGAACAGGAGCTGCAGCCGCAATGGGAGCTGTGGGGCGAAAAGTGGTTCTGCTCCAACATCTCCGCCGATCTCATTTTGACCCTGGCGCGGCCTGAAGGTGCTGCGGCGGGCACGCGTGGCCTGGGCCTCTTCCTGGTGCCCAGAGTGCTGGACGATGGCACGCGCAACTTCTACACGATTGAGCGCTTAAAAGAGAAGCTCGGCACCCGTTCGCTTGCTACCGGCGAGGTAACGCTCAGGGGTGCCCGCGCCTATCTCGTAGGAGACCTGGGACGCGGATTCGTGCAGATGACCGAGATGATCAATCTGACACGCATCTGGGCCGCCATAGGTTCGCTTGCAGCCATGCGCAGGAGCTATCTGGAGGTCGTGGTACACACGCGGGGCCGCGTCGTCTTCGGTCGCCCTCTCGCCGAACATCCCCTCATGCGCCGCCAGTTGCTCGACCTGCTGACAGAGGTCGAGGGCTGTGCGGCCCTGCTCTTCGAAACGATTGCCGTGCTGGAGCGCGTCGATTGTGGAGGAAGCGAGCAGGATCAGCGCCTCTTGCGCATTCTGACGCCGCTCTGCAAGTACTATATCCCCAAACGCGGCGAATATGTGACCCTGGAGGCGCTGGAGATGCGCGGCGGCAATGGCTATGTGGAGGATTGGCCGAACGCTCGTATGTTGCGCGACGCGATCGTGAACGTCGTCTGGGAGGGATCTAGCAATGTGATTGTCCTGGATGTGGCGCGCTCGATGACAAGAGAGGGCGCGGAAAGCGTCCTCTTCGACTGGCTCTACCAACGTCTGCAGGCGCTGCACCATTCCTTTGTTGCTCCCGTCGCCCAGCAGGTACGGGCGCTCTTGCAGCAGCTCGCCGAACGCTTACAGCAACTTGCCACCCTTGACGCCGAAAACGCTCAGCTTCCCTTGCGCGGCCTGGTAGAACGCATGGCGCAGTTGACGATTATCACACTGCTGCTGGACCAGGCTGAGGCAGAACTGGCGCGTGGTCCCGAGGGAACCGGCAAGCGGAAATGGCTCGTTGCCCTGCTCTACCTGCATCGCCATGTACTGGTGCATCCCGATGGCTGGGCCGCTGACAATGATCCTACCGCGCTCAACCATTGCGATGCTTTGATAGACTGGCAACATATTGCCTCGCATTAGCTAAAAAACCGTAACTATTCAGGTCTCCCTTCAGTAGGGATGGGCCT
>JALYTQ010000219.1 GCA_030854195.1 Chloroflexota bacterium
TGCCGCGATCGCGTCGTCTTCCGTCTCTTCTTCCTGATAGCGCGCTTTCAGTCCAGGAGAGTAGTTCAGCTGCTTCCGGCCCTTAAACACCCTCGCGTATTCCTGCCACTTGGGAACCAGGTTCTCATGACCATCAGCGATCGCATCCAGCAACGCAAACGGCGTATAGTGCCGCTCAACGCGCCCACGCTTCGTATGCCCCTTCGTGATTTCCGATTCAATGCCCCAGGGCCGATCTGATATTGGCTCATGACCAAATTTCGCAATATAATCAGCGACCGCGCCATACGTCCTATCAATCTGAAAGCCATGCCCGTTCATTTTCAACTTTTGCGACTTCGCAGCATCGCGCCAGGCTGAACGAGCCGCCTGGTCATACGCATCAGGACTCATAGCGAGATCACTGCTAAACACCAGCTCGTGGACATGAGGATGCCAACCGTTTTCTTTGCTCCAGGTCACTTCTAATACGGATACCGTCCCTACGATCTGAAAGTCATTCCGCAGCGCCATGCCGCGGCGTCCCTGTCGCATCTTGCGCCGTGCTTCCAGAAACCGCTGGAGCATGTCAGACAGATCATCGAAGCGCTTATGCTTGATCGTATACGTTGTCATCCAGACCGAGCCACCAGCTGCAATATGTTTCTCTACCAGGCAGGCCAGCTCGTCACGACGCCGTTCACTAATTTTCGCTGCACAGACCGGACAATGCCACACCGAGCCGCACGTTTGCAGGCCGCGATAGTGTGCGCACTGCTCCGCAGGCCGACATCGAACCTCAACTCTATCTGCCATAAATGCCATTGAGCGTAAGCACCGCGCTACACGGTCCGAGGGCAACAGCCGCGCTGCATGGTTCTGCAACTCAAACCGACGCAGCCGCGCCTGGCGCTCTTGCTCGCTCTTCGGCAATACCTCCCCCGCCCCGCCTATCTTCGGCTTTCGTCGTGACCCCCCGGAAACAGTATTCGCAGTATTACCAAGGGCGCTACCGCGCCGACGGTTCCGCCGCTCCGGGGCGATCGCTCCACGCTGGCCAGCAATGCGCAAGTCATCGGACATGGCAATGCCTCCCTTCCAATTTGGGAAGAGAGGCCAGTAGGCTACAAGTCCTTATCCTCTTGCCATGAACTGCACTGCTACGATATACTACATACGTCAATGAATACACCTTCCAAGCGGCACTCCGCCGCTAGGGAAATTCAGCAGGTAGGCGGCCCACACATTTTGCAGACGTAGGGGCCGCTTTCTTGTTGCCTTAAAGAATAGCGCTACAGAAACATTGCGTCAACCATCTAGCCCGACCGTCTAGATCGAGCGCCCTACAAGCCCTTACTACGTGAGTACATCGTTTTTCCGCAAGGACAGGCAAAGTACACAATCCGCGTCGTCTGGCCTGTCTTCTGCACTTTCTTCCCACAAGAGCTACACTTGATATTCTGCTCATGTCCCATGAATTCATCCTTTTCCTGAGTGGTCTATCTCAACCAATTACAAAAACTGATAAGCAACCAGAGACCGCCAACGACTGCAACAACGACGATAATCACCGCATCGGCTTGCACCAGGCTAAATGGAAGCGTCATAGCAGCGCACCCCCACTGAATACTACAGGGCCGCTCAACGAGACAGACAAGACGTACATCGTGAGCAGGAACAGAACCGCAATCAGCAATACCGCGCAAAGCTTCACAATCTTCATGCTTACACTCCGCTTCCCAGAATAGCCGTGATGTACCGCTGCGTCTCAGCTGGTATGTGCGCGTACCAATCGGCCCCATAGTTCGCGAGCGCCTGGCTAACTGCGCCCGATCCCGCGTTATAGCAGGCCAGGGCAAGCGCCCATGAACCGCCATGCATTTTGAGGTAGCCGGCCATCAGATGCGCGCCTGCCTGCAGCGATTGCCACATATTGCTCGCATCGACTCCCAGACTCATTGCCATCTCAGGCATAAGTTGCGCAACGCCACGCGCCCCAGCTGGACTGGTGACGTTCGTGCAGCCGCTCTCTTCATTGATCTGGCGAGCGTAAAGCATTGGGTCAATCCCCGCCTGCACTGCAGCGACACGCGCCAGGTCAAAACAAGACCCTGATGGGGACGCGAGATGCGACACGCTCGCCGAGCTGCTATGAGTCACACCGGACTGCTTTACGATGGGCGTGCCATCATGCACCAGCTTATAGATCGTCTGATACCACTGCGGCGCGGGCTTATTCGCTGGGATTTGAGGTGCAGCGAAGACAACCAGAAACAAGACAATGATAGTCAAGGCAAGCAGAACGAGAGGTCCACAACAGCCGCCGCTTTTTTGAGTTCTCACAGTGAGATCCTTTCTTTCCCGGGCCAGGAACCACCGTGATACAATGCACGCGTGGATCTGGCAACAGATTTACTGAATGAGAGCCGGAATGTTTACGAGGCATAGCCCGGCTCTCGACAAACTAACAATAGGTTGCTAACGCGGTTTCATAGCGACTGCGCACCGCAATCCCATGCGTTCCAGGCAGACACGCTACAGTTTTTGCCAGTTGCTCTAATCGCTCTTTGGAGAGCAGTACCGATACAGGGTCCGTATAGTAAGGGGATGGGAGCAAATCAGCAAACGTAACTTCACAATCAGACCCTACAGGCACATCTAAGCTAGAAGCCTCTCGGTACATCGCGTAACGCAACTTATCAATAAGGCGATGGCGTACATGCAACCAGACATAAGCGTGAATGTTGACAATGTGTTCTACGCCCTGATCTATCAGGTCCATGATGTGAATGACTGCATCCTGGCGGAGATCCTCATATTCGAGGTGCCACGCTGCAGCAGACTTACGGATAAGAGGTGTAACTTCCGTGAGCAGCGATAACACCAGTTGCTCCCGTTCCGTTGTGGTCATAGTGATGTCTCTCTTTCCGCGGGGAGACACCTGTGATAGAATTCTCACATGGCGGTGTCTCTCCGCTCATCCTGGCTTTGTTTTCGAGGCAAGGGCCAGGATGTATTTTTTTGCTTACAAGCTCACTACAGAACGCACTACGCACTACTTAGATTTCCAGGGGCTTACCAGGTCGTCGCTGGTGCAGCTTCTTCAATTTCGCTTCGATACGCAATTTAGTACTCTTGCGCATATGAGCTAACCGCTCTACTGCATCTTCCTTCCCTACCATCAATGCCCCGATCAGCATATTGTGACCGTAGAAGCCCCGTCTGAACTCATCAAAATCATCATTCACAACGCCCTTACTGTCAAAAGAGAGCGGGGCAAGGCTGGCAATCCTCATCTGCTTTGGCTCATACCATTTGAGTTGATCGAGAGCCAGGACCGGCACCGATACACAGGAGTCATGGGTGCCACAGACAAGCGCCTGCACGCCATGCTTCCACCGATCCTGACAGTTGAGGCTATACTTGTACCAATCGCTGGCACGCGCCAGGACGATCGCCTTATACGTGACATTGGTTGAGATCCTGGTGAGAGAGACGCAATTTCCGGTCACGGTGCCATCATGCACAACCGCGTCAAGTTCGCCTTGCTGCTCATAGAGCGTTGCCCAGACATCAGCGGCCCGATACTTGCTATAGCGTCTCTCTCGAACCTTCACGCGCTACAATCCTTTCAGCTGGCGAACATTGCCGCTCGCATCTTCATTGATGCTATAGCCCGTCGCAGGAATACCCTTCGTCGCCTCACCTAACGCAGAGAGCGCTGCGAGAATAGCCTGCTTCTCATGCGCTGGCATCTCAGGATCGAAGATCGCTCGCATCGCACTATTGCGCATCCGGTCCATCAGGATGTTCTGCTCATGTTGCGCCTTCATCGTGTCGATCTGCGCTTTATTCTGCAGCAGCTCGATCTCCTTACGGGTATTCATCTTGTCTTGCGCCATCTCTGCCTCGATCGCCACCTCTTGCACCGTGATCGCCCCCGCGTTGAGCAGCTGCACCTTGAGCGCTTCCTGCTCAAGCAGCTTCCCGGTGAACTGTGTTTCCTTATCCAGTTCGTCAAGCGCCTGCTCGCCCGTCGTTGGCTTCTCCTCACTGGCAAACGCGGTATAGCAGTCAGCGACCAGCGCCACAAGGGAACGCGTGATCGCAACGGCCCAGACACCACCGACCCCAATAGTCGTCGGGTCTGTCTGCGCAACGACAAACGCGATCTGCGTTGCAGCCACTCCTACCGCAAGGGCCAGCCAGAACTGTTTGAGCGTCGAGAGCTTGTGTTTCTCCTGTTCCGTCCATCCGGTTGATCGCCTATCCGCCCTATTGCGCAGCCGCTTCGATGCGAACGAGACCGCCAGGAGCGTCCCTTCTGCAATCATCGACACCGCGACAATAGTAAAGCCAGTGAACCAGTTCTGTACCTTTTGGCGTTCCCAGAGCACAATGTAGATCTCGCCAATGGTGCCGATCGCAAACAGGAGAGGACCAACCCAGCTCCACATCTGGTTAAAATTCTCCATGAACTTCGCAGTCCCAGAGAGACCAAACGAGATCCCACTACGCCGACGCTCTACCTGCTGAAGCACTTCTTCAGGCGAGGACGTGATAAGTGTCGTATTACCTGCCTGAACGTGCTTGACGCCTACAGAGTTGTTTCCCGAAGCGCTCGCCGGTTGGGATACCTGCTGAACGGGTGCAGGCTGCGGCGAATAGAACTGTCCGAACGCCGCGCCTATCCCCTTTTTGATTTTGTCCTTCATCCCTGGCATAAATGCTTCTTTACCCTCTCACGAAAATCCTAGCGAGAAAACCTAAATTACTCAGTAGTGACTCAGTAGTGACTCACATAAACGAGCTTGAAAAGCGGCTAACCTCCCATGTAACAATCAAGCAGTTCCCACGAAAATTTAGCCGCCTTGTCTCAAACACCCCTACGCGCTCTCACGGCCCTTCGTAAGAGCATCTTTCTTGCGTTGCACCACATCAGCGATCTGCTTATTCTCCAACTTGACGTTCAGATTGTTGGCCGCGTTCTGCCGTTTGCGCAGAACCGCAAGCAGCTGCTTGTACGTCGTGAGCATGAAGTCACTATCAGTGTCCTCAATGCCCTTCTTCATCTGCTCGCGCAGCGCCATGAAATCCTGGTACTCTTTCGCCTGAATGATCTCTGCCATAAACAATCTCCTTCTTCAATAAATTTACAACAATATCAAAACGCTCTAATTATCTCGTCTACTCAAAGATTTCAATAGACTTGATGTAATTGTACATTATGTTTTCTATATCGTCAAGTTTTTTATATGTTATAATATACTCAAAGATTTCAATGTCAATTAATTTTTGAAATGAGAGGTATCCACCAATATGGCAAAAACATCAAATGTTCCTAGCGGCTACTATAATGGCAAAGAGGCAGCAAGACGGCTAGGAATGCCCATAGGCACTTTCTACCACCAAGTGAAGACAGGAAAAATAGAGAAGATCGTACCACCAGGGAGCACTGAAGGCTACTATCCAAAAAAAGCCATCCATAAGCTAGCACAGGGCAGAGAGCTATTTATATTGCTCAACTCCATTGAACCTATGATCTTTAAGAGAGCAGAATCAGAAGAAGATCTGAGAGGCATCGTTGATCTCTGCATAGCCATATACGGAGTTGGCGGCACTCCAAGCTACGAAGCAAGGTTAGAGATTTGGAAAAAGAATCCAGAAGTATATTATGTAGTTAAGCAGGAAGACATAGTTGTCGGCTACATATCTCTCATCTGGTTCGATAATGAGGCACTTGACACACTAATGGGACCAACGCCGAACGTTTCCAGATCTACATCTGCAGGAACAGGAGTATATTCAGTCACAGGGCCAGAACATGTACTACCCTTCACTCCTGGCCAACCTATAGACAGCCTGTTTATCTCGATGGGTGTACGACCAGGCATAAGCAACTCACAACAAAGAGAGTATGGATTCAAACTACTTAGAGATACCTTGTATGTCTTAGTAGACTTCGCCAGAAGAGGGATGCCAGTCAAAAAGCTATATGCCACCTCTGAAAAAGAAGATGGAATCAGAATTGCCCGAAAATTTGGCATGGAAGAGATTAAATACCCCAACGATATACTAATCAGATTTGAGGTAGATCTCGATAAAGGCACAGGCATAAGCCCCATAGCAAAGCAGTATCAAGAAGCTTTGAAAGAGCTACAAGAAATCTAACCATCTTCCTAACCTGTTTATTCGGAACCTTGCGTATAGCCCTCAGCTGCTCACAACCGCAGCCGATCACGCCCCCGCGAATCGTGCGACTGCGAGCGGCTAAAAAATGCGCCCTTGACGAGGGGGGTTATGCACTACAGGAACAAGGCGCGGCTCCGATATACTCAGCCCTCGGACCGTACCGCGCCTTGTCCCTTCCGAGCTTAACCCCCCTCGTCAAGGGTTCGCTGTCGCCGCATTTTTCTTTACGCCGCTCTTGCGCATAGCGAGCGGGGATTATCGGCGAGGATGCCTCCGGCGGGAACTGGCACTCTCCAATGCCTCAGCCCTCTTTTGCTCGCAGCGCGAAGGCTAGCGCCTGCCCAACATTCCTAACAATTCCCATAGATAGACTACCAATAACATAAATATCCATAGGATATACTAAGACACATATAACAATATCCTATGGATGTATAATCAATTCCCTGGTATAGTATAGCGTATCCAACGGAATGCTTTATTATTCCCATATTATCCAAAGGATATACTAAGACACATATAACAATATCCTATGGATGTATAATCAATTCCCTGGTATATATCTCTAATTCCCATAGATAGACTACCGTTTACATGTACATCCTATGGATTTACATTGACATATCCTACTATATCCAACGGATAAGCCGCCTATTCCTATGACATCCGTAGGACATACTTTGACACGTGCAACAATATCCTATGGATGTCTTGACAATTCCCAGGGAATACATTATCATATCCATAGGATAGTTTACTAATTCCCATAACATCGAAGGGATATACCATGACAAAGACATACACATTCAGCGAATGTTACAAGCTGCTCGATGTGGACCCAAAAACCTTCGGGCGCTGGCTCGAAAAGGCCAGTATTGATCCAAAGCAGCAAGTGAGCAAGGTAGATAACCGTATACGCTATCTCACTCAGCAGCAAGTTGAGCAGCTGGCTACCGATCACGGGCGCACGCTCACACCCCTGACCGAGCGCACAGAAGAAGACGCTACGCCTGGTATGTACAAGCTCCTGGCCGAGCGCCTGGATACCCTGGAAAGCAAGCTTGAAGAGGTACGCGACGACACGTATAGCGCTCGCACTGAAATCTTTACCTCTACGCCGTCCCGATCTGAGATCCTCGATCTGGAAACACAGTTACACGATACCAGGGAATTACTGAGCGCGTCTGTAGAACGCATCAGCGCCCTTGAAGAACACCTTCACCAAGCACAAGCAACGATCGCTACCCTACAGGCTCCCAGACGCGCTACAAAGGGCAAGAGTGCCACCGACACGACCGAGGCGCTACCAGAGGGCCTTATCCCCTGGCGCACTTTTGCTGACCTGCACAAATGCTCCCAGACTACCGCAGGCCGCTACATTGAGCAGGGATTTATTCATGTCGTCAAAGGCAAATGGAAGATAGGCAATGGCTACGTGAAGGAGGCACTAGACGCGCCTGGCCGACATGATTTCTGGACGCAGTTCCACAACAAGGACGACTTTTCTTCGTGCGACGATTGCCCACATGAGATCCCACAATCCTAGCAGCTCTCTTATCGTGACATCGTTCACTGGCCAACGATGTCACGATAAACGCGCCGATCTTCGCTGTATTACTTGGCAATTCTTCACCCAAAGAGAGCAGCCGCTAGACGCGCCTGAAAAGTTGATGCATTGCTACGAGGGATACCGAATTCAGTACCGAATGACAAACGGTAGGGTACGTAAATGGCAATTTTCGTAGCCTGGGCGCAACAGCGTTATAAATCCTTGTCATAGATGGGGCGTCCAAGTTGGCAAACGTTTGAGCACAAGAGAACTCGTTTCGAGCGTAGCGGTTCGCCAGTTTGAATGCGCCAATAGTGTAAAGCATGATACGGTCCAGCCTGCTGGCGCTTAAGATGCATTAAGCGTCAGCACCCACAGGTACGACACCGCCGCGCGCGGGGTAGTGCAAGATAAAGGACACCCAAAACGTACATATCGCTTCTAGACCGCTACCATAGACCGGCCTATAGAGCCGATCGCCCATCTAGATTTTTACTAGATGCTCACTACTAGAGAGCCTACAGTGTACAGCAATACCCTATAAGCTAGCCTGTAGCCTACGCTGAACCATCTAGACGCCCGCCGCTATCACCTACCCAGAGCGCAGCGCCCCCACTTCCGAACTCGGCCCCCCTATCACCCTCACCTCTACCAGATCGAAGGCTCGCCAGCGCCTCCCGTTCTCGGCCTGGTCGAGCAGCACCGAACAACGCCAGCGCCCTCGATGCTTTTCATTCACCAGCGAGCACACTTCCCCAGGGCCTGACGGTGTGCTTACCCGCCAGCCGCGCTGCACGCACGGCTCAACCTCTACCCCGATCTCCCCCAGACCCTCGACTATATCCCCGATCCGCCCCAGGCGCGCCAACTCTAACAGCGATCCCCTCACATTCCGCTCTACCACCTGATCCCACTGCCAAGGGAATAACTCTACCAGCGTTAGCGCCTCTGCCATCTCCCCCTGTGCCGCGATCGCGTCGTCTTCCGTCTCTTCTTCCTGATAGCGCGCTTTCAGTCCAGGAGAGTAGTTCAGCTGCTTCCGGCCCTTAAACACCCTCGCGTATTCCTGCCACTTGGGAACAGGTTCTCATGACCATCAGCGAT
>JALYTQ010000220.1:0-1160 GCA_030854195.1 Chloroflexota bacterium
CTCCTGCGCGTCGACCTCCCAGCGTTGTTGCAAGGCCGTCTTGATCTGCGTCATGGTCAGCAATTGCATGGGAATCTGCTGTACACGCGAGAGGATCGTTGGCAACAGCTGGCCAGCGTCGGGGACTGTGAGCAGCAGCACAACGTCCGGCTCGGGCTCCTCCAGCGTCTTCAGGAGACAGTTGGCGGCCTGCGGATTCATCTCGTGGGCATTCTGTATGATAAATATATTGCGTCGGCCCTCCATAGTACGGCGGGCGGAGTCGCTTTGCAGGGCGCGTACCTGTTCGATGAGGATAAACTGCTTGTCGGCTGCCTTTGTGATGACGTGTACATCTGGATGATTGCCGTGCATGACCTTGCGGCACGACAGGCACGTATTGCAGGGATCGGTAGGAGAGACGTGTGGGTCGGGGCCGCCCGTACAGAGCAGGGTCTGGGCGAAACGGTGTGCCAGAAGACCCTTTCCAATACGCGCAGGGCCGGTAAAGAGATAGGCATGGCGGACCTGCTGCGCGGCAATAGTGCGGCGCAGGATGTCGATGGAGCGTTCGTGGCCGATGATATCCCAGCTTTGCGCTTGAATCTGTTGGGTCGTCATGGAAACATACTAGCAGAAACCAGGGGGAATGGCAAGAAGGAGTGTGTAACTAAATGTAGGGCCATTCGTATGTGTGTTGACAGGGTGATACCATTTAACATACCGCAATGGTTATGGGGATATAGATAAACGGTTCCTCTCGCTTTGCCTGTCTATTAACTCACAGCGTTTTCTGGACATATGTGCTATGCTAGCTTAAGAGAATGTCTTAATAAATATGCAGTTAAACTCTGGTTTTCTATAAGGTCAAATGTAACCGATGGATACCTCTATCCGTTTCTACAATACGAATAGCAATTTGCGTTTGTCAAAAGATGACGAACACGCAGGCCGTTCCCTTCATCCAATATCAGCGGATGAGAATGGTTATGAGGTGATGGCGCGCAAGGAGAAGGGGCTAACAGCGTCCTCCACGCCGCCAGCGACCGCACAACCAGAACAGATGGTGGAAAAGGTTGATGTCGCGGACTTTGAGGCTATATTTCAGCGCTTTCAGGTCCCGATCACCAATTTCATTTATCACCTCATCGGCAACAGGGAACAGGCTTGTGACCTTGCAC
>JALYTQ010000220.1:1170-8818 GCA_030854195.1 Chloroflexota bacterium
AAAGCATACAAAGCATTACTGGGCGGGACCGTTGTTCAACCAGGGGCGCTGTCTGCGTGGCTGTATCGCATAGCAGCCAACACCACCACAGACTCCCTGCGCAGACGACGCCTGATCTCGTGGCTACCGCTCTCGTTGTTCAACGAAGACCGCGGCATCGGTGCCGGAGTCATTTCAGACTCCGGCGGCGCGGCTGACAACTTCAACAATAGCGGGGACGACAACGGTGGTCAGGAGATGCGCTCCAGCTCAGTCAGCGCAATGTATGAACGTGGAGGGTACGACGGAGGGCGTTTCGAGAGCCGCGTGGCCGATCGTGAGATTGTGGAACGCGTCTTCAAACAATTGCCACCCAAGTACGCAGTCTGCCTGTGGCTCTACGAGAACGACGGACTCTCCTGTGCAGAGATCGCAAATGTGCTTGATATCAGCGCATCAGCGGTAAAGATGCGCTTAATGCGGGCCAGAGAGCGGTTTATTGGTCTGTATAAAAAAGAGGTCGGTGAAGATTGAACTGTAGCCAAGCGCGGACATTGCTCGCCGCATATCGTGAACTAAAAAAAGGGCAGATGGATACGACTGCGCTGGAAGTGCATCTAAGCAGTTGTGCAGATTGCCGGATGTATCTTACCCAGAGTAGTGTTGTTGGTGAACGGCTGCGCGCGTTGCCAGCAATCAAGCCACCCGCCGATGCACACACAAAACTTATGAAGGCGCTAGCGACCGAGCACGCTCGCTTCATTCAGAATGCACCAGCCTCCGCGCAAGCCACGCCAGTACCGGCCTTTCTTGCCCCCTATTTAAAAGAGCACGCGCAAGAGACCACGCACAACATCGCCGCATTCTCAACGGCGGACACAGGTCCGTTACCAGTCATCCAGGCACCGCAAAAGCGCAGGAACGCGCAGCGACCATGGCATATGAGTCACTTTGCCGTCGTCGGGCTAGCGGCGGCCTTCCTGATGATTATCATGGCGGGAGGATTAACCTCGCTGGTGATTTTAGCCAACCGTGGCGTGCAGGAGCAGGCACCCGCAAGCTTCGTACAACTCTCCCAGATCACGTTGGCAAACTACACAACTCAGACAACCTACGCGCATATCGCGAGCGCGGTGGCCGATCGGCAGAATATTTACTACACCGCCAGCAACGATCTCAACGCTGGTTGGACGCTTGCGGTGCTGGACAATCAGACAAAAGCAAGCACGCCGCTCATTCTTAAAGAGAGCACGAGTCCACTGGTCGTCTTGAGTTCTTCCGACGACTGGCTGATCTGGCTTCAATATGACCTGCCGAAAAAGGTGGTCAGCAGAAATGCGCATACGCACACCATTACCAGTCATACCGTACGCAGCTGGAGTCTGAAGGCAACCTACCTGGGAACAGATCCTGCATCTACCCTTACTGCCTCGACGCCGATAACGCTCAGCAAGGGCACGTTCGATTTGGCCACAGCGCCGAGCTGGATCAACACACCCATTCCGGGGACGTGGCTGACGAAAGATACGCTCCTCGTCACAAGCATTGATGCGAAAGGGAGATCTCATCTCACGCGCTACGAGCTGAACGCGGAGAAAAGTCCGTCGGCAATACAGCTCGCGGCGGTCGGCGATGGGCACGTCCTGACGTCGCCAACAGCCAATAGCGACGACACAAGCATCTACTGGTCCGAAGAATGGATGGGCGCGGATACTGTTCTTCATAGCAGCATCTGGGCACAGAAGATCACGCCAACAGCGCCTCCCCTGCACGGCAAATGGACGCGACAAACAACGACCAATACGTACCAGTTCAGCAACGATGGCACGTTCTTCCATCCACAGGTCGTCAACGATACGTTGTTCCTGTTGAATGTGAAAACGGCCAACACGACCACAGCGGCCCAGGCAACGGCCAGCGCCACCACCACGACGCCCGATGCAACTGCTACCACGACAGCGCAGCAGAACGCGACGACGCTGCCAAGAACAGACCCGACCATTTACGGCGTTCAGCCCGACGCACAGCTGCAGGGAACGTTGCAGACGTTCTCAGCGCTAGATGACTCGCCTATGCAGATGTTGCTAAACAGTACGAGCACTGTGCAAGCGTTCCAGGCGGGATCACGCTTCATCCTGTGGCAGAACAGCGACAACAAGGGTATCGGTATGTATGATGTCGTTGCCAGGCAACCGGTCATCGTAGGAGCCGATGCGATCCCCAACAATACGGCCCTGCTGGCGGTCAACGGCGATACCGCTGTCTGGACCAATAGCCCGAATGGCACGGCTACGAGCACACCTGCTACAGGTACGTCCCTCACCTTCAGTACCTTTAACTGGCCGACGCGCTCGACAGCGGCGGGTCAATAATCTCTTTTCATAAGCATATGGCTCCCAGTTTTATATGTCTGGGAGCCATATGCTTATGAAAAGTAGCGGCGTTAGAGACCAAGCGTCTTGGCGATCAGCATACGCTGCACCTCGCTGGTCCCCTCGCCGATCTCATTGACCTTGACGCTACGCCAGTAGCGCGAGACGGGGTATTCGTCCATAAAGCCGTAGCCGCCGTGGATCTGCACGGCCTGATCGGCGGCGCGTTTGGCGGTCTCGGAGGCGAAGAGCTTGGCCATTGATGCCTCGCGGGTGTACGGTTTATTCTGCATATGCAGCCAGGCGGCTTTATAATACATCAGGCGCGCCAGCTCGATCTCGGTGGCCATATCGGCCAGTTTGAAGCGAATGGCCTGGAACTTGCTGATGGGCTGCCCAAATTGCTTGCGCTCCTTCGCGTAGTTCGACGCCTCATCCAGACAGGCCTGGGCGAGGCCAACGGAGAGGGCGGCAATGGCGATACGGCCAGCATCGAGGATCTGCATAAACTGCCTGAAACCGTCGCCACGGTGGCCCAGGATATTCTCTTCTGGGACCGCGCACTCCTCGAAGGCCAGGGGACGCGTATCGGAAGCCTTCCAGCCCATCTTCTTGTATGCCTTCCCGATAACATAGCCGGGCGTATCTTTAAGCACAATGATGCTGGTGATCTCTTTATGCCCATCTGGTAGCCTGCCCGTTACGGCGGTGATCGTCACACCGGCGGTCATATCGGTACCAGCATTGGTGATAAACGCCTTCGAGCCATTGATATGCCACTGACCATCCTGCAGCGTGGCACGAGTCTGTGTGCCGCCTGAGTCGGAGCCAGCCTCCGGTTCGGTGAGGCCAAAGGCCCACAATTTTTCGCCCGTTGCCAGCGGTGGCAGGAAGCGCTCTTTCTGCTCCCGACTGCCAAAGAGGTAGAACGGGGACGCGCCCAGCGAGGTATGGGCCTCCATGGTGATACCGACCGAGACATCGCCGCGCGAGATCTCTTCAATGGCGAGGCAATAGGAGAGGAAATCGGCACCAGCGCCACCATACTCCTCCGAGAAGGGAAGTCCTAACAGGCCCAGCTCGCCCATCTTGCGGATCAGCGCGTAGGGAAACTTGCCCGTCGCGTCCATCTCTTCGGCCAGTGGTTTGATCTCCTGATCGGCGAATTCCCTGCACGTATCTCGTATGGCTATTTGCTCTTCATTGAGTGTGAAGTCCATTAGCAACCTTTCTTGTTCTTCTTTGCATAGGGTTGATTGTAGACAAACAAGGTCCACAGCTCTATTATACCCGATTTAAGAGTAACACCGAATGGCTGCTAAAACAAAAACCAGGCGGAATGCACGCACTCCACCTGGCTTTTATGAGCGCTCTACTCATATGTCAATGTCGTTAACGTGCCTACAGTGATAGCCGCCGCCGCCAGATGCATCACCATCAATGCTCCCACCGCTAACGGAGTCGTACCAACGATACTGCTCGGATTGAGCAATATTGCGATATCAGGAACGAACGTTACCAGCAAAACAAGCGTCGCGATAAAGGGCTCCCTTTAACGGTAATAGTGTCAAAGGGAGTCCTTTATGTACAGAACACTATTCTTTTATTACGAGACGGACTCCGTGCTCTCTACATGGGCACCGACGCCGCGACGCAGCATGGGAACCTTGTTCAGCTCTTCCCAGGGGGCGTCGATATCTGTGCGGCCAAAGTGGCCGAAGGAGGCGGTGGGCTGGTAGATGGGGCGGCGCAGGTTCAGCGCCTGGATGATGCCAGCCGGGCGCAGATCAAAGTGTTCGTTAATCAGGCGAATAATCTCCTCATCCGAGACTTTGCCGGTGCCGAAGGTCTCGACAAAGAGCGAGAGCGGGCGGGCGACCCCGATGGCATAGGAGACCTGGAGTTCCAGGCGATCGGCGAGGCCAGCGGCAACAATATTTTTCGCAATGTGGCGCGCAGCGTAGGCGGCTGAGCGGTCAACCTTTGTCGGATCTTTGCCGCTGAAGGCACCGCCGCCGTGGCGCGCTATGCCGCCGTAGGTATCGACGATAATCTTGCGTCCGGTCAGGCCCGCGTCGCCCATTGGTCCGCCGGTGACGAAGCGACCGGTCGGATTGACGAAGATCTTGGTGTTGCTATCGAGCAGGTGCGCGGGGATGATCGGCTTCACGATATGCTCGATCACGTCAAGGCGAATCTGTTCTTTGTCGATGTAGTCCGCGTGCTGGGTCGAGACGACGATGGTATCGACGCGCACCGGGCGTCCGTTCTCATACTGTACCGTGACCTGGCTCTTGCCATCGGGGCGTAGATAGGCCATGGGACCGCTACCACCCCAGGAGCGGCGGCGCACGTGCGAGAGCTGGCGGGTCAGCTGGTGGGCGAGGCTGATGGGCATCGGCATATATTCGGGCGTCTCATTGCAGGCGAAACCGATCATCATGCCCTGGTCGCCAGCGCCAATGCGCTCCAACTCATCGTCGCTGAGGTAGACCGGGCCGTCCTTCGCCTCTACAGACTGGCTGACGCCCATATCGATATCTGGCGACTGCTTGCCGATCGAGGTCACGACGCCACAGGTGCGATAATCGAAGCCATAATCGGCATTGATATAGCCCACCTGCTCAACTGTCGAGCGCACGATAGCGGGGATATCGACCCAGGCGGAGGTCGTAATCTCGCCCGCGACCAGCACCAGGCCGGTTGTTGTAGCCGTCTCGCAGGCCACGCGCGCATGCGCATCCTGGACGATAATGGCGTCGAGGATCGCATCCGAGATCTGATCACACAGTTTGTCCGGGTGTCCTTCAGTCACCGACTCACTGGTGAAGAACGTTTTGGCGCTTGCCATAAAACTACTCATAAACGAATTCCTTCTCCTTTGCAATACGTAAAGACATGCGTATGTATGGTCATAGCCCATATGGGCATAAAACTGGATCAGAGGGTATTTGTAACAGGCACAAAAAAACCCCTGCTTTTCAGGGGTATGGCGCTCTTGCACATTCCCCTCATCTTGCGGAACACTCCGCCGGAATTGGCACCCTTCCTGTCTAAGGACAGGCGGGTTGCCGGGCTTCATCGGGCCGTTTCCCTCCACCTCTCTTGATGAGAGCGACTTTCTCGCAGGCTCTATTGTTCGTGTGCGGTGCATGTAAGCGATAGAGCTTACTGCTGCATATATTCTACGCCACAGATGAATGGGTTGTCAAATTTGCCCACATGCGCGGGGGTGCGGTTCATCGGTTGATACCAATTGTGAGGGCACGCTCCACAGGCCGACACAACGGGCTTGTGAACCGCGCCCCTACATTATGCTATTTGACAATATATCATTTGACATAATGTTATTTGACGATGCGAAATTGGTGGGCTAGGTGCCAGATTCCCAGGAGCCGAGGTACTTCTCCTGCTCGGGGGTCAGGGTATCAATGCGCACACCCATCGCGTGCAGTTTGAGGCGCGCAATCTCTTTATCCAGGTCGGCGGGCAGCGTATAGACACGCGGCTGCATCTCGTGCACATGAGCGCGCATATACTCGGCACCCAGAGCCTGATTAGCGAAGCTCATATCCATAACGCTGGCGGGATGGCCCTCGGCGGCAGAGAGATTGACGAGGCGTCCCTCGGCCAGCAGGTGGACCTGGCGACCATCAGGATACGTGTATTCATCGACGAAATCGCGCACGCGACGCTTGCTGGTCGCAATCTGCTCAAGCGCCGGAATGTTGATCTCATCATTGAAGTGACCGGAATTCGCAATCAGCGCGCCGTTCTTCATCTTCTCCAGGTGCGCCCGATCGATCACATTGATATCGCCCGTCACCGTGATAAAGATATCGCCGAGAGCCGCGGCCTCAACGCCGGGCATAACGCGATAGCCATCCATCACAGCCTCAAGCGCCCGCGTCGGGTCCACTTCGGTCACGATCACATTGGCACCCATGCCGTGGGCGCGGGAGGCGACGCCGCGACCACACCAGCCGTAGCCAAAGACAACGAAGGTACGACCGGCGAGCAGGATATTGGTCGAGCGGATAATCGCATCGAGAGAGCTCTGACCCGTTCCGTAGCGATTGTCGAACAGGTGCTTGGTATCGGACTCATTGACGGCCAGTACTGGGAATTTGAGCACGCCCGCTTTCTCCATGCTGTGCAGGCGGATCACGCCCGTCGTCGTCTCTTCCATACCACCAATGATCGAGGGGAGCAATTCGGTACGCTTCGTGTGCAGCGTCGAGACGAGATCGCAGCCGTCATCCATAGTCATCTCGGGCTTATGATCGAGGGCGGCATTGATATGGCGGTAGTAGGTCTGCTCATCCTCGCCCTTAATAGCAAAGGTGGGTATGCCGTACTCGCTCACCAGCGCCGCCGCCACATCATCCTGCGTCGAGAGCGGGTTGGAGGCGCACAGCACCAGATCGGCACCACCGGCCTTCAGCGTAATCGCCAGATTGGCCGTCTCGGTCGTAATATGCAAGCAGCCGGACATGCGCAAGCCTTGCAGCGGGAGATCCTTTGCGAAGCGCTCGCGAATCAGGCGCAGCACCGGCATCTCTTTAGCGGCCCATTCGATGCGATCCTTGCCGCGTGGAGCTAACGAGAGATCTTTTACATCTCCCTGTATTGAAGTTGTCATAAATGTTTATTTTCCCTTCTTCCCTTATGATCAGGATTGGACAAAGCAGAGTACAGGCGCGGTACGCGGAAGCTATGGCAGTGAAAACCAGCCTCGCGGGTGGCAGGAGCTACACTGGCAACCACATCCACCTTCCGTTCTATCTCAAGAGTGAGCGCGGTTCACGCGCAATGCTCTATTCTACAACATTTTCGCATCCCAAAGGACGAATAGGCTACCGCTCGCGCTGCCGCCAATCGGGATCGAAGTGCGAGCAGTCCACCAGCTCTTTGTAGCGCGCAGCGATATGGTTCATCGTCAGGGCGCGCAGGCCATCGATACTGAAATCGGAGCAGACGTACGAGCCAATGATATTGCCATGCACGACTGCGCGTTTGAGATCATCAAACGCGTAGGTGCCATCGGGAGCGGGTTTGATCGTCGAGAGATAGCCCAGTACGCCACCGGCAAAGGCATCACCAGCTCCGGTGGGATCGATCACCTCTTCAAGCGGATACGAAGGCGCGCTAAAATACGTCCCGTCAGCACCGAAGAGAAGCGCGCCATAGCTGCCTTGCTTCACAATTACGTATTTCAAGCCCAGCGCGAAGAGCTCGCGCACGCCAGCCAGAATGCTTGCCTGCCCGGTATAGTGGCGCACCTCTTCCTCGCTCAT
>JALYTQ010000221.1 GCA_030854195.1 Chloroflexota bacterium
GCGCAACGCCTCGGCGGGCGCGATTCTACCTGCCTGCCACGCGGGTAGCAAGGCACCGAGCAGTGAGGCAAGAAACGCAACTCCGACGATGATGCCCAGTTGCTGCCAGGGGATGCTAAACGTTAACCCGGTCTGGTATTGCTCGAAGAAGTTGGCGGCAAAGACGTTGCTCGCCAGGATCAGACCGAGGACGATGCCGAGGATGCTTCCCAGGGCACCGACGAGGAACGATTCGAGCAGGAACGCGCCCTGAATCAGGTGCCGACCACAGCCCAGTGCGCGCAACATGCCGATCTGCTGACGCCGCTCGACGACGGCCCGCGTTCCCGTGATCGCCAGGGCCGCGATGCCGAGTAGCAGGGTCATGCCTACAACGCCCAGCAGCACATTGCTGAGCAGGATACGCGGTCCGCGCACCTGCCAGATAGCGTCCGCCAGCACGGTGGTCTCCAGTCCGTTATCAAGGTAGGCGGAACCGAGCGCCAGGGACAGGGCGCGCGGGTCTTGCCCAGGCGCGACCTTGAAATAGTAGGTTTGCGTCTCGGGCTGCGTCTTATCGATGCCTGTGCCGATGCTTGCCAGACTGGCGGCTCCCGGCTGAATGTAGAGTCCGAAGTGCGCGCCGTCACTATTGTCCACGACGCCGATGATGGTCAGCTTCATCGACTGCTGGAGCTGCGTCCCGACGACCCAGATGGGGACCGCCGGGAAGCTGGTCGCGCTCTGGTAAACGCCGCTTAGCGCGAAGGCGATGCTCGGATCTATGCCCGGCGGTGTGGCTGGCACGTTCGCGTTGGCCGCCTGCGACGAATTGGGATCGTAGACCGAGCCATTGGTGTCAGGATTAGCGGCCAGGGCGCTGCTGTCGATGAGCGCGTAGTTCGGATGCGTCTGCAAGGCGTGCCAGACGGCACTATCGCTGGAGAAGCCCTGCGCACGCGCCGTCAGGTGCAGTCCATAGCCCTGCAAGAAGCCGCCGCTGACCAGTTGCGCCGGATAGAGAGACCAGCGCGGCGCGCTGGCAGCGGGCTGGATCACGCCCACAGCGGTCGATGTGCGCACGCCGATCGCCGAAAACGCGTTGGGATTGATGCCGTGCTGGACCAGCGATGTACGAAGGTCCGGCAGGGGCTTGAAGTAGGCCGTGGCCTGGATGTCGTAGCCTCCCGTCTGCGCGTCTATATTGACGTAAGTATTCTGCATGGCGCTGGTAATCACGGCCATGATCGTCATGGCGAAGACGACGAGGCTAAACATCACCACGCTCAGTCCCGTGCGGAAGCGGCGGTGCAGCGGATAGGCCAGGGCCAGGCGCGCCATCGCGTACAGGCCGGGCAAACCCGCGCATAGCGCCAGCAGCGGGCTGGCAAGCAGACGCGCATTAGCGATAATAGCCCAGGCGGTCCCCAGCACCATCATCACACCCGCGATAAAGAAGATCTCAATACCGCCCTGGAAGCGCGGCAAGCCGAGATACCCCAGCACATCGAATGGCAGCGCCCAATACGCCAGCAGCGCCAGCCCCACGACAGCGGCAAACAGTCCAGGCAGCATTCTGGACCGGTCCTGCGGCTGTTCGCGGGAACGGAGCCAGGCAACTAGCGTGAACAGACCTTCCAATAGAGCCTTGATGAGCAGGGCACCGCCGACGACGAGCAGCGAGAAGCCCAGCGAGAATGGGAGAATCTCGGTGTTGTTCAGTCCGTATTGGAGCAGCCAGAGGCCCGCCAGTAGCGGCAGCAGGCCCAGGCGTACCAGCATGGCAACTATGCCAACCAGGATATCCGGAATCATCTCGAAGAAGACGCGGCGCGCGCGACGCATATTGCGCTGGGCATACGCGCTGCTTCCCTGATGCAACAACTGGAACAGGCGCGCCAACATCTCTCGTAGCGTGACCGTAGAGCGTCCGGGCTCCGGCTGATCGCGCATGGCCTCCACCACCGTCATGCGGCTGACCAGCCACGACGAGATGGCTACCGAGCAGAAGGTGAAGATCACGCCCAGGCAATAAGCGATGATCATACTGTGCGGCTGAAAGGTCAGCTTGAGCGGAAAGTTGAAGCGCTGTAGGACGGGTCCGAGCAACTGCACTAGCGCGATACCCGCCAGTATGCCGAAGAGCAGGCCAACAATCGACGCGAGCAGATCGTAGACCGCGCCCTCAAAAAGGAACATCAATATAAGGTGCCGCCGCTGCACGCCAATGGCACGCGCCATCCCCATCTCCGCGCGCCGCTCAGCCGCCAGCAGGACGAAAATCAGAAAGATCAGTAGCAGGCCGATCGCCAGGGCAAAGAGCGTAAAGAGGGCGAAGATGCGCGAAAAAATATCCTCGGCGTTCTGCGACACCTGCACGCCCTGCTGCTTGACCTGGATAACATGGACAAAGCCAGGAATCCAGTCGTGAAGGGTATCAGCGACGCTATCCGATAGTCCCACGCCGCTGAGGCCGCCACCGCCGCGATTGGCGATAAAGATCTGCGAAATACCGTCGGGATCGCCCTCAGCACGCCGGAAGTAGTCCGGGCGGGCCAGCAGAAACGAATTATCACCGACCAGGCCAGCGTTATTGACAACACCCGCCACGCGCATCACATAGCGCTTGCCCTGCCAACGCTGCGAATAAAGGTAGAGCGTATCACCAGCCTTCGCGTTAAGCAACTGCGCGAGCGTCTGATTCAAATACACTTCGTCGGGTCGCAGGGCGGCAATAGTCATCTTGCGCTTGCTCACCACATTCTGCATACCACCAAAGCCGCCCTCGGTACCGGGAATCACGCCCAGGCCAGTTACCTGCGAGCGCACCTGGCGCGATGTCTCATCCGCGATCAGCAGATTCTGTTCGCGCAGGGCCGCGCTAACGGCGGCAATAGTAGAATTGGGATCGCGACGCGCCCTATCAGCGATGCGGTAGTATATGAAGTCGGGATAGAGGCCGATCGGGCTGCGTCCGCCCTCGATCAGCTCATCGACGTTGCCCAGGTTGTACACGGCCACGCTCTGCACCGCCGAAGTCATCACATCGCCCGTCGTCAGTACACTGGAGAGCAGCGTCGTCGAGAGCATCAGGGCGAAAACGATCAGGAGCATCTGCGTGCGTCGACGTGGAATGTTGCGCACGCCGATCTTGAAGAAGATCTTGTTGCCCAGCGCCAACAGCAGGACGCCGCCTACGATGATGCAGGCGATCGTCAGAAGGATGATACTTAGCGTATCAATTGGAATGCCAAAAAGCTGGGTCATGGTGCCTTCGTCTTCAATACCTGATAGAAGATCTCCGCCACGCGGCTATAGCCAAGAGCATTGGGATGAAAGCCATCGCCACTGATATACTCGGGAGCAAGGTAGTTGTGGTAGAGATCGACAAGCAATACATGATGACTGCTAGCAGCGCTGGCAATAGCATCATTATAAGCCAGAATGCGTGCGCGCAGCGCCTCTATATCGTAAGACTGGAAGTGCGGCAGCAGCGTCAGATCAGGCACATTAGCGACCGCGATGCGTAGATGTGGATTCGCGGCCTGCAAACGGGTCAACAGCAGATTCAGGTCGTGGCTATAGCTCGCGAGGGGCACGTTATCGGCAAGATCGTTCACAGCCAACCAGACAGTCACCAGACCAGGATGAGAATCGAGGGCCACAGGCAGCTCGACGCCGAGCGCGCTGTGCAGATGGATATCGGGAATGCCCAGATTGATAAGATGCACGCGCTTGCCCAACATGGTTGCCAGGTCTGAGGCCCAGTTCTGGCTCTGCGGATCGTCGGTCCCGATACCGAAGGTATCGGAGGCACCGAGCGCCACATAGGTCAGGCTCGCCGCCGCCGGTTGCTGCACTCCTATCACCCCGTTCTGGTCAGACGCGAAAGGGACGCAGGCCACGAGAGGCAGGCAACATAATACGATAGCAAAATGGGTATACAGCCATCTGCTTATGCGATTATGTTGTGAGCGTAGACCTTTAGCGCGTCCATATATCATGCAATAGTAGCTTTGCCGGGCGTATTAATGGATGACCACACTGGCGACGGATACGAGAGCAAACAATATGACAAGAACGACGGTGATATTAAAGATCAGGCGCTCTACGCCGCGACGTGTCTTGAAGACCGAGCCAGCGCTGCTGCCGCCAAAGACGCTGCCCAGGCCAGCACCACGCGCCTGTAGTAGAATAAAAACAATCACAGCTATAGCGATAATAATCTGTATGATGCGCATAGCTGGAATCCACTGTTGGAGCAAGAGCTTCTCCTCGCTTTCCTGGTATTGCCAGAAGGAATATCGGTAATTTCTGCCAGATTATACCATAGTCGCATCAATCCGTCGAATCTGTTTTGCATACGGGAATAAGTCCGGTGGGCGGTGTGTTTTCTTAAGTGTATGACATCAAAAATACTTGAATTGCTTCTGTGAGAAAAGGTTTCTACGAGCGTCAATGCATTGTGAGATGTCACAGGAGCAATAACACATGAGACTTTACGTTGGGGGACTCCCCTATCAAACAAACGACCAGGATCTGAGCTACTTTTTCGAGCAGATCGGACCAGTCACCTTTAGCACAGTCATCACCGATCGCGAGACGGGACGGAGCAAAGGCTTCGGCTTTATCGAGATGAGCGATGAGGATGGACGGACGGCTATCGAGCGCCTGAACGGCACCACGATGGGCGAACGTACTATTACCGTGAACGAGGCACGCGAGCGCCAGGCTAACGGCAATAGGGGTTATCAGAGCCACGACCGCTCTTCTAACTATGGCGGAAATCGTTACTAGTTTTCCGCTATAGAGCGTGTGCGAGAGAAACAGGAGATGGGCAGCACTGCCCATCTCCCTTTTTTTGGGCGTCAATCGGGCTACGCCCTTGTAGATAACCTATCCCTATGGTACAATATCCATCGGGCGAGGACATAGGTCCCCGCCCGAACTTATGTGAGAGAAGCGAAAATATCAGCTATGGAAATCTCTTGGCTGGGCCACGCCTGCTTTGTACTGCGTGGCAAAAATGCGACAGTAGTTACCGACCCTTTCTCTCCTCAGCAAAGTTCTCCCTCGGGAGATGCACTCCGCTTGCTGAGCAAGGTCAACGCCTCCATTGTTACCATCAGTCACGACCATCCAGGCCACAATAATGCTGCCGCCGTCGGCGGTAGTCCGCGGATTGTGCGCGGGCCTGGTGAGTACGAGATCAGTGATGTGTTGATCACCGGCATCGCCTCCTATCACGATACGAAGCGCGGGCAGGAACATGGGCGCAATACGATCTACGTCATCCATATGGACGACCTGGTCATTTGCCACCTGGGAGATCTGGGCCATACTTTACAAGAAGAACAACTGGAAGAAGCCGCTGACGCCGATGTGTTACTCCTACCTATTGGCGGCCAGCATACCATTAACGCGGCTCAGGCAGCGCAGATTATCAGCCAGGTAGAGCCGCGCATCGTGATTCCGATGCATTATCGCGCCGCGAGTGATGAAGGACCCGATCCTCTCAGCAAGTTCCGCCGTGAGATGGGTATTGAGCCCATCGAGCCACTGGCGAAGCTGAGTGTCACGCGCTCGAATGTTCCCGCCGAAACGCAGATTGTGTTACTTACGGCAAAATAATATATGGCATTGAAATGCAGCCAGAAACACCGTCGCGCTACCGACGGTCCTTCTGGCTGAATAGCATGACGTAAATCTTAGTAAACGTTTTTTACATGTATCACGGTCAGGCTCCGAATAAAGGAGGATTTTTCATGTCAAAATTTATCTTTGTGACAGGTGGTGTGGCTTCGTCGGTGGGGAAGGGTATCAGTGTCGCCTCGCTCGGGCGTCTCCTCAAGAATCGCGGAGTCTCCGTCTCGCTCATGAAACTGGACCCCTATATCAATGTTGATCCTGGCACCATGTCTCCCTATCAGCATGGCGAGGTCTTTGTGACCGACGATGGCGCGGAGACCGATCTCGACCTGGGGCACTACGAACGCTTCACCGACGAACCGGCGTACCAGGCCAATAATGTGACGACCGGGCAGGTCTATGCCTCGGTTATTGGCAAAGAGCGACGCGGGGAATATCTCGGCGGGACCATCCAGGTCATTCCACATATTACCAATGAGATTAAGGAGCGCATCCACGCGGTGGAGCGGCGCTCGGATGCCGATGTGGTGATCGTCGAGGTCGGCGGCACGGTCGGCGATATCGAAGGTGAACCGTATCTTGAGGCCATTCGCCAGATGCGCAAGGACGTTGGTCGGCACGATGTGCTCTATCTGCACGTGACGCTGCTGCCCTATCTGGGCGCGACGCGCGAGCTGAAGACCAAGCCCACGCAGCATAGCGTCAAAGAGCTGCTGCGCGTCGGCATTCAGCCAGACGTGATTCTGTGCCGCTCGGACTATCCCATGACCGACGATCTACGCGAGAAGATCGCCTTGTTCTGCAATATCGAGGCACGCGCCGTCGTTCCCCTGCTGACCGCGGATACCATCTACGAGGTGCCCCTGGTGCTCGAAGAGGCTGGCCTGGGCGAGTTCCTGGTACAGGAACTTGGTCTGAAGCAGCAGGAGCCGCAGATGCGCGAATGGCACGATCTGGTGGCGAAGATCAAGACGCCACGCCCAGAGGTGATGATTGGTCTGGTCGGTAAGTACGTCGAGCTGCACGACGCCTACCTCTCGGTTGCTGAAGCTCTGGATCACGCTGGCTGGTTCCACGATGTCGATGTGCGCATCAAGTGGATCAATTCAGAGGCGCTGGAGAAGATGGGCGAGGGGTATACTGAGGTGCTGGAGGATGTGGCGGGCATTGTGGTGCCGGGCGGCTTTGGCCATCGCGGCATCGAGGGGAAGATCAAAGCGGCTAGCTTCGCGCGCCGCCAGCAGATTCCTTACCTGGGTCTGTGCCTGGGCATGCAGGTCGCGGTCGTCGAGTTCGCCCGCAACGTGCTGGGCATGGCCGGAGCGAATAGCACCGAGTTTGATCCCCAGAACCCCTATCCCGTGATCGACCTGATGTTGACGCAGCGCCAGATCGCCGATAAGGGCGGCACGATGCGCCTGGGCAACTGGGTCTGCTGCCTCACGCCCGGCACAAAGGCATATGCAGCTTACGGTGAGGCCATCGTCTTTGAGCGCCACCGCCATCGCTACGAATTCAACAATGAGTTCCGCAAGCGCATGGAGAGCCACGGCCTGATCGTCAGCGGTCGCTCAGCCGATAACAGCCTGGTTGAGGTTATCGAACTGGCAAACCATCCCTGGTTCGTCGCCTCGCAGTTCCATCCCGAATTCAAGAGCCGTCCCACACATCCACATCCGCTCTTCCGCGATTTCATCGGGGCAAGCGTGAAGAGTGGTCAGGAGCGACAACAGGACGCGACCTTTCGCGAACTAGAGCCAAGTACTGCGTTACTCGATTCACATGTTGAGATGTAGAAAGCATGTTATACCTGAGCCCGTTGCCCGGCACGCCTGTAGAGGAGCAGCAAGAGGCGCGCCTGGGCAAACTTATCGACGTACTGCTCAATCCAGAAGACGTGGGAAGCAGCGCAGCGGTCTATCCCTACGCCCTGCTGGTGGAGGATGAAGAGGACCGGCTCTGGCGCGTTCCTCTCACCATGCTCGCGTGGCAGGACGAAGTTCTGCGCCTGCGCGTTCCCGCGTCTGAATTGACGCCGTTCGCGCCGAGCGATCAGGTTATACGCCTGGTACAGGACGTGTTGGACAAACAGGTTATCGACATCGAGCGCAAGAAGACCGTGCGCGTCAACGATGTGTGCTTCACCGATGACTGGCGGCTCCTGGGCATCGATAACAGCAACCTGGGCCTGATCCGCCGTATAGCGCCCGCCTGGCTGCTGGGCAAGGGGCGCAACACGAGCGGCGTGCCCACAAACCTGATCCCCTGGGAGCGCATTGAGCTGCTCAGGCAGGAGCAGGCTTCGGCCTCACCCCTCTCGCGCGTCGCCAGCGGACACCTGGGAGACCTGCACCCGGCGGATATCGCCCAGATCGTCCATCAGCTCACTCCCAACCAGGGCGCGCACCTGCTCGAAGGCCTGGATGACGAGACAGCGGCTGACACGATGGAAGAAATCGATACGGACCTGCAGCGCGATATCCTCGCCAACCTGCCGCCCGAACGCGGTGCCACCATTCTCCAGGCCATGAGCCCCGACGAGATCGCCGACCTCCTCGCCCGCATGCCCGAAGAACGCTCCGAGGAACTGCTGCGCCTGATGAAGCCCGAAGAGTCCGAGGATGTACAGGACCTGCTGGAGTACGAGCCAGATACGGCTGGCGGACTGATGACCACGGATTATATCGCGCTCAGCCAGGGCAAGACGGTTGCAGAGGCGCTGGAGGCGGTGCGCGTCAATGTGCAGGAGAACGATATCCGCCTGCCCTACATCTACTGCGTCGCCGATGAAACGCAGGAAGATTGTCAGGTGCTGGGGGTCATCGAGATGTGGGACCTGCTCATCGCCGCGCCCACGCAGAAACTCAGCGAACTGATGGATACCGATGTCACCACGGTCGAGCCAGACAGGAACGGACGCGAAGTTGCCGAGATTATGGCAAAGTACAACCTGCTGGTCATACCCGTGGTAAGCAAGGATGGTATTCTCGCGGGCGTCGTCACGATCGATGATGCCATAGACATGCTCCTGCCCGCCGAGCGGAGGCGCAGACCCGGCAGGATGTATTAAAGTAGGGACGGGCCTTGCGTCCATCCGGCTCATTTCCCTCGTGATGGGCAGCCGGATGG
>JALYTQ010000222.1 GCA_030854195.1 Chloroflexota bacterium
CTCATGACCCAGACGAGCGATCGCGCCAATGTCGAGGCGCGCACCGGTGGTCCAGGTAACATGCGAAATAGAGATCAGGCGCGTGCGCTTCGTTACCAGTTCGTTGATTGCTGAAAGGACGGGACGGTCGGCGCGGGGGCCGAGGTCCGCGAAGCGGATGACGATGCCGAAGCGGTCGCGTGCCTGGTAGAGTGGTGCCAGGGCGCTGATATGCTCGTGCGTGGTCGTGATAACCTCATCACCCTCTTGCCAGTTGAAGCCGTAGCTGATAATATTCATACCTCCGCCGGTACTATCGGTGAGGGCGATCTCGCCTTCGTTGGCGTTCAGCAGACGTGCGGCGCTGCTGCGTGCGTGCGCGTATATATCTACCATCTCTGCGAATGCCTCGACGCCCAGGCGACCGCGCCGCAACTCGGCATCTGTACGCTGCTGCATGGCCTGAATGGCGCGGGTGGGGAGTGGACCGAACGTGCCGCTATTAAGATAGATCTGTTCGAGCGTGGCGGGCATTTCCTGGCGAACGCGCTGTAAATGGGTGAGGTCTGACAAGATCGAGCTCCTTTGTTGCGAAAAACGGGCACCTGGCCTCGGATGACCAGTGATATGTCCCGGCTGGCGGATTGGTTTACCTATATATCGTATGATATTGTTGTCTCGACTGACAAGTGGGGCCACTAAGAGAGAAGGATCGCCTGACTATGCGTATACGAACATTTCGCGATGAAGATATTCACGCTTTGCTGCCGCTGCAGCAGTTAGCCGCACAGGCCGATGGGATAGATCCGCTACATGACCTGGCATCCTGGCCGAACGATGCCGAGCTGGACGCGAACGAAAATGCCTTTGTGATTACCGACGACGATGACGAGTTGAATACGTGGGGGCAGGCAGGCACGTTAGAGGGAATCGAGGGCGAGATCATCGGCTATACACTGGTCCAGGTGCGGCAGGATGAGGCCGGGTATCACCTGTTCTGCCAGGGGGCCGTCCATCCCGCGCAGCGTCATCGCGGTGCCGGTCGCGCCTTGCTCATCTGCGCGCTGAACCGGGCGCGCGTCCTGGGTGAAGAGTTCGCGTTCGATGCCGAGCAGGTAGGTATCCCCGTTTACTTCGAGGCTCTGCTGCCCACGCGCAATCCAGCGTCTGCGCGTCTGGCAGCTAAATGCGAGATGACATTCGTGCGTAAATTCGAGGAGAGTGGACTAAGTTTGTACCGTACTGATCTTTAAGGATAGTCGTTATACCTTCTCGAACTCCGTCTTGACAATATGGGTGCCATCGGGCAGACGTTCGACCGTGTAATCGTCGAAAAGCACGGGGTCGGCCAGGCGCAGACAGAGGAAGATGCGCACGGCAAGTTCGCGTATCTCGACCTCCGCGTGGGCGCTGGCACGTTCCTCGATCACGTGACGCCAGGCGCGCACATTTCCAGTCACCACGATAGGCGCTTCGGTCTCATTGGGCAGCACGGAGCGCGCGCTCTGCTGCACCTTTTTGCGTAGATCCGTACGGGCCTCCGCGCTGAGAATACTGACGCCCGCCTGCTGCATTTCCAACAGACGATTGGCGAGGAGCGCGTATTCTTCGGCTGAGCGCTCAATGCGCTGTAGAAACTGCTCGTGGAGTTGCTCGTCCGACTGGTACTCGGGACGTTCAACGAAGCGCAGCATGCGTCCTGAGACGAAGCGTTGGCTCAGTTGCGAGAAGCCAAAGCCTGCTCTGTGGCGTATCAATTCGTGGGTGACGCTGCGCGAAATTCCGTATAGCAGCAGGCTGAAGTTCGCGTGCTCGAAGACGGAGCCGTGGCCTGACGACTTGAGGTTATCGAAATAGCGTTTCGCCTGTGCGTTCAGCGAGCGTTTGGGACCAAAGCTCATATAGCAGAGCTGTCCAGCGATCTTGCACAACTGAGCACCATCGGGCAGAGACGTAGGATCATCCAGGTAGCCACCGAAATGCAGCTCTGGATCGAAACCGGCAAGAAAGCCGTTCAGGCCCGCTGCATAGAGATACGGACGAGCGAGAACGACCACGCCGGGCGCTTGCAGATAAGGTATTTTGCCGGGAGAAGAGCTGGCCGGAGAGTGAATGGCGGCAAAACCCGCCTCTTCACTTCCATTGAGCTCATCAAAGAGTGACTGAGCATCGATTGCAGACAAGAAAGCCTCCTTATGATTGACCTGCGAGCTCTTGCGACGGTGCTGCCAGCAGCGCATCCAGCGTTGAGCGTCGAATGCGATAAGCCTGGCGCGCCCCGCGATGTGGGAGCGTGATAGCCTCCAGGACACCATTCTTAATCCAACGTCTCACGGTGGTATCATCCACGCGCAACTGTCTGGCGACTTCGTGAACCGTGAGGAGTTCAGCAGAATCGTTAACCACAGGTTTCCCTCTTTCTGGTCTTGTACTAAAGAGTAACGTAGACCTTGCTGGCTCAGTCCTTTTACTGCTACTAGTTGAGTATAAATAGGACTGCGTATAAATCATCTAATTAACTATAACGACGAACGTCCCGTTTTTTGGTAACAACCGTGTAAAGCGAGTTGCACTGTAATTATGGGTGTAGTATGCTTGCTTACCTGCTATAAAAATCGCAGAGGCATGGTATAGAGCGTGTTGAAGGAAGGCCGGGAGGTAGTATGTGCCTTCTCCAGCCTTGCTGAAACTATAAAGATTAGCCTATTTTTCCCTCTACTATCTCATTCAAGAGCGAAGGAATATGCTGTGGGAAGCGCTAGCCGCCGATCATAGACATGCTGCGGTTTGCGCGCTTGAAGCGTTTGTCGCCAATATAGTGTTTCAACTCTTTATGCCACACAGCATTGCGGATAGTAGTGGCAATCGCTTCATCATCTGCCGTTGAGCGAACCACAGCGCGCAGATCGGTTTCCTCCGTGGCGAAGAGGCAGGTGCGGAGCTGACCGTCCGCCGTGATGCGAATGCGATCGCAGGTCGAGCAGAAGGGCTCGCTGACTGGATTGATGAAACCGACTTCGCCTATACCATCGCTAAAGGTGTAGCGGCGCGCCGTCTCGGAGGGGTCGCCGGTCTTGATCTGCACAAGCGGACCATACGCGGCCTCAATGATCGCCTTAATCTCTGCACCGTTGAGGATATCCTCTTTGCGCCATGCCTGATCGGCGTCGAGGGGCATGAACTCGATCCAGCGCATGACATAGGGCTTGCGCCGTGCTAGCAGCACAAAATCGAGCACTTCCTCTTCGCTAAAGCCGCGAATGGCGACGGCATTGATCTTGATCGGATGAATGGCGGGGTGGCGCTCCAGTTCTTCCAGCCCTTCCAGAACATGGCTGAGCTGATCGCGGCGGGTAAGTTTTGTAAACTTCTCGCGCATCAGCGAATCCAGGCTCACATTGACGCGTGTCAGGCCAGCCTCAGCGAGGGGACCCGCCAGGTGTTTGAGCAGGATGCCGTTTGTCGTGATGCTCAGGCTGCGTAGCCCCTCGATCTCGTGGAGCATGCGTACCAGTTCCGGCACATCGCGCCTGACGAGCGGCTCGCCGCCGGTGAGACGGATCTGCTCGATACCGATGCTCACCGCCACGCGCGCCACGCGCACAATCTCTTCGTAGGAAAGTATCTCAGCTTTTTTGAGCCAGGGGAGGCCCTCAGCAGGCATACAGTAGGTGCAGCGGAAGTTGCATTTATCGGTGACAGAGATGCGCATGCTCTTGATGCGCCTGCCGTAGCTATCGACGAGTGGTTGCATAGGTTTGATCTCCATTGATGTAGGGCTACAAAACAAACGATACTTTACTATAGCATATTTTTATGGTACCTGCCATCCGAGCGGACAGGTCACTTTCACTATCTACCAGATGTCCGGCCTGTAGTGCGCGTGAGGAGCACGCACGGCTCCATGTATAGGATATTCACCATCGCATGCATGGAGCGTGGGATTTTTTCATCTACTTCGTCGGGTTCTATGTATTTTCTGAAGTCCATTTTGTTGTTGGAGAAGCCGTTTCTCACTTCCCAAAATCGCCTGCCATGCTTGCTTATTCCCTGCTGTTTTGAAGTATTCGAACAGGTTCAGCCACTGCTCGAATGTTAGGGATGTCGGGGTTACATCAAGCTCAATACCCAATTCTCTTTGTATATATTTGAGTTGTTGCCTGGAAAAAAGGCTTTTAAGGGTAGATCCCAGTGCTGGCTGCCAGGCGGTGAAAATATGCGTTACAAAATTCCGGAAATGCTGTCTATCTGTACTGTGTACCACGGGTGGTCCTCTTTTACGCAAGCGTAACATAACTACATCAACGCGTGGTGCAGGAATAAAATCTCTACGCTTGAAGTTATGTACAATCGCTATCTCAAACCAGGGTTTTAGTAGGATTGTACGTAATGATTCGTGTGGTTTTCCTAGAAACATTTCTGCTGCTTCCTTCTGCATTGTCAGGTAAGCATCCTCCGGTGGGTTTTCCGCCGTTGTTAGTCTGGCAACAATGGCTGTGGTGATATTGAACGGGATATTCGCAAACACTTTATACGGGTGATGTGGCAGGCAGTAGTGCAGGAAATCGCCTTCATAGATAGTTACATTGGGTCTATCCGCGAATTGTTGTCGCAGCAAGTCTGTCAAACGAGGATCTTTCTCAATGGCGACGACCTGTTTGTAGCGCAGAGCGAGTTGCTGGGTAATAATGCCCTTGCCGGGGCCGATCTCGTACACAACGTCCTCACCGCCGATGCTCAAACTGTTGAGCAGCGAGGCAACCAGACATGGGTCTTTCAGAAAGTTTTGTGAATAGAAAACACTTTGACGAATTAGAGATGGCATCGCGCATTCCTTTCAAGATGTAAGACAAGGCACAAAAAGGCCGCACAGCCAACTGGCTCATGCGACTCTATGCGAAGCCCGATCTTGAAAAGACGGTGTAGCAGGTAACACGCACTATCCATGCTCAGAAAAGAGGCATGGAACGCGCGCATTCAAGCAGTAGATCCCAGATGGGCTCCGCTATACCTGCCTTGTGCGAGTCATAAAAATAAAACCCTCCAGAGTATAACCGTTCATAATGCGTCTATTATAATGTAGAGACGTGGTGTTGTCCAGCGTTTGACACAATTCTGTCTTGTAGGATGCAGGAAGCCACTAGATATGCGAACGAAGGGAACAACGCATTACCAGTATGGTAGCGCTGTTCCCTTACTATCTAAAAGCGGCCTTAGCGATTATGCATCGTAGTACATAGAGAACTCGATCGGCACCGGGCGCAGGCGGATCTCATCGGCCTGTTCGCGCTTGAAGGCGATATACTTCTCAAGCACATCTTTCGTAAAGACATCACCTTCGAGCAGGAAGGCGTGATCGGCCTCCAGCGCTTCCAGGGACTCGTACAGGGAGCCGGGGACGGAGCGGATCTCGCGCAGCTCCTCAGCCGACAGGCTGTACAGGTCGCGATCGACCGGGCCATAGCCGTGCTCGCTGGGCTCGATCTCGCGGCGGATGCCATCGAGGCCCGCCATCAAGAGCGCCGCGAACAGCAGGTACGGATTGGCGGTCGGATCGGGCGAACGGAACTCGACGCGCTTGGCCTTTGGACTCGCAGTCAACGGAATACGGATCGCCGCGCTACGATTGCCCTTCGAGAAGACCAGGTTGACCGGAGCCTCGAAACCCGGCACCAGGCGCTTGTAGCTGTTGGTTGTCGGGGCCGCGATCGCCAGCAGTGCCGGAGCGTGGCTCAGAATGCCGCCAATGTAGTAGCGTGCCATCTGTGAGATGCCTGCATAGCCCTCAGCATCGAAGAAAAGCGGCTGCTCACCCTTCCACAGGCTCACGTGGGTATGCATACCTGAGCCGTTATCGCCAAAGATAGGCTTTGGCATAAAGGTAACGGTCTTGCCGTACTTGCGCGCCGTGTTCTTCACGATATACTTGTAGAGTAACAGCTTGTCTGCCGTTCTCACCAACGTATCGAAGCGGAAGTCGATCTCGGCCTGACCTGCCGCGCCGACCTCGTGGTGCTGTGCCTCAATAGGGATGCCCAGCTCTTCGAGTTTCAATACCATCTCTGTACGGAGATCCTGCATCGTATCATTAGGCGCAACCGGGAAGTAGCCTTCTTTCACGCGCATCAGATGACCACGAGAGCGGCCTCCTTCGTGGGTGGTAGCGCGCCCGCTGGTCCAGTGCGCTTCGTCGGAGTCAACCTCGACGTACTGTTTGTTATCGGTGGATTCGTAGCTTACTTGATCGAAGATGTAGAACTCTGCTTCAGGGCCGAAATAGCTCGTATCGGCGACGCCACTCTTGCGCAGGAAGTCTTCAGCCTTTTTGGCAATATAGCGGGGATCGCGGCTATAGGGTCTCTTTGCGCCGACAGCACCAGGATGAGCGATATCGCAGATGAGACTCAGGGTCGGGGCGGTGGTAAAGGGATCTAAAATCGCGGTTGCAGGATCGGGGATCACCAGCATGTCGCTTTCATCAATGGTCTGGAAACCACGGATGCTGGAACCATCAAAAGGAATACCCTCAACGAACGTCTCTTCTTCAATGTTGTGTAGGGGCACGCTGAAGTGCTGCCATGAGCCAGGCAGGTCGGTAAACTTCAAATCCACAATCTTGACATCGTTCTCTCTGGCGAATTTTAAGACTTCCTTTGGCGTCATGTGATATAACTCTCCTCTTACTTCTATCCCAGCTTCATTGCAGGCGGTCTCGGCACGCTTTGCCCCAAATCCTGTCGGCAAATTTACATAATATGCGCATATTACGTCCAGCACTCGGCTGAGTTGTCTGCCTTAATTTATGATATGACGCTGGCGAATGGGATACTACAGTCACTTTATCCAAAAGTTACCTGCTCTTTATTGTGCAGGTTGCACAAACGTTTACAGAGCTATAGCCGGGGTTGTATTATATTCAAAACAGCCTGAAGGAGTACCCATGAATCAGCCGGAGCAAACAATTGGCGACGAGAGCGAAGCGACAACTCTTCTTACGCAGGAACCGTCTGCTGGTAGAAAAGGGAGGTCCAGATCTTTTTCATGGAAACGTATTGTCTTCCTTATCGTAGCTTTTGTCGCGGGCATACTGCTTGCTCTGCTCGGAGTTCTGGGATATCTCCTATTTTTTGCGGCGGATGCGGCACCTGTTGCAAGCGCACCCTTGCCCAGGAGTGGAGCTATCAACGCGCAGGTCAGTTCTTCATTTGTGACAGCGCTTATACAGAAGAACATCAATAACGCTGGCCTGCCGGGCGAGGTGCAGAATGTCCAGGCCGTGTTGATGCATAACAGTCCGATCATTGTTACTGGCGACATGCATACGAACGTTTTAGGTATCGATACGCCCCATCATATGACTGTAACGCTGCAGCCGTATATCAGCGCCTGCCAGATTCGCATGCATGTACTACACATCGATGTGCAAGGTTTTCCCGTGCCATTTCTCGCGCAGACGGTTGAAGATAAAATCAACGAGCAGATAAAGGTTAATGTATCGGATCTACCTGCTGGCTTCACCTACTGTGCGACCGGCGTGCACACAGAGACCAGTGGAATCTTCCTGACCTACTCTGCTGTGCCCAATTAATTCGTTTAAAAATAATTATGGTCCTGGGAGATTGGCTCAACAATCTCCCAGGACCATAATTGTATGCTAGAGAGTATTTGCTTAACGCGCAACCGCTCCATGTATGACCGGTATGACCTTTTCGCCATACGCCTTGATAAACTCGCTCTGGTTGCGTCCGACGTTGTGGACGTGTACCTCACTGAAGCCAAGGTCGAAGAAGCTCTGGATATGGGCGCGATGCTCCTCCAGGTCCGGTGACATAAGAACGCGTCCTTTGAAGTCCTCGGCGCGCACGAGCTGGCCGAAGGCGGCGAAATCTTCAGGTGCGCGAATGTCCTGCTTCGGTGCCTTAATGCCGCCATTGGGCCATTCCTTCATCGCCTGCTTCTCCGCTTCCTCATAGGTGTCGGCCCACGAGACGTGTAATTGCAACAATTTGGGCATCGTCGAGGGATCTTTTCCGGCCTCGCGCGCGCCCTTCTCGAAGTTCTCGATCAGCAATTTGAGCTTCTCAGGCGGCGCGGCGGGGGTGATGAGACCATCGCACATACGTCCGGCGGTCTCGGCGGTCTTGGGACCGGAGGCGGCGACGTAGATAGGCGTGGGTTTCTCCGGGCGCGTATAGAGGCGCGCACTCGCCATGCGCAGGTGCTTCCCAGCGTAGCGCACCTTTTTGCCGGTGAAGAGGCGCTGGATGATCTCGATCGACTCGACCATGCGCTCCAGGCGTACCGGCGTCTCGGGCCACTCGCCTCCAACAATAGCCTCGTTGAGCGCCTCGCCGGTGCCGATGCCCAGCCAGAAGCGTCCAGGAGCCATCACTTCCAGCGTCGCAGCCGCCTGGGCGATAATCGCCGGGTGGTAGCGATACGAGGCGCAGGTCACGCCGGGACCAAAGCTCACGCTGCTGGTGCTGACGGCGAGTCCGCCCATCCACGACCACACAAAGGGACTCTGGCCTTGCTCAGGAACCCAGGGATGAAAGTGGTCCGCCGCCATGACGCCGCCAAAACCGGCCTGCTCGGCCTCCTGTGACCAGCGTAGAAGCTCGGTAGGGCCAAACTGCTCTAAGGCAGCGGAATAACCGACAATGGGCATGATATTCTCCTTTTTGCTTATAGACATTACCTGTTAGGCGTAGCAGGAGG
>JALYTQ010000443.1 GCA_030854195.1 Chloroflexota bacterium
ATCAAAGATGGTCTGAGGCGCTTGTGGTCCCAGGCCCAGGTCGAGCATCTGATTGAAATCGCAGTCATAGAGGCGACCATCCCAGCCGACCGAAAGGGTCGAGCGGCACATCAAGCCATCGACCGTCGCGGGATTGAAGGCCGTGACTAGCTTCTCGATGTAGGCAGTGAGATTGCCCGAACGCAGCAGGAAATCCAGGAAGCGACTGATAGGCATATTGGTGATCGTGTACAGGTTGTTAAACTCGACGCTGTAGCGCCTCTTCAGTTGGGACTTCCAGTCGCGTTCCAGCGAGCGTTGATTGCCGGGAAGAAACGCGCCCACGGGATTCGTTACCAGATTGAGAATCAGCCCCGTCCCCTCTTTGCCGTAACCCAGGCTATTAAAGTGGCGCAACGCCTGCAGCGAATCCTCGAAGACGCCAGCGCCGCGCTGCGTATCGGTCTGCTTCTCCGCATACGCTGGCAGTGAAGCAACGACCTCGACGCGGTGGGCAGCCAGAAATTCTGGAAGATAGGCGTAGTTGGGCAGGCGCGTGATCGTCAGGTTGCAGCGATCCATTACATGCCGACCGAGCGCGCTGGCACGTTCGACAATCTCGCGAAAATCGGGGTGCATCTCGGGTGCGCCGCCGGTAATGTCAAGCGTTGGAATAGCGCTGCGCGCCAGGAGGTCCAGGCACGCATCAAGGACAGCACGCGTCATCACCTCCTTACGCTCTGGACCGGCATCCACATGGCAATGGGCGCACGTCTGATTGCAGCGCTTCCCAACATTCATCTGCAACACCTCAACACCACATGCTCGGAGGGGACGATGGCCCGCGCTGGCTGTTGCCTCAGCAAAGGAACGCAGAGAGAGGTCGTCGAGCAACTGGCGCTGCTGCTCGCTGTTTGCCAGGGGGGAATTCTGTTTTCTAAGGGTAGGGATAAGCTTTGCCATGGCGCGTACTCCTCGCGGCGGACCAGTCTCACATAGAGACCTTGTGGACATGATTGCGCATCTGCACGCCGTGGACAAGCGACGAACCGCCACGAATTGCGGCGGCAACATGAATCGCCTCGGTCATCTGCTCGATATCGGAGCCCTTCTCAAGGCAGGCCGAACTATACGCGTCGATACAATATGGGCACTGAACGGTATGCGCCACCGCGAGGGCTATCAGCGCCTTTTCCCGTTCGGAGAGCGCGCCTTCGGCAAACACCGCATTATACCAGTCCAGAAACTTCTTCCAGAGATCCGGTGCATCCTTGCCGATATCAGGGAAATGGGCAAGGTCGTCAGGATTGTAATAGGTATCCACGTTTTCTCTTCCTGCGCGGCTCCTATGCCAGCATAGAGCTGCACAAGGAGCGTTCGCTGCGTTCCAACTATACATTATCCAGATACAATAACCCTGAGCAGGCATAAATGCTCAGCACATCATCGATAGCAGCTTCACTCCCTCTGACGGTATCATTACCCACATTAAAATGTCAATAAAATTATGCCATATTGCAGATCTTTTCTGCCGTTCTATAATAATAATAACGGAAATATGTGCTACATCTACGTTGAATATAAAAAGAATGTATGCTATGCTAGCGGTAGAAGATAGTTGTGTTGTATCCGCTATCAGCCCAACGATTAGATCCAGGCTTTTCTGGTGCTTCTGCTAGAACTATGAGGAGCAATGCATGTCGACCTCAACGTGGGGGGGACCTGAAGCATATCCCAATGAGTCCTACCCGTCGCCATTACTCAGGCATCTCCTACATCACATGATGACGCAGTTCGCTGCTCAAGGAGCATGTATCGCCTTATTTGATGAGGGTATAGAGCAATTGAGGGTGCAGGCGCACGTGCGCTTGCGCAGTGCGACCCTGGCAGCCTCTTCTGCCGCCGCGCTCAATGCTGCGGGGCGTCGCATGACCATTCACCTGGAGAACGACACGCCCTCCGCTTTCGCGCGCCAGAGCACGCCAGTACTGGAAGCGCTGGACGACGTTCTGCCGCGACAGGGCGACCTCTTCGCCATCGGGACCGCCTATCCTATCGGGCAGGATCTAATCGGTCATACCTGGCTCAAGGGCGATGCAACTATTATGCGCCACGAGGAGTATCTGCACGCGCCATTTCGCAGCATGCCAGCTCTCTACACCGACGTTACCCCCACCTGCTACCTTGCCGTGCCGATTCATGAGTCAACCCTCGTTGATACACTGCAGGGCCATCAATACACAGCCAATATACTGGGGGTAATCATCCTTTACCAGCTTACGCCCGGAGCAGGATTTCAGCCAAGACAGCGTGCCGAGGCGCTCCATTATGTAGAGCAGATCGCCCTCTACCTGCAAAACTATCAATTGCAGCAGTCACACCGCCGCACCAGCGACTATTTGCGACGCCTGCAGGAGATCAGTACAGTATTTCCAAGTTCCGTCAAGTTACCGGATCTGGTAGAACAAATCTACCAGTTTGTCGGGCAGGTCGTCGATGCCTCATCCATGCTGTTCACGCTCTACGACCGGGATCTGAAAAAGATTTACGATGTATTCGCCATAAATAATGGCACGCGCATAGAGAC
>JALYTQ010000223.1 GCA_030854195.1 Chloroflexota bacterium
CACAAAATATGGGCCAGTTCGAGCGCACGCTGATTATCGCAGCCCCTGGCTCCTACGTCCATTACGTCGAGGGCTGTACCGCTCCGACGTATGCCAGCGATAGCCTGCACAGCGCGGTCGTCGAGATCAAGGTAATGGAGGGCGCGCGCGTCCGCTACACCACGATTCAGAACTGGTCGAAGAATGTCTATAATCTCGTGACCAAGCGGGCAGCAGTTTATCGGGACGCGACGATGGAATGGGTCGATGGCAACCTCGGCTCGAAGGTGACAATGAAGTATCCGGCGGTCCTGCTCATGGAGCCGGGCGCTAGAGGAGATATCCTCTCGGTCGCCTTCGCCAGCTCAGGGATGCACCTGGACGCAGGCGCGAAGGTCACGCACCTTGCACCGTACACTACGTCGCAGATCCTCTCGAAGTCGGTCTCCAAGGGCACTGGTCGCGCCTCGTATCGCGGCCTGGTTCGCATTAACAAGGGGGCGCACCACACGAAGTCGAGCGTACGCTGCGACGCGCTTTTACTCGATGAGAACGCTCGTACCGATACCTATCCGACCATTCGCGTCGAAGAGAATCAGACCGAGGTTGGTCACGAGGCGACTGTCTCGCAGGTTGGCGGCGATCAGCTCTTCTACCTGATGAGCCGTGGCCTGGCTGAGTCCGAGGCGTATTCGCTGATCGTCAATGGTTTCATTGAGCCGATCACCAAGGAGCTGCCGATGGAGTACGCGGTCGAGCTGAACCGTCTGATCCAGTTGGAGATGTCGGGCAGCGTGGGCTAAACGACAGCATTGCTCAAAACAGGCGGGAGGCCACTGGATTGGTGGCCTCCCGCCTGTTTTGAGCAAGCACGACAACTCTGGCTAACTCATGAATTTATTAGACGCGATCATGATACTGATTGCGCCTCTTTTCCCTCGCTCGCCTCCCGGCATCACGACGGAACATAAAGCCAAAAGCCCACGCCAGGATTATAATGAGAATGACAATGGGTATGAATTGGAGCATGCTTTTCTCCCTTACGCAGCCGTATGACCGCCCAGGGTGACAGGCGTCAGTTTGTGTGCCTCTGCATCCTGATGTTTGTTGATATTCACCATACTGAGTTCTTTGCTGGACATGTTCACCTCATAGAAGTTCGCTTTGCTGAGGATAGCTCCATCCAGGTCTGCGCCGCGCAGGTCGGCGTTGCTGAGATCTGCCCCCGTCAAGTCCGCGTGGGAGAGGTTGCTCTCACGGAAATCTGCCCTGTGGAGATATGCCCGCAAGAGATTCGCCCCGCTCAGATTCGCCCCGCTCAGATTCGCGTTGCGCAGGTCCGCGTCGCTCAGATTCGCGTCGCTCAAGTCCGCCCCTTGCAGATTGGCCTCCGTAAGATCCGCTCCATGCAGGTCGGCGCTATGCAGATCCGCTCCATGCAGGTCGGCGCTATGCAGATCTGGCTCGTATGCCTGGACATCTGGATAAGTTCTACGCCATTTATCCCAGGGCGTCTTCCCTGATGCAAGAAGAACAAGTTGCTTCTGATTTGCCATGAAGGTCACATCCTTTTCCATTATATATTGATGTAGAGAGGAATGTTGAGTAAGAGCTGTCACCCCTGGAGAGCTCTCCCAATGAGAGAGCCACCGCGCTTCTACAAGCGGCGCTGTTCGTGAAGGAGGAGAAACAGTAATACAAAGAATTCATCTGAAGGGGCATGACTTACACAAAGATGTGTGAGACGTATTAAGTATACACTATTTTCTACGAAAATGCAATATTTAGCGAAAACGAAAAGCTGGATGATAAAGTATTTTTGCAGCACACTGCCTGGTTCTTGAAACATAGAAGGTGCAAAGATGCTTGATCAGTGAAAATATTGTTGTATCCTTATACAAAATAGTGTATAATTAGAAGGTAGTATCGCTCTTCTTACTACGTCATATCCTCGATATCTGTTCCTCTTATGCATGAAAGAGTGTTTTTCAGCACATCTCTCTCATGAGAGCGCGATTTTAGCTCTGGTCTTATTCGCGTGCTCGCTTCTATGCACCGCTCCTATTGGCAAAAGGGTAACGGCGACTGAGAAAGCACCTGCACTATTATGAATATATGAAAGATATCGTGCGTTGCTTATCAGTCCTCTAAGGAGGCTTCCCATGAATACATTTGTGTTGACCGGGCTGGGGGCCATTGTTCTTGTTCTGGTGTTCCTGGCATTCTCTGCTATGCGCGTAGTGCAACAGTATGAGCGAGGAGTGATTTTTGTTCTCGGGCGTTTGACTGGAGCCAAAGGTCCAGGTCTCTTCCTGGTCCCCCCGTTCATCTCGCGTATGAACAAAGTGGATCTGCGCATTGTTACGCTCACGGTGCCTCCACAAGAGGTGATCACCCGCGATAACGTGACGATCAAGGTAACGGCGGTGATCTACTTCTACGTCGTTGATCCCATTGCCGCGGTGGTCAATGTAGTGAACTTCAACCAGGCGACCACACAGATCGGGCAAACGACCTTGCGCAACGTCCTGGGCCAATCGGAGTTGGATGAATTGCTAGCCGAGCGCAACAAGATCAACCAGAAGCTGCAAACGATCATCGACGAACATACGGCCCGTTGGGGCGTCAAAGTGACAGCGGTCGAGATTAAGGATGTGGAGTTACCTGCGACCATGCAGCGGGCTATGGCGAAACAGGCGGAGGCGGAGCGCGAGAAGCGCGCGAAGGTGATTCATGCCGCTGGAGAATTGCAAGCGTCAGCATCGCTCGCTCAGGCCGCTGCAGTGATGAGTACACAACCGGCAGCTATGCAACTGCGCTACCTGCAGACGTTGACCGAGGTCGCCGTTGAGAAGAATTCGACCATCATCTTCCCACTGCCTATAGATGTGCTCGCGCCAGTGATGGATCTGTTGCGCCACCAGGCAAGCACACCAGCTCGTGAGCCGCTCAATGGTTCTCGTAACAGCGAGCAGGTCATGTCTCGCTCATAGACCGAAGGATAGATAAAACTGAAAGCGCTCTGTCGCAAGGCAGAGCGTTTTCACGTATAAAGGCTCATCATAAGAAACTTCTCAAACCCATGTTGACGCGCCTGCAAGAACTGTTTATTATAAAACCACTGGACAAAACGATGTGTATGGATGACACTTACTTAATCTTCGCTTAACATTTTTAACAAAGCCAGGAAAGTAAGTGTCATCCATGTCCACGACGCAAAGCAAAGAAGTCTTTTTACCCAGGAGGGGTTCACGCGTGTCATCGGTCGATTCTTCGCAGGTTGTACGCTCTACAGTCGCCGACTCGTGGCGCTGGATCTGGCGCGACACACTGATGCGCGTCATTCCAATGGGGGTCGCGCCCTTTGTCTATATCGCTCTCTTTCACCTGCCGCTATCGTTCCTGGGCCTGACGCTACATAATGTGCCGCAGCAGGTTGTGCTCGGGGTAGTCGTTGGCGTGCTTATGGCTGCATTTGCTGCGTTTTACCGCATGTTCGTGGTTGGTCCCTGGTTTCGCTGGCCGACGCTCAATGATCACCTTGTGCAGAGTGCCTTCTACCTGTTTATCAATGCGCCGGTGGAGGAACTGTTCTTTCGCGGACTCGTGCTAGCGGCGGTGACGCAATGGACGGGCTGGATCGGCTGGGGTTGGCTGGTCAGCACTGCCGCGTATACGCTCTACCATCGGTTAGGGAAGTGGAACTGGCGCAGCGTCGGCGGCGTCGGGCTCGCGGGCGTCGTTTTCAGCCTCGTCTACCTGCTCCCGTCGGGACCACCCTCGCTACTGGCGGTGACGATCGTCCACGGCTTTACGACGAGCGGCTTCCTCAGCTGGGGCGATGAGGTATTGTATCGGCGTTGGAAGTACAGGCAGGCCCGTTCTTGAGGGCCACGCGCCTACAATTCCACGTCGATGCCTATGTTTAGCTCCCTGGCGCGCCGATAGACGTGCAGCGCCACGGCGCTATCTTGCACGCCTACACCTACCGATTTGAAGAGTGTTACTTCCGTCTCGCTCTGGCGGCCTGGCTGCTCGCCAGCAAGCAGTTCGCCAAGCTCGCTCCACGTCTCGGGACCACGTCCCTTCTCTACACCCTGCAACAGGTCGCCAGCCTCCGCCAGGGCAGCAGCGCGCTGATCTACCACGACACGAGCGCGCATAACGGTCTCGGCATCTACCTCACGCATAGCGGGTGTGAAAGCCCCAATGGCATTGATATGCGTACCGGCAGCAAGATCGCTCCACTGAAAGAGAGGCTCGGTAGAGGTCGTGGCACAGGCGACCAGCGTGGCACCCGCAAGCGCCTCACGGGCGGAACGAGCGCGCTGGATGGGCGGACAGGTAGCGCCCAGTAGCGTGTGTAGAGTGGCAACGAGCATTCGATAGTGCTCCTCGTTACGATTCACGACGCGTATCTCTTGTAGGGGACGCACGGTATGTATAGCAAGCACCTGAGTAGGAGCCTGTCCTCCGGCACCAAAAAGCGCTAAAATATTGGCATGACGCAATGCAAGCATATCGGTTGCCAGCCCAGAGACGGCACCAGTCCGCATAGCGGTCAGCCAGGTACCATCCAGTATCGCAAGCGTCCTGCCGGTCGTTGAATCCACTACGAGTAGTATTGCGTAGCTGAGAGGAAGCTTGCGAGACGGATTACGCGGCATCACCGTTATAACCTTAAGGCTAAATATACTCTGGTCGATCGTTTGTAAGAGCGAGGGCATCATCAGCGCGACGCCCTCTTCAGAGAGGTTCACGGACAGGCGCTGCGGCATCTCCGCCTGCCCCTGCTGGAGCGCGACAAAGGCGCTGCGCATAACGCCGATCGCCTCGGGCATTGTCAGACAGCGCTCTACAGCGGCGCGAGAGAGAATGAGAGCCATACGTTACGCACCTTTACTTCTAACTTACGTCCAGCCTGCAAAGTCCTGCTAACGGTCCAATCGTTACCTTCAGGAGCCAGAATCGTCTAGCCAATAAAGTACGATAAAGACAAGCAATTAGCAAGACGCGTTTTATATTTATGGAGGTCTAATTCTTTGAAAATTGTTGTTACCGGTGGAGCAGGTTTTATTGGCTCCCATCTTTGCGCCCGTCTCCTCGCTGAGGGGCATAAAGTGCTCTGTGTAGATAATCTTATCACTGGCTCTAAAGAAAATATCGCTTCACTGCTCGCTAATCCACATTTTACCTTTATACAACATGATGTGACACAACCGTTCCATTGCGAAGCGGAGGCTATTTTTCACCTGGCAAGCCCCGCCAGTCCCGTTGGCTATATGGAGCACCCGATCGAGACGATCCTGGTCAATAGTCAGGGCACCTACCAGATGCTGGAGCTGGCACGCAAGCAGAATGCCCTGTTCCTGGTCTCCTCTACCTCTGAAATATATGGAGATCCCCAGGTGCATCCGCAGACCGAGGACTACTGGGGCAACGTTAATTCGATCGGTCCGCGCGCGTGCTACGATGAGAGCAAACGCCTGGGCGAGACGCTGACAATGGAGTTCTATCGCCAGTACCAGCTCAACGCGCGTATTGTACGCATCTTCAATACCTATGGACCAAACAGCCAGGTAGACGATGGGCGCATGATTCCGAACTTTATCACGCAGGCGCTCAGGAATGAGCCACTTATGATCTATGGCGATGGCAATAAAACTCGCAGCATCTGTTATGTGAGCGATCTGGTAGAGGGCTTGCTGCTGGCGATGTTTACGCCAGGGACCGCTGGCGAGGTCTTCAATCTCGGCAATACCGAAGAGCAGAGCGTGATGGCATACGCGGAGACGATTATCCGCCTCTGCGAATCTTCATCGAGCATTCTCTTCGAGGAGAGCCGCATCGACGATCCCGAGCGGCGGCGGCCAGATATCTCCAAGGCGCAACGCTTGCTGGGTTGGCAGTTGCGCGTGAATATGGAAGAGGGATTGAGACGCACGATTGAATGGTTCAGCCGCAATAACAATCGGCTGTCCGCTGTCTCTTAGGGCTCTTACGGAAATAACCTGATCGGATTAATGTCCCCACAAGCGAGGACAAGATAGCGATCCTGTCAGCTTACTCACGGAAGACCCCTTAGTTCATTTTCACTTGATAATCATGTGTATACTTTCCCTTCCGAGGCGGCGCTAGGAACCTGTGTGCTCTTATAGTCCGCTTGAGGGTACCTGAAAGCAGAAGAAGTATGTATCGTGCCGATAGCAGCAGCGGCGTAGCGCATCTGCCGCCAGATACACTGCCCACAAAAATCTCCGCGTTCGTGCATAAGAACGGGGCAAATTTTGTTGGCCTCGGCGCTGGTATCTTCGCGATCTTCTGTCTACTCGCGCTGCCATCTGCGAACTACTGGAATATCCGCCTACTGCTTTACCTTGTGCTGGTCGTCTGGATACTGCTGCGTCCACGCGTGGCCCTCTACCTGCTCCCTATCGCGATACCGTGGGGCTCGCTGGACACCATCACATTGGCGGGACTCAACCTGAACAGCGCTGATATTCTCGTCGGCTTGCTCGCTGTGAGCTGGCTGTTGAGCTTTACCTTGCGCCCGCTTTTAGCGCGCCAGAGAAGTGGACCGCTCGATCGCGAGGCGTTCAATACGCCTCGTTACCTTGTATTTGCTATGCTCGCACTGCTGCTGGCGATGACGTTCTCTCTTGTGACGACGGAAGGTTTCAGCTTGAGCCTGAAAGAGATTGTGAAGTGGCTGGAGGCATTTGTGGTGCTTATACTGGGAACGCAGTATCTGCGCACGCGACGCCAGATCTGGACGCTGATCATTATCGCATGCCTGGTCGCGCTCTCGCAGGCGGTGCTGGGCTACCTGCAGGTTGCCCTGGACCTGGGACCGGCGTCCTTTATCCGCGCTGCCGCGCTGCGCGTCTACGGCACCTTCGATCAGCCCAATCCCTACGCAGGTTATATCAACATGACGCTAACGATCGTGATAGCTCTGCTATTACTGGGCCGAGGCGTGGCGATGCGCGTGCTGGCCGGGCTGACAACGATCGTGCTGGCGGGAGCTGAGGTTCTCTCACAGTCGAAAGGTGGCTTCCTGGCACTGGGCGTGGCGCTCCTGTTTATCGCCATAGTCGGACTCGCGCGCCATCGCGTCCTCTTGAGCGTTATGCTCATCGCCGTGTTATGTGGCGTCGCGCTCTACCTTGCAGGATTGCTTCCAGGCTCCCTTTTTGCGTCGGCATTGCAGAGAGTCGGCTTAGCCAACCTCTCGTTTCTCTTCCCGACGACCGAAAATTACGCCAACTCCGAACGCCTGGCACACTGGGTCGCGGGCCTGTTGATGTTTCGCGATCATCCACTGCTCGGCGTGGGCATTGGGAACTACGCCACCGCGTACCCCCGCTACGCGCAAGGCATCTTCGTCATTCCATTGGGACACGCGCATAATTACTATATCAACATGGCTGCCGAGGCTGGCATCGTTGGACTGATAGGGCTACTGGCGTTCCTGACGGCGGTATTTGTAAGTGGAGGACGCGCTCTGCGTGGTATCAACAAGAGGTATCGGCAGGCAGCAGAGAAATTAGCAAAACCACAACCGGGCATACAGCTTGCCGAGGCGCGCGCGATGTTAAGGCGCTTCCGCGAACTAACGAACGAGCGGGCATTAGCAACTGGCCTGCTGGCGGCGCTGCTCTCTGTTTGCGTCCACAACGTAGTCGACGATCTCTATGTACACAGTATGACGATACTTTTTACGTTACTCCTCGTCATGCTTATTCGTCTAGAGGCAGGAGTATCCAAAAAAGGGAGCAATCGTAGCGCTTTCTAAGCGAACGACCATGCAGCGAGCAGTGGAGGACGTTTTGCTTACGGATAATATGCATGAAGATAGTGCGTCTTCTAGCGCGGGACAGGTTCAGACAGGTAAGATCACACGCGAGCTCCTCCTGACATCTCAGGATGAACCGGAGATCACGCAGGAACAACTCGCCCTGAGCAAGCGGCTATTGAACTGGCGCACGCTCCTTCCGCTCGTCGTCGTTATCGTCGCGCTCATCTTCTTCGCGCAACGCTCGAACATCAATCCGCAGAGAACGTGGGCCGCGATCCGCAGCGCCAATATGTTGCTCTTCCTGGCAGGTTTCGTCATCTACTACCTCTCATTCGCGATTCGCGCGCTGCGCTGGCGTCTGCTGTTGGAGAACGCGGGGTTTACCAAGAAAAATGGCGTGCACCTGCCGGGCTTCTGGAAACTGGTAGAGATTATCTACATCTCCTTCTTCGCAAACTCGGTCGTGCCCGCCAAGCTGGGTGATCTCTACCGCGCCTACCTGCTGCGCCAGGAGATTGGCGTCTCGACCACCCGTAGCTTCGGTACGGTCATCGCGGAACGCCTGCTAGACCTGATCGTGCTGCTGCTCATGTTTATTCCAGCGATTATCATTAGCCTGCACGAGAATATGCCGCCGCAGATCCGTTTCAGTCTTGAGATTCTGCTGGCCGTCGTCGTCATAGGAATCGCCGGACTCTTTGTGCTGCATTATGCTCGCGAGCCGCTGGCGAAGCTTGTGCCACAGCGCTTCCGCGAACACTACTACCATTTTCAAGAAGGGACGCTCGGCTCGTTTCGCCGCCTGCCGCTGCTGACGGTCCTGACGATCGGCGTGTGGAGTTGCGAGGCGTTGCGCTTCTTCTTCG
>JALYTQ010000025.1 GCA_030854195.1 Chloroflexota bacterium
GCCGTACCGGAGATTCAGCCCGATGTCGTGGTGATTACGAATATTTTTCGCGACCAGCTCGATCGCTACGGCGAGCTGTACGCGGTCGCCAGGGCGCTGAACACGATGCTGGAGAACCTGCCGGAGTCGGCGACGATTCTGCTCAACGGCAACGATCCGCAGGTGGCGAGCTTCGGCGAGAACGCGAAGGCGAAACGCATCTTCTTTGGCCTGGAGACAAAAGAGGTCGGCACCCCCGTACCGGAGCAGTCGGCGGATATTATCCGCTGCATCCGCTGCAACTCCGACCTGGTCTACGAAGTGGCCTACATGTCGCACCTGGGCATCTATCGCTGCCCAAACTGTGGCTATACGCTGCCCCCGCTGGATATCGCGGCGACCTCCATCAAGCTTGCCAGCGATGGCGAGGGAGCCAGCAACGTCGTCTACCGCACGCCGCAGGGCGAGATCAAGCTGGAGATTCCGCTGCCAGGCCTGCACAACGTCTACAACGCGGCGGCGGCAATCGGCGCGGCCATGGCGAGCGGCTTCGAGCTGGACCACCTGCAGAGCGCCTTCACGCACCTGCGCCCGGCGTTTGGACGTCTTGAGAAGATTCAGGCTGGCGATAAAAACATCTACCTCAGCTTCGTCAAGAATCCCACTTCGTTCAACCTGATGCTGCGTCTCATAGCCCAGCATCCCGGCGAGAAGCACCTGTTACTGGCGGCCAGCCATACGGTCGTCGACGGCGAAGACTTCGCCTGGCTCTGGGATGTCGAGGTGGAAGAGATAGCCTCGACGATCCGCGATGTCGTGTGCAGTGGAAACAAGCCGGAGGAGTTGGCTCTACGCCTGAAGTACGCCGAGGTTCCCACCGATCGCATCACGCTCATAGCCGATCGCGAGGCCGCGCTGGATGCCGCGTTGAAGAATGTTGAACTCGGTGGTACTCTGTATATTATGAGCGGCTACACGCCAACCCAGGAACTGCGGCGGATTATGCAGAAGCGTGGCTGGGTCAAGCATTTTTGGGAGGAGTGAGTTTACATGAGCGAACAGCCAAAAGATACAGGGATGGTGCTGAAGATAGGCCACCTCTATCCTACGTTGATGAGCGTCGCCGCAGATCGCGGCAATCTCTACTCGATCGAACGGCGCTGCAGGTGGCGCGGCATCGGCGTCGAGGTTGAGCCAATCTATGTCAAGCAGACGCCCGACTTTACAAAATATGATTTGATTCTCTTCCACGGCGGCGCTGATCGCGAGATGGAGGTGGCTGCCCAGGATATCCAGGCCAAAGCGCCCTCCCTACACGAGGCAGCCGAGGCCGGAACGGTCTTCCTGAGCATCTGCGCGGGCTACCAGTTGCTGGGCCACTACTATAAGCCGTTCCAGGGACCGGAGCTGAAGGGCGTCGGCCTGCTCGATCTCTATACCGAGGGCGGGAGCACGCGCTTTATGACGCATATGGCGCTTGAGTGCTCGTTCGACCAGAAGGGCATCAAGACGCTGGTCGGCTACGAGAACCACAGCGGGCGCACCTATCTGGGCTCGAAGGCACAGCCGCTGGGCAAAGTGCTCGCGGGCTGGGGCAACAACGGCAAGGATGGCGGAGAGGGCGCGATCTACAAGAACGTCTTCGGCACCTACTCGCACGGGCCTGTGCTGCCGAAAAATCCCTGGTTCACCGATTTCCTGATTCAGCGCTCCCTTGAACGCCGCTACGGCAAGTTCGAGCTTGAGCCGTTGGATGATGCGACCGAGAACGCCGCGCACGACGCCGCGCTGAAACTGGCGATGGAGTTCAAGGGCACGATGTCGGCGATTGAAGCAACGCCCTGGAAAAAGTAGGTGCGGGTTTAGAAGGAAATCATGTGAAACGGATCGCTACAGTCTGTCTTCTCTGCTGCCTGCTGGTCGGCTCGCTGCTGGCCTGCAATGTATTGCCCAATGTGACCGCTAACGGCACGCCGGTCATCTCGTCGTCGCCCGCCACCGGTTCGCCGACGCCCGCGCTGAAGACGTGGTATCCAGCGGCGGCGGGCGTCGACGTGCGCTACGAGGACTGGCAGGTGGCGGGCGGGCACGAGGATACTGTGACCGTTGTGCGCCTCGATTTGAAGCGTGTGCATCTCAGCATTGGCTATCAGCCCGACCAGCCGCTTACAATGAACGTGTGGATGAAGCAAACGGGCGCGGTGGCAATGATTAATGGCGGCTACTTCGATGCCAGAAATCATCCTACCGGCCTGCTTGTCTCCAATGGACAGGTGAGCGGTGCCTCCTACGCTGGTTTCGGCGGTATGCTTTCGGTCGATACCCAGGGCAATGTTACCCTGCGCTCGCTGCGCCTTCAGCCCTACGATACCAACGAGCAGATTCAGCAGGCGACGCAGTCCTCGCCTATGCTGATGATCAACGGTCAGCGCACGCAGTTCACGGTCAACGAGGATGTCCAGCGCCGCAGCGTGGTGGCGACCGATAAACAGGGCCACCTGCTGCTAATCGCCAGCCCAGGAGCTGAGTTCTCGCTTGACAATATGGCCGACCTGCTGGCAAAGTCGGACCTCTCTATCCAGAACGCGCTGAACCTGGACGGCGGCTCGTCGACGGGTCTCTACGTAAATGGCAAACAGCAGGTCAACATCGACCCGCTGCTGATGATCCCGATCGTGATTATTGTGAAATGATTAAGAAGCTGGTTGGACTGTAGTTTTCATAGGTATACTTTCCTTGCTGGTGGCCGATGGGGTTCCTGCCGTGGCTCGACCCGCCTGGGATTGAAACAAACAACTACGTCGTATACTCCCCGTTTATACGAACATATTCGTACGACAGGTCGCAGCCCCACACGGTCGCGCTGGCAGTTCCCAGACCGAGCGAGACGTGGATGAGCACCTCCGAATTGTTCAGGTAGGCGGTGATCTGTTCAAGGTTAGCGTCATCCACAGGGCGACCATCCTGGTAGACGGGCAGGTCGCCGAAGGCTATTGAGACCTTTTCGGGGATGATCTCTGTCTGCTCCTCACATTTGCCGATGGCCATAGTAATGCGGCCCCAGTTGGGATCGGCTCCGAAGATGGCGGTTTTGACGAGCGGCGAGTTGACGATGGATTTGGCGACGCGCTTTGCCTGGACGAAGGACGAAGCATGGTCAACGGTGACTTCGATCAGTTTGGTCGCTCCCTCTCCGTCGCGGGCCATCTCTTTGGTCAACTCGGTCGCCATTGTTATCAGGGCTTGACGGAACTCTTCGAGGTCGACCTCGCCCGCCAGTCCGTTAGCCATGATGGCGACGGTGTCACTGGTACTGGTATCAGTGTCGATGCTGAGCATGTTGAATGAGCGCGCAACGGCGTCCTGCAGGCATTGTTTGAGTACGTCGGGCGCGATCTGCGCGTCGGTCATAAAATAGCTAAGCATGGTCGCCATGTTGGGCTCGATCATGCCGACGCCCTTGGCGATGCCGACAAGGGCCGCATTGCCGATGCGGGCGGCGCGCATCTTGGGACGCGTATCGGTGGTCATGATGGCGAGCGCGGCCCTGTCGAGTTGGCCGGACTGCATCTCCTGCGCGAAGCCGCGTATCCCCTCGCGCACCTTCTCCATAGGCAGTTGCCAACCGATGACGCCCGTCGACGAGGGCAGCACGTCGGCGGGCGCGATGCCCAGTTCGGCGGCGACCAGCCGCACGATCTCGCGCGCGTTTGCCAGTCCGTGCTCGCCCGTGGCGACGTTGGCGTTCTTGCTGTTGATGACAAATGCCTGCAGGCGTCCATCGGCGACGTGCTCCCTGCCGACGAGGATGGCGGGGCCGCAGAAGCGGCTCTGCGTAAACATGGCGGCGGCGGCGGCGGGCACGTCCGAGGCGATAACGGTGAAGTCGAGCGTGCTGTCCTTGATGCCAATACTTTTGGCACAGGATCGAAAGCCTCGCGGCTGAAATGGTAAGCTTTGCATAATACTCTCCTTTCGTTGCGCGTCTGCTGGCTACGCGCTTCTGCTTTCGGGCAGCAGCAAGGCGAAGAAGGCTCCTTCGCGCAGTTCCTCCCAGCCGTTCTGAGCGTAAAAGCCGCGCTGGTAGGATTCGCGGTCGCGCCTGTTCATCAGGATCAGCCGCGTGCAGCCGCGCCGCTGCGCCTCCTCGTTGACGGTATCTAGCAGGCGGCTCCCGATGCCCTTTCCAGCCACCGACGGCTGCACAAAGAGCTCCGAGACGTAACCGTCCAGTCCGCGCATAAGCACCGGAAACCAATGCACGGCGATATATCCGACGACCGCTCCGCGAGGCTGTTGCGCGACCAATATAGTATGCGTTCCCTCGCGCTTACATTGCAACAGGCGTTGTGTGATCTGGGATTGTGTATGCTTCGCCGCCTCTTTGTTGATGCGCTCGAACCAGCCAACACCCCGTAGGATAGCGTCAATAGCGGCACTATCCTCCTGACACGCGTGCCGAATGGTTATCTCCGAATTCATTCTATGTACCTCCTCAAATTCCTATTAACCGATAATTACGCCTCAATTAACCTCTTCTCCGAACCAACCGATCGGTGTAGGGACCAGCCTCGGCGCGTCCGGATTTATCATTTTCCTCCCCGTTACATATGATGAGGCGTGGAGGAAATCGATACATCGCGGACGCCGTAAACGTAGTCCCTACCCCGTACATAAAAGCGACTCCGTGCATAAAAGCGATTAACCCTCCTCCAAAAAAGGGAACAACTAACCAGGGCAACCATCGTGATTGCCCCTCCCTACTGATGAGTTGCTAAAGATTTAAGGGATAGCTACTCCGCGCAGCTCGTCCTGAATGGTCTGCACGGCGACGGGCAGGGGAACGACGCGGCTCTCTTTTTGCGCGCGCGGTTTCAGTTCGACGCCACCGTTCTTCAGCGAACGTTTGCTGACGACGACGCGTAATGGGAGACCGAGCAGGTCGGCGTCGTTGAATTTGACGCCTGCGCTCTCGCTACGATCGTCGAAGAGCACTTCGACGCCTGCTGCGAGCAGGTCGGCGTAGAGCTGTTCGGCGACCTGGCGCGTCTCGCCTTTGTCCAGGTCGAGGCCGAGCAGCGCAACGGCGTAGGGCGCGACGTTGAGGGGCCAGATCAGTCCCCTGTCGTCGTGGCTCTGCTCGACGAGGATACCCATGAGACGACTCAGGCCGATACCGTAGCAGCCCATCAGCATCGGATGAGTCTCACCCTCCGCGTCGAGGTAGGTGGCGTCGAACGGGACGGTATAGCGGGTGACGAGCTTGAAGATGTGGCCCAGTTCGCTGCCACGCATGCTATGCAATGTGCCGCCGCAATGGAGACAGGTCGCGCCATTGTAGGCCGAGGCGATATCTTCCCAGACATCGACGCGAAAGTCACGCGGATAATTGACGTTCTTGCTGTGGTAATCGACCTTGTTTGCGCCTGCGACGAAGTTACTCCCCTGCTGCAGCGAAGGATCGGCGAGAATAAGTATCTCCGCGCCCTTGTTGAGCGGCGAGGTGAAGCCTGCGACGATGCCCGCCTGCTGTAGCTCCGGCGGCGTTGCCAGGCGCAGATCGCTGGCGCGCACTCCGGCACGGTACAAGGCGTTGGTTAGCTTGACCTCGTTGACCTCCAGATCGCCACGTATGGCTACAAGAACGATCCTGCCGCCAGCGAAGTAGCAGACGGCCTTGAGCGTCTTCGCCTCCGGTATCTGAAGGAAGGCGGCGAGGTCGGCGATCGACATGCAGTTGGGCGTGTAGACCTCTTCCAGCTCAGCCTCTGGCTCCTCTGGTAGTTCGCTGCGCGCAAAGACGGCCTTTTCGCGATTGGCCGCGTAGCCGCAGCGCTCGCATTGCATTACGTCGTCCTCACCGGCGGGCGTGGGAGCGATGAACTCGTGCGAGTCCTTGCCGCCGATCGCGCCGCTGTCGGCCTCGACCTCTAGAAACTGCAGGCCGCAGCGGGTGAAGATGGCGGCGTAGGCGGCGCGCATTGTGTTATAGCTACTAGCGAGACCGTCGGCGTCGGCGTCGAAGCTGTAGAGGTCCATCATCAGAAATTCGCGCGTGCGCAGGAGGCCACCGCGCGGACGCGGCTCGTCGCGCAGCTTGACCGAAATCTGGTAGAGCAGTTGCGGGAGATCGCGGTAGCTGCGCACAAATTCCTTTGCCAGCAGCGTCGCGACCTCCTCGGCGGTTGGGGCAAGCACCATTGCGCGCTCCCTGCGATCCTTGAGATTGAACAGCACGGAGCCATACACCTCGACGCGGGCCGGACCTCCGTCGGCGGGCGGCACGGCCCAGAGCTCCTCCGGCTGCATGATCGGCAGCGTCACTTCCTGTCCGCCCACGCGGTCGATCTCCTCGCGCACGATACGCGTGATCTTCTGCATCACGCGCTGGCCCAGGGGCAGGAAGCTATAGATGCCGGAGGTCAACTGGCGCACGAAGCCAGCGCGCAGCAGCAGGTCGGCGTTGCCGCCCTCTGTGTCGCGTGGCGACTCCCGCAGCGTGGTGGTCAATTGTTGTGAGACGCGCATGATGGGCCTCCTTCCCAACTCGGCTGTTAGTGCTTACGCGGAAACCCACGCCACATGCGCAGTTCAGGTTTCCGCATAAGATCTTAGTACGAACGGGCGAAGACCGCCTCGCAGGTGGCAGGCTTCCCGCTATAGAAACATGTTCCCTCTACGCCACCCTCGGGCTGGTCGAAAGGAATGACGCGGATAGTGGCCTTCGTCTCTTCCTTGATAGCCAGTTCGTTGGCGCTATCCTCGGCCCACTTCACGCGCACAAAGCCACGGTCCGCGGCGATGATCTGCTTGAATTCGTCGTACGTATTGGCGTAGTGCGTGTTCTGCTCCCTGAAGTCGAGGGCGCGCTGGAAGAGTCCCTTCTGTACCTCCTCTAAGAGGGCGGGCAGGCGCGTTTCGAGCGCGTCGACAGAGACGATCTCTTTAGCGCGATTGTCGCGGCGCACGAGGACGACGCTATTGTTCTGCACGTCGCGCGGCCCGATCTCCATGCGCACGGGGACGCCGCGCATCTCCCACTCGTTGAACTTCCAGCCCGGCGTGTTCTCGCTGCGATCGACTTTCACGCGTATTTTGCCTTTGAGCATCTTCTCTACGCGCTCCAGGAGCCCGCTGACCTTTGTCTTGTCGGCGTCGTTGCGCCAGATCGGGACAACCACGACCTGGTGCGGTGCCAGGCGCGGAGGCAGGATCAGTCCTCCCTTGTCGCCGTGGACCATGATGATGGCTCCGATCATACGCGTGCTCATGCCCCAGCTGGTGGTGGTGCAGTATTTGCGCTGCCCGTCGGCGTCCAGGTACTGGATATCGAAGCTTTTGGCGAAGTTTGTGCCCAGGTTGTGGCTGGTACCAGCCTGTAGCGCCTTGCCATCGCCCATTAGAGCTTCGATGGAATAGGTGCGCAAGGCTCCGGCGAACTTCTCGTTCGCGCTCTTGCGACCGGCCAGGACCGGGATGGCGGCGTCCTCTTCGGCGAATGAGCGGTAGACATCGAGCATCATCAGGGTGCGCTCCTCGGCCTCTTCCAGCGTGCGGTGCGCGGTATGGCCCTCCTGCCAGAGGAACTCGGAGGTGCGCAGGAAGAGCGCCGTGCGTTTCTCCCAGCGCATAACGTTATTCCACTGGTTGATGAGAATGGGCAGGTCGCGATAGCTCTGTATCCATTTCGCGTAGCTGTGGCCGACGATGGTCTCGCTGGTGGGACGAATGGCGAGCGGCTCTTCTAGCTCTTCGCCGCCGCCACGCGTGACCCAGGCGACCTCCGGCGCGAAGCCCTCAACGTGCTCGGCCTCGCGCTCCAGAAAGCTGCGCGGGATCAGCAGCGGAAAGTACGCGTTCACCACATCGGTCTCTTTAAAGCGCCGGTCCAGGTGCTGCTGAATGTTCTCCCAGATGGCGTAGCCGTAGGGACGAATAATCATGCAGCCACGCACCGGCGCGTAGTCTGCCAGCTCCGCCTTGCGCACGAGCTGGTTATACCATTTCGAAAAATTGTCTTCCTGGTCGATTATATCCTCGCCATATTTTTCTTCATTAGCCATAACTACCCCTTTTCATAATCAGTAAGGATGGGCCTTGCGTCCATCCGGTTGCTCACTCTATGGATGACGGGCAGGATGGACGCAAGGCCCATCCCTACTGTAAGTGAGCATAAAAAAACCTCGTCCTCAATAAGGACGAGATCAAACCCGTGGTACCACCTCTATTGAGCCACGCGGTAAGGCATAGCTCCTCTTACGCGGTCGTAAGACAACCGCTCCTCGCGATAACGGTGAGGGCTTCCGGTCAGCTTCTCGCTGACGCTCCCAGGTGGGTTCAACGTGGCTCCATCTACCGCCTTGCACTCTCGCGGCTCGCTGCTCGACTCCACCAGCGTCTACTGATCCTGGTCAGCGCGTTCTCTATGTTTTGTTTCTTGCGCCAAGAATACACTATCGCGTGGAGTGTGTCAAGCATTGGAAAGAGGAGCAAAAGAGCAAAGCAAGGCGACCGCGATGAAGGAATTTCAGCTAACGCGTACAATGTCTGTAGAGCATAACCAATGGTAATTTTTTTGTTGATAATGAAATGGAGAATTTATGTATTCTATATTCCGTCGCAGCTCTCTGCTCGCACCCCTGCTCTGCGCTCTTATATTCCTGGCGGGCGCTTATACTCTTTATACAGTACTCCAATTGAGTGGCTATCGATTGGCGCAGGGCGCGGTCCATAGCAGTCCCACACATACGCCTGCCCCTACACCCGCGAGCATGTTCCAGACCAGTTGCCCCACGACGGGGCAGGCCAGGGCCGCTGTGATGCTCTATAGCAGGTCAGGCAGGCAGCAAAACCTCGTCTATACGTACAACTCGAATAGCGCGGGCCAGTTGCTACGCTATGATGTTGGCAATGGCCAGACGACGACGATTGCCAACATCAATAACGCGACGATCAGCAACGCGCAGCTCTCAGCGGATGGACAGTTCGTGCTCTTCGCCTCCCAGGTTGCCAACCGCCTGGCAATCCAGCTGGTGCGCGTCGATGGGCAGGACCTGCAAACGCTGTACTGCGCGCCGGAGAATGGTGCCGCGATCAATTTCATCGATAACCTGCTGTGGTCACGCGATCAGCAGTCGATTGTGTTCAGGGAGCCAGATCCGACGCACGCTCCGGTCGCGCCCATTATCAAGCTGTTACGCGTGAGGAGCGGCCAGGTAGAGACCTTGCTGGTGCCGGAGGCGCACACGGGCTATATTCCGCGCGCGTGGCTCGACAATACGCGGGTCTATCTACAAGGCTACTCGACGAATGTAGATGAAGCACCGCAGGATGTGTACCTGCTCGATACGCGCAGTGGGACCGTGAAGCGCGCCGCATCGATTCAGGGCTACGAGTGGGACCTCTGTCCAACTACGCAGGGGAACGAATTGCTGCTCAGCCAGAGCGCCTCTATTCCACAGGAGGACGAGCCGCTCCCACCAGGTCTCATTAGTGCGCAGGCGGCAACCGGCGGGCGCATTCACGTGATCTACGCCAGTCACGTCCACGCCGTGACCCAGGTGCGCTCCATATCCGCGCAGACGATCCTCTTTGTGCAAGGCGGCAGGTTTGCGTCGGGAGATCAGGATGGCCTGTGGAAAATCAATAAGGATGGCAGCGGGCTCACCTTGCTGACGAAGGATGGTAAGATTTTGAGCGATCAGCACACAGTCTGGTCGAGCGTCTCGCGCGATGGTCGCCTGTACGCGGTGATCGGCTACGACTACACGCCTGCTACCGGCAAGCTGCTAACGCACGTTCTCTACGGAGCACTGAGCGGAGGCCCGACGACGCTGATGGCGACCGCCCAGACGGGCGAGACCTCCGAGATCGTTGGCTGGACGGTCGCGTAACATGCGGACGGGGCGCGTAAGGACGGGCTTATCAATCGCGCCCCTATCACATGGATGGCGGCGTGGGGAATTGTGGACGGGCTTCTACATCGTCTCCTCCTCGTTGAGCACGTTTGCTCGTCATCAGCGAGGAGGAAAACGATACAGCTATAAATTGATACATATAAACACGCAATTTCTAAACATCTTCTATACTGCAAGTAAGCAAGCAATGTGGCAGACAGCAGGCAGAGATGCCTGGTACTGGATGTGTGCTTGTGTGAAGGAAACGTAGCATTGCTCCTCTTAGAAGGAGGGAAAGGACCAACCTTTTATGGCAACCATCCATATTAATACTGATCTCCTGCGTCAGCTTGGTCAGTATTTTGTCAATCTCAACGACACCATTGCGAACAATATCCAGCCACAGATCCAGAACGTGTCGGGTCAGCTCGAAAACGACTGGCAGGGGCAGAGCCGCTATCGCTTCGACCAGTTGTATCAGGACTGGCGGACATCAACGGATCGCATTACCCAGATTGGGGAAGATCTCGGGCGTCACCTGCAAAGCACCGCCGATCAGTTTGAGCAGGCGGACCGCAGCTTGTAGGACGTGCATTTTCCACTGTTTTGCGATAAGTTCGATAGTCATAGCGCGGGCATGCTTCGAGCTATGGCTATTCTGAATTACTAAGAAGGAGATGAGCATGGGCACCATTCACGTGAATACGGATCTGATGCGGCAACTGGGGAATCGTTTCATCCAGTGCAACGAGTACATTCGCAGTCAGTTGCTTCCCGATCTGCAGAACTTGACCGGGCAGATGGAGGGCGACTGGGTCGGTGTGAGCCGCGCCCGCTACGATGAGCTGTTGCAGGGCTGGACGCAGAGCGCGTACAGCCTGCAAAACTGGGGCAACGATATTGGCCAGCATATCTATCACACCGCTGACCAGTTCGACAATGCCGACCGTTCGCTATAGTTTACCAGCGCTTTTTGCGCAAGGTGAGCGCTGGTTAGACTGCAAGAGGCTCTGCTCCTAGGTACATCCTGGACAGAGCCTCTGCTATTTTTGGCTACCTGGATAAAAGCGCTCTCTCCATAGTCTCTGTAGCTGGTGGCTCAGATGAAACCACACGCGCCGTTGGCATATTCGCTGTCGGTAGCTCAGACGGGGCAAAGGCGGCGTACGCCTGGACCAGGCGTGTGAGCCAGGGAAGCATATTGCTGGTCGCGAGATGGGCGACCTGGATCAGGTTGCGCTGGTTTCTGCGCACCAGGTGTCCTCGTCCGGGAGGAAGATCGCTCATGCGCACGCCCAGAATCTGCTGATCGTTCGGGTCGGCCCCTAAGATCAGACCGTGGCGGCAGGCGCGCACCTGTTGCAAGAGCGTGTCGCTGCGCATAATATCGGCTGGACTTCCTGTAACTATGAGATGCAGATTCAGATCGCGCGCCTGCAGCAGGAACTCCCTGAGATCGAGCAGTGGATTCTTCGCCAACGCTGCTAGCTGCTCGTAGTCATCGATGGCAATGATAATCGGGTCCATATGCAGATTCGTCAGGTCGTCATCATCGGCCTCCTCCATGCGTCTGAGCTCTGCGCGCATCTGTGTAACACGGGTCTGTAGTTCTTGTTTCAGGGTATTCACCACATCGATCAGGCGCTCTTCCGTGTCGGCGTACATCCAGACGGTGGGCAGACGGCGGAACGGGCGCGAACTGCGGCGGAAGTCGACCAGTATGATCTTCGCATTGCGATAGTTGGGGCTTGACAGCATCAACAGGCTGGTTTGCACTACCGTTGTGCGACCACTGCCTGGACCGCCCACAACCATCATGTGCGGCATCTCGTTATTGAGCTCGACCGAGATAGGATTGAGCGAGAAATCCTCTATCCCCAGGCGGATCTGCGGAATTCTAGCGGGCTCTACTTTCTGCTGCATGCTCATACTGGAGATGATGTCCATCAAGAAGTAGTCGGCACGCACGTACTCCGGCAGCAGGCGAATGGGCTGTGCTTTGTGCTGCTTATCCACCTTGAGCGTGCGCGCCATAGTGGCCGTCCATTCATCCAGCATGCTTGACTGTTCATCATCATCCGCGCTATCGAATGGCAGCGCGATATGCACCTCCTCCAACGTTTTGCCGCGTTTGTAGCCACGGCCCGGCAGCGCGGGATCGATATGGCCCGCGTCGTTCTTGCCGAGCAGGATCAGCGAATCGCTCAATTCGACCACGCGCAGGCCGATACGCAGCTCGATCAGGCTCATCAACTGCATGGGAACGGCGACCGGACGGTCCGCGCTCAGTATCAGGTAGACGCCATAGGTGCGCCCGTAGCGCGCAATGGAGAGCAGGAGGTCCATCTCTTTATCGTATGCCTGCTTGAAGTCGATAAAGCGATCGATGACCAGCACGACTGCGGGCAATTCGGCGAGCAGAGGATTCTCCTGGCGCTTGCGTTGATAGGCAAGGAAGTCGTCTATTTGATTGGTCATACAAAACTCTTTGCGCTCCTCGATGATGCCGTTGAGTTTGCGTAGCAGGCGGCGGATGTAGTCGTCATCGGACTCATTGAAGAGTCCTCCCACGTGGGGGAGCTTTTCGAAGGGGCGCAGGGCCTGACCGCCGAAGTCGATGAGGTAGAAGTGCAGTTGCGACGGTGTATGCGTCTGCGCGAGCGACATAATAAGCGTGCGTAAGAAGACACTCTTGCCCGAGCCTGAAGCGCCAGCCACCAGGACGTGTCCTCCCTGGCGCGCCATATCGATAAACCAGGGTTCCTGTTTCTGCTCAGCGGGCAGATCCATCAGCCCTACCGGGCAGTTCAGCCAACCATACAACGGCTGGTTCTTTGCTTTGGGGACTCTCGACTGCCGTTCGACCTCGTTGAGTCCGATGACGTGTGGCAGGGGCGCGGGCCAGGGTTTGAAGAGCTGCTCTCCCACCGTCGCCGAGTAGGGCTCTATCATATCCATCAAGACCTGCATATCCGTCACCTCCTGTGAGATGCCACTGGTTAACTTCTGCGCGGCGCTCTCATTGAGCACACGCGCCTCCAGGGAGATACGCGCGCTCTGGAAGAGATCGAATGTCTCGCTGCCGATCTGGAAGTAGGCGCGTCCTGGAATAGAGCCTGGTAGAAGGGCGGCCTCCGAGCGTCCGAGCATGTCGCGGCTATCCTGCAGCGAGGCCACGCGCAGGCAGATGCGGAACTTCAGGTTCGACCAGATGTTGGCGTTGACGGAGCCGGTAGGTTTCTGCGTTGCGAGGATGAGGTGCACGCCCAGGCTACGACCCTTCTGCACGACGCTGACCAGCCCTTCCATAAAGACTGGATGCTCTTTGGCCAGTTCAGCAAACTCATCGATGACGATAAAGAGGTGCGGCAGCGGCTCCATCGATGGATCTTGCGCGCGCATCTGGATATACTCGGAGATCTTCTTGGCGTTGACAGAGCTCAGAATATGTTCGCGGCGGCGCAGCTCGCTCTTGAGGGCGACCAGCGCTCGCTCAGTAAGTTTGCCGCTCAGGTCTGTTACCATGCCGACGGTATGCGGGATCTTTTCAAAAGGCTTGAAGGCCGCGCCACCTTTAAAGTCGATGAGCACGAAGTTGACCAGGAACGGGTGATGGGTGATTGCCAGCCCGACGATGATCGACTGTAGCAATTCGCTTTTGCCAGAACCGGTCGTACCGGCGATAATGCCGTGCGGCCCGTGGACGTTCTCGTTGAGATCGAGCCAGATGGGACCGTTGAGTCCCATGCCGATGGGCACGCGCAGCATGCCGAAGCGCGGCTGCTCCCACCATTTTTCCGCGTTCAGTTGATCGGCATAGGGCAGATCGACGAGATCTAGGAAGCGTACATTTGTCGGCAGATCGTTTTCGTCGGAGCCGTTATCCTTTATCTGGATATTGCCCAACATGCGCGTAATAATGCGCGTATGGCTAAGGTCGAGCATATCGCCGCGCACGTTCTCCAGCTTCGCGCCATCCTCGCCGATGGCCGCGTAGTTCAGCACACCCTCGTCCGTCAGAGCAACGATGCCGCGACATTCGCTGGGTATCGCCTGTTCCTGGGCAACCAGGTAGATAATCGATACGCCCAGTTCTTCTCCCAGCTTAAAAGCATTGGTCAGCGCTGGATGCTTGTAGACATCCATATAGTCGTGAATAACGACCACGAGGTGTGGCAGGGCTACAATCTGTGAAGGGGTGTTCGTTCCCGCCGCGGCAATTTCGGCCTGACGCGAGGCGCGTTGGCTTAATTCTTCCAGCAAGAAGCTTAATAATTTATCTGCTTCATCTTCCCCTATGGCGGTTAGTCGGGGCAGCTTGCATCCTCTCAGAGGCTCGGTGTGGGGCAGATCGTTAAGCCAATCCCAGTCGTGCTGCTGCGAGGCAGGGAAAATGGCCAGGAAGCGCACATCTTCCGGCGAATGCTCGCAGGCGATCTGGCAGAGCAGCGAGCGCACGAAGGCCGCGACGTTTTGCCGCGCGCCCGAGATACCGAGCGACTTCACTTTCGAGATGGCGATTGTGCAGGGGATATCGTTGATGGTGGTGAAATCGCGTGCCAGGGCGCGTGCCTCTTCGCTGGCGGCATCGATTGGATTGGCCGGTACATTCGTGATGGTTACTGTTGAGGGGGCGTGACCGATGCCTACGCGCGCGGCGAGGAAATCGGGGTCGGCGGGGCGTCTCTCCCACAGGCGCGAGCGCTCTTTAATGCGCGCCTCCAGCATCTCGGGAGCCGGGTTGGAGAGCAGCGCGATCTGACGTTGCTCATCAGCGTATTTTTGTAACTGCTCGCGAATCTGCGCGAGTATAGTTTTGTATGCCTTTTTATTTGCGCGATTCTTTTGCAGGACCGTTTTCTTTTTCTTCGCTCCCGTAACAATGGTTCCTACAGGGCTCAACACCGACATAATGGCCAGCGGTATGAGCATAGCAACCTGTTGGAATGGAGCGTGATTGACAACAAGATAGACGGTGAGCAGAGAGGTAATCATGATGAGCGCGATAGTTATTTGCCACCATCCCGTTGCTGGCGGTGCTTCCTCCTTTGTGGGGGGCGGAGGCATCTCTATGCTATCCTGCGGTGGCGAGAGCAGGATGCGTGGTGGTCGGTTAAAGGGTTCCCGCGTCATGTACGTATTTTTGTTGCTTTGCTTTTGCATAGTTTCCTGACCTTCTTATGATCTAGTAGGGATGGGCCTTGCGTCCATCCGTGTGCCCATCACACAGGGAGTGGGCCGATGGACGCAAGGCCCATCCCTACTGAGGTACAAATATACTGTGAACAGGTGCTTCTACTGTTTGTTATCGGATGATGTGAAGGGATGTTTAGGGCCGGAGATCCCTGCTATGAGGGGACAAAGGGGAAATGGGGATGGGATGGACGCTCATCTATCGCTGTTGAGTATTTCCTGGGCGATCATCGTGCCCTCGTATTCGTCGACGAGCGTAGAGAGTTGTTCGCAGCGCTGCAACGTAGATGCGAGCTGGGGCCAGTACGTGGGCGCTTCGTCTTCGACCTGGTGCCAGTAGGCATATGCCTCGGCATTCGTGAAGGTAAGCACCATAAAATAGCGGATTGTCTCTTGATCTTCGCGCGCATGTGTACGTAATAATGAGAAGCTGAGCACACCAGGTATCCAGCGCTCCATCTCTACCACGCGTACGCGCATAAGGGCTTCAAATTCACTACTGGATGCTGTCGGTTTCAACTGTAATGTCTGTACGCAATAATAGCTAGCCATACAAGTTCCTGTTTCATACATAACTCATCAGTAGGGATGGAGCTGGCCTCCATCCGGTTCCCCAGGATATTTCTCATGGGCCTGAGCGCGCTTGCCAGACCAGATGGGGGCCAGCCCCATCCCTACGAAGATATCAGGAGCCGCCCTCGTACTTGAACGAGATCTCCAACCGCACGCGGTAGGAAAGGGGCTTCCCAGGCTCGATATGGATGTCTTGAGCGATCACGTGGGCGACGCGAATGTCGCGCAAGGTCTGTGAAGCTTTCTCGAGGGCGACTGCAGCCGCCTTCTCCCACGACTCGCTGCTGGTTCCTACCAACTCGATGACCTTGTACACACTTTCTGGCATGTTGCTCTCCTTTCGTGCAAATAGCAGCCGTCAGGAGCCAGTTTTTCGACTCTTGATCTGCCTTTCTAAAACGTACGTAAGCTGGTTATGTATTCTCTATACCACATGCACGGAGAATGCGCAATAGAGAATACAGAAGCAGTTTGCACAACATCTGCCACTTGTCCTGGCAGTTAAGGTTCCTCCTAAACATGTTTGTAGGTTACTTCAAGTCCATGGGCCGTTGTCCCTTGATATGTTCCTGTATAGGTACCGAAAAAAGGTTTATTTGATACATCCCAATAGATCGCCTTTGCCGAAAAAGGAATGGAAACCGTAGCAGTGGATGCTGTAGCCGTGCAAGCCACCTGTGAATGAGGAGGGACTTTGACTGGTAACATGTCCGCATATTTTTGGGTCTGGCTTTGCTGCCCTCCAGAGGTTGTACTCAAGGAACTCTCGGCACTTATTTGGACCTTGTCGTGTGCAATGAAGGGAACTCCAGACTCGAGTGAGAGCGGTATTCCTGCCTTGACTCCCCATGTCGTCGACCAGCTATGCGATTCAGTATACTCGCATTCGAAGGTGAAGTTTTGCGTCTGCTCCTCAGTTGTATTATTCGTCAAAATTTGCCTGGCTTCACTTTGAATCTGGGGATTCGATATGACTGCAAGGCTCAAATCGTACGTCACATTTGACAGCTCGATCTTTGCCAGGTCCCATCCAGTATTTGTTGCCCAAACGGCAGCTTCTGTCATACCTGGAGCGGTTCCTTGATACACGACGAAGTTTCCATCTGGCTGCATGATTGCTACATAAGGACCATGTGCTACTCCTGACTCTCCTCCACTTCCCCAGATATTACTGTGGCTCCCACTTTCCCAAACGGCAGCACCTGTCATACCTGGAGCGATTCCCTGGTACACGATGAGGTTTCCATCTGGCTGCATGATCGCAATGTATGAATGCGCATCCGATGGATTATTTACTTCGTTTGTCCAAAGAATTCTCATGGATATTTCAGGAGTACCTTGCGCTGAGACAGAAGTATTTCCGTCTGGATCCAATAATGGTGCTTCAGGAGTACCTTGCGCTGATACGGAAAAATTTCCGCCTGGCTCCAATAATGCAAAGAAACATTGGTTATCTGATTGAAGAAAATCGCCTACAGCCAGGTATGCGTTGCTACCTAAGCTTGACCCTTTGTTTGCCACTGGATTTCTCCCTTCATCTTGTCTGAGACAGAAGCTCTTCACATTGTTTTTTTCACGTGGTCACACCGGTGCTATTGTGGGCCGCGCTCCCCTCGGGACCGGTGCGCGTCCCGGAGGCTGAGTGGGTCGCGGTCCCGCCTGGATCTCTGGGATAGGCCGACTGACAGCCTGCTCCATCGACAGGAGGATTTCCTCGCCATAGTGGCGCACCTGCAGTGGCGAGCCGTTCAGCAGGCGGTACGTCGCTTCCGTTGCACTCGCCTCGATGCGCAGACGGCTGCCGTGGAACATGAGGTGGAAGGCGAGCCGTTCCAACGTGTCCGGCAGCCGTGGCGCAAAGGAGAGCGTGCCTTCGTGCATGCGCATGCCACCGAACCCCATGGCCAGCACCATCCAGGTGCCTGCCAGTGAAGCAATATGCACCCCCTGATGGACGTTGTGCGCCAGATCGTGGAGATCTATGAACGCCGCCTCGCCCAGGTAGTCGTAGGCGAGTTGGAGTTGTCCCACCTCGGCGGCAAGGATGGCCTGCACGCATGCCGACAGCGAGGAGTCGCGCACGGTCAGCGGCTCGTAGTACGCGAAGTTGCGCGCCTTCAGCTCTGGAGTAAACGCGTCGCTGCGCAGCAGCATCGCCAGGACAAGGTCGGCTTGCTTGACGACCTGCTTGCGATAGAGGTCAAAGTACGGAAAGTGCAGGAATAGGGGATACTGGTCCGACTTGGTGTTAGCGAAGTCCCACACGGCGTACTTGGTAAAGGACTCGGCCTGTGGGGTCACTCCCAGGCGCTCGTCGTATGGGATATACATCTTTTCAGCCGCCAGTTGCCAACTGGCGACCTCGTCGGCGTTCACACCGATGGAGCGTGCCTTCTCGGGATGACGCTGAACCGCCCTTACCGCCCAGAGCAGGTTGTGTTGAGCCATAAGGTTGGTGTAGACATTGTTGTTGGCGAGGGCGCTGTATTCGTCGGGCCCGGTGACGCCGTCGATGCGAAACTGGTCGGTGACGGTGTTGTGATAGCCCAGGGAACGCCACAGCCTTGCCGTCTCGACGAGTAACTCGAGGCCCACATGCTCTTCAAACGCCGTGTCGCCGGTGGCCTCGATGTAAAAGGCCACGGCGTAGGCGATATCCGCGTTGATATGAAACGCGGCGGTGCTCGCTGGCCAATAGCCCGAACACTCTGCCCCTCGGATGGTCCGCCACGGGAAGGCAGCTCCGCGTAGTCCCAACTGGCGCGCGCGTTCCCTCGCCTTGTCGAGAAGCAGGTAGCGCCAGCGCAGTGCATCGGCGGCGGCGCGCGGGAGGGTCAGCGTCAGTACCGGTAGGATGAAGATCTCGGTGTCCCAGAAGGCATGACCGTCGTAGCCCGGACCCGTTAACCCTTTCGCCGGAATTGGGCGGCGCTCCGCGCGCGCTCCCGCCTGCAAAACGTGGAAGAGCGCGAAGCGGACTGCCTGTTGGATCTCCGGATCGCCCTCCACTTCGACGTTCGCACTCGCCCAGAAGTCGTCCATGTAGGCCCGCTGCTCAGCCAGCAGACCCTCCCAACCAGTCGAGCGCGCGGCGGACAGCACGGCCATAACCTGGTCGAGGATCGCAGAGCGGGAACGCAGGCTCGACCAGCCATAGGCGATGGTTTTGACGATGCGCAGCCGTTCGCCCGGCTTCAGCCGTCCAGCGATGGCCACGCGGACGACATCGGGGTAGCTTTCCGACGTGACAGCCATCCCGGCTGGTCCCTCGATGTGGTGGTCCATGGCTGCCCCGATGCGTAGGCCACTGACGTGGGTGTGGTGGACCATAAGCCCAACGGTGCCCTGAGCCCAGATCTCCTCGCACTCGAGCGCGGACGCCAGCGTCGCGCCCACCCGCGGGTCATTACCAGGGACCGGGAGTGCCTGGTTGGCGACCAGTTCCGACTGCACAACGACACGCACGGCTGCATCAAGCGGCTCGACCTCGTAGCAGATCATAGCGATGGCCCGCTGGGTGAACGACACCATCCGTAAGGAAGATACCTTCACCGCGTGCCCCGCCGGAGAGGTCCAGTGGACGCTGCGGCGCAGCACGCCGTTACGCAAGTCGAGTTCCCGTTCGTGGGCCTGGACCTCGCCGTAGCGAATGTCAAAGGGTTCATCGTCGACGAGCAGACGAATCAGTTTTCCATCGGTGACATTGATGGCTGTCTGCCCGGACTCGGGATAGCCGTACGCGCCCTCCGCGTAGGGCAGAGGACGTAGTTCATAGAAGGAGTTCAAATAGGTGCCGGGGAGGCCGTGTGGCTCTCCTTCATCCAGGTTGCCGCGCAATCCAATATGTCCATTAGAGAGGGCAAAAATAGACTCGGTCTGTGCCAGGGTGTCAAGGTGTAGTTCCTTCTCGCGGACGCTCCACTCCTCGATTGCGAAGGCGGGATGTTCGATCATCACTTCCCTCCAGTTTCAATGATGGCGGCAAAATAGTGTAGCGCCTCGGCCAGGCCGAAACGATCGACGCGGATACAGAGAAGCGTCGTGGACAAATAACGGGTGGGCAGCATGTGTTTCTCCTTAATGAGCGGTAATGAGCAGTGAGAAGTTCTCCAACCCTGTGAATATATCATATATCCGCCTGCCCTACCAGACACAGTTTGCTCTCTCCTGTATCATGAAAGTGTAGAGACTGAGAGGCAGGAGCAAGAAGCCATGACACGAGGTGAGGATGGGACGAGATTCGGTGCAAGTGGCAGACGGCTTGCACATATCTGTATGTGCCTATTTTATGGCATCATGCCTGGCGTGTTCGCTCTTCCTTGCGCGAGGGCCGCTTCGCCCACACGCGGCGATACCATCACCGTGGAGATCAATGGGGTCTCGCAGGTGCCGGGCTTCTTTCCCGACTTTCTCACGCTGCACGTCAACGATACGGTGGTCTTTGTCAATCAAGCGCTCCCCAGCAGCAATTACGCGATCAGCGCGGACGATGGCAGCTTCGCTTCGCCCGTCATCGCGCCGGGCAGCAGGTGGAGCTTTACTTTCGTGAGCAAGGGTGCCCACGTCTACCGCGAGACTACCTATCCGCAGCACATGGTGGGCGAGCTGCTGGTCGTGGATAACGGCGTGCGCCTACTGCCCACCCCCAATCCATTGGCCGAAGCAACGGTGATCGCCGCCATCAAGAGCGGGCAGAATCCGCCCGATACGCTGAACCTGCCTGTGCCTACCGCAACAGCATTACCCGCCAGCTCGCCGATACCGCTGATCCTGCTCATCATCGGCATCAGCGGTGCTCTGATCGTACTGGGCGCGCTGAGCTTTGCGTACTATCAGCACTATCAACAGCGCAGCACCACTCTGCCCGATGAGGACGATACGGGGCCACTAAGCACATTTTCTTTCACGCAGTACCGCCAGCAGGTGGAGAAGGGCATAACCTATGTGAAGCAGAAATTGCAGGCACTCCCACTCTTCCACCGTCCTCGTGGAGACGATGATGATGACGATGATTGGGATCAGCTATAATGGACAAATTCTATGCAGGATAGAAAAATGCTCCCATCCGCCGCCCACCCAGGCGGGCGCAGACGTATGAGCGGCGTAAAGCTGATCGGGATCGCCTGGCTGCTGTTTATTGTCTGTGTGGGCACCCTGGGCAGCGCTGTCGGGTATCCCGCGCATTCTACTGACAGAAGCGGTGGCGCTGATGCTACTAGAGCGGCCTTTACCCTGACGTTCACGGCGGTCAATTTCAGCTCGCAGTTTCTCCAGGCGGGCTCCGATGATCTAAGCAATCCTGAACAGGCGACCTTTCATCTGGAGAATGGGAGCCTGCTCTGGTACGGCATCCAGATCACCTCGAATCCACCCAACTTGACGGTTAACGCGGTCGATGCGGCGAACGATCCCGTGACGGCAACGTTCTATGATAAGATCCCCTTGCTGCCTCCTGTGTATATGCTCCCGTTCGACCAGCAGAACAACGCGAGTCACTACGAGGCGCTCAAACTACAGGCGATATTGTCGGGGCAAGGGCAACAATTGACGCTCACGCTCTCACCGACGGATAGCAGCGCCGTGACCCTGGACCTGCTTGGTCTCTTGCTCAATCTCTTTGGCCTACGCACGAGTGGCACTGCCGTGGGTCTGCTCGCGCCGGGGACGCTGGCCGAAGTGCTGGCCTTGAGCGCAACAATGAAGGATTTCCACACGTTAATGAGCGACTATACGCGTGTGTTGCGCAGCGCGCAGAACGCGGCGGCGCTGCAAAACTCCGCGCAGCAATGCGTCGCCGACGTGCAGGCGCTGCTGAAGGATAGCAATGAGCAGAGCATCCTGGCGGATATCCTGTGGAAGATGCTGGGAAGGGTGATTACACGCGAGGAGATCTTTGCGGTGATAGCCAATTTTGCCACCGTTCAGTTCACAATGGCGCTGGTTGATTCTATCAGAAACACGGCCTCGTCGCTCAGCTATACCCTCTTCGGGCGCGCTATGCCTTCCGTGACCATCTCAACGAGCAGCACGCCGACACCGACTCCAAAACCCACGCCGACTCCAACGCCAACACCCAAACCCACGCCGACTCCGACGCCAACACCCACGGCAACGCCGACTCCGACGCCAACACCCACGGCAACGCCGACGCCGATACCAACGCCGACGCCATTCCCGACGCCGACGCCGATCTCGGCACCCGCGCCGATGCCAACAATCATCTATATACCGTGGCCTCCCACGCCGACACCCACGCATACCAGAAAGAGATCGAACGGATAGGAGGGATAGGAGGGATGGAAAGGAACAGAAATTACGCGCTTGCCTCTTCTGCTTCAGTAAACAGATACGCGCCCAACTGTTGCAGATGCTCAATGCCCTGTATCTCGGTTGGCTGCAATGGAACCCGCGTGATATTCAGTGAGTGCAAGGTCTCTTGTAGCTCCTCGATATAGCGTGTTTGCGTTTTTCTTCTCCTTTCAGCAAAATCCAGCGCCTGACGATAGTGGACAGGGGCATGGAAGAACAAGGGTGCAGCGAGAGAACGAGGGCTTTTCCGGCGATTCCACTGCTCAGCAGAACCAGGCGCTTCTGGCGGGAGAAGATAATTGACAAGCAACTCTCTAGATGGAATAGACAGGCGCGCGAGGCTGCCGAGCAACTCATCTGTTTCGGAGAGGAGCGTCTTCTCGGCGCGCGCGACCATCACAAACTCGGTTTTCTCGCCGTTTTGTAAGAGCGCTTTCACCTTCTTCACCGTCTTTTTCATTTCTAAAAGGAAAGCATCGACCTGCTCCAGGTATTTCCCACGCGCAAATGCTCCGATAAGTATCTTGTGCTTCCAGCGCATTTTGGCGAAGAACCTGATCCAATGATCGAGCATGTCCGGCAATACGAGCAATTGCAGGGTCTGGCTTGTAGGTGCGGTATCAATAATATAGAGTTCGTAGTCAGCACGTTCCAGAACGTTGGTGATCTTCTTCAGCCGCATCAATTCCTCAAGCCCTGGGATATCGAGCTGATACATTTCCAGTGTCTCGCTGCGTGAAAGATACGTGCCTTTTTGCAGCAGTTCATAGATATCTTTACCATAGGTTATTTTAAATTCTTCCACGACGCTTCTGCCGTTGATCTCCATCGCAAAGAGGTTCGGTACCCCCACAACTGCCGTGGGTTCGCTGCCTATGGCCTGGCCGAAGCTATGCGTCAGCGCCGGAGCGGGATCGGTCGTAAAAAGGAGTGTCCTCTTTGCTTTAGCCAGCTCTAAGGCGGTTGCCGTCGCCATCGTTGTTTTCCCCACGCCACCTTTGCCGCCAAACACAATGCATTGGATCGCTTCATTTCTCAATCTAGTTAATGCCATATTTATACCTCTTATAAGTTGGTCCCTACCCCAAAAATCTCTCCTCCCTGGTTGTATTATCGGCAGAGGATAGGATATTCGATAGTCGATACATAAAGTGAGGGGGAAGTGGATTGTACGGCTATGAGCTGTACAATCCACTTCCCCCTCACTGGATAATGAGCTATCCGCGCTCAAAAGACGCTTAGACCAGCCCCTTGCTCTGGAGGAACTGGAGCGCGACATCATGCGGAGTGGCTCCATTGACGACCTGCAATTGCAACTGGCTGCTCACCGCGGAAGTCAGGTAGGGGGCCAGCTTATTGAGTGCCGTGGCGATGCCGGGCGCTTTGCTCAGGGTATCCTGGCGTACGATAGGCGCGACCTGATAGTTCGGGAACAGGTTTTTGTCGTCTTGTAAGAGGACAAAATTGTCCTTCGTAATCAGCGCGCTGGTGGTATAACAGATGTTGAACTGCGCCTGGCCCTGCGTAACGGCAGAGAACGTAATCGCCTCATCAAGTACCTTGGTGCTGCCGAAGGAGAAGCCGTAGGTTGGCTTCACGCCGGGGAGCACATTGGGATCGCTCTGGCCATCGGGCGGCGTTGCGATCGTCAGCTTGGACGCGATGGGCGCGAGATCAGATACCTTGGTGACATTGTACTTGGCCGCATTGGCTTTGGTGGTGCAGATGCCATAGGTATCGTTAAGCGGCGACAGGTCGAGCCAGGTGATCTTGAAATTCTTCTCGTAACCTGCTTTGACGGCCTGGAAGTCCTGCTGAACGTCGTGGGTTGTTTTCAGCCCAAGTTTCGCCAGGCCGGTGGCTGTGAATTCAGGATAGAGATCAATATCACCCTTGCTAATCGCGTTAAACACGATATCGTTTGTACCGAGTTTGGGCTTTTCCGTCACCTGGAAGCCCGCGTGCTCCAGTACCTGCGCGTAGAGCGAGGTCAGGATCTGCGCCTCGGTATCGAGCTTGCCGCCAACCGTCAGGTGAATGCTGCTATTTGAGCTTCCGCCTGATGAGCTACTACCACCACTACTGCCTGTACTGGTGCTACCGCAGCCCGCCAATACGACAAGTGAAATAACCACGAGCAGGGCGAACGATTTTGCCCGCAACGTCCCTAAAACTGTAGACATAAACTACTCCTTATACTAATCTCCTAGAACTAACAATACTACGTCACGCGATGGCCTGAATGCGCAGCCCTTTGGGAGTAAGGGCGCGCTGTAACTGGCTGAGCAGAACCTCAGCTATGAGCGCCAGAATGGCAACCGGTATAGCGCCAGCCAGAATCTGAATATCATCGAGTTGATACAGGCCGGAGAAGATATACTCTCCGTAGCCTCCTGCGCCGATCACCGCCGCCAGGGTAGCCGTGGCGATTACTTGCACAGCGGAGGTGCGTACACCCGCCGCGATAATGGGCAGGACCAGCGGTGTCTGTATCTTGTTAATGATCTGCTGCTGCGTCATGCCCATGCCCCTGGCCGCATCGATCGTGGCCGGATCAATGCCGCGAATACCTGTGTAGGTATTGAGCAGGATGGGCGGAATACCCAGCACGGTGAGCGCGATCAGTGCCGGGAGGAAGCCCAGGCCCAGGTAGGGCAAGACGGCCACCAGGAACGCAATGACCGGAATGGCGCGCATCAACCCGCTGACGTTGACGGCGATAAATGCCAACAAGGGATTGCCCGAGACCGCAACGCCAAGGACGACGCCGATAATCATAGCCAGCACCACTGAGGCCAGACAAAGCTGAATATAGACTATGCTGTGTCCCAGGTAGTCATTGCTCGGATTGATAATAAATTGCAGTAACTTATCCATAATTGCCCGCTCCTATGCGACCGAGATGGCGCTACGTCCGCGATTCAGCGCTATCTGCAATCCCAGTAAAGCGAGATCGAAGAAGATGGCAAGTAGCGCGATAACGATGGCACCAGCAACGACCTGGTCGTAGTTTTGATTTTGAATGCCCGTGAAGATGAGATCGCCCAACCCTCCCTGCCCTACCAGTGAGGCCAGCGACGCGATGCCAATGGTCGTCACGGTAGCCACGCGCACGCCTGCTATAATTACCGGCAGCGCCAGAGGGAGCGTAACGCGCAGCAGCATCTGTTGACCATTCATCCCCATCGCTCGCCCGACATCCGGTAGCAGCGGGTTAATGCCATTGACGGCGGCGGCTGTGTTGCGAATCAGCACGAGCTGCGTATAGAGTACGAGCGGAATAATGATCGTCGCGGGACTGAGCCCGGTAACGGGTACCAGGAAGGCCAGCAGGGCGAGACCGGGAATGGTATACAGCAGACCCGTAGCCGTTATCACTGGCAGGTAAAGGCGACGGTAGCGCGCTACAAGCAGCCCCAGTGGGAGCGCGATGACAAGCGAGATAAGCATGCTGATCCCAACGATACTGAGATGTTGGAGCAGCAGGCTGGGAATGCTACTCTGATCGCTTAGATCGTAGTGCAGCGGATTGAGTAGATAATTCATAATCTTACCTTGTTACCCTCTTTTTCTTTGCTGAACGCGTAATATAGGAAATCCCAGACCTACGAAGGCGTTCCGGCACGCAGCGTTTCTTTGCCGCGTAGACTGGTGATTTCGGAATTGATACTGGCGAGGGTGATGTATTGGCGCTGGTCCTGGTTGTCGGTTATTGAGAGGGCGGGGGCGTTGGTTTCGAGGAGCTTCAACATGGCCGTGAGCAGAGTTGCATCGGAAGGGCATATTGGGACATCTCCCCAGTGGGCCGACGAGACCGCCTCTGGCTCATTATCCAGGGCATCGGTGACTGGCAGGTACTCTAACTGGCGCAGGATGCTGTCGGCACCCACCAGCTTGCTCACGAATTCGTTGGCGGGATTCGCCAATAGATCGACCGGCGTGCCGAGCTGGATCAGCCGCCCCTCGTTCATGACCGCGATCTGATCGCCGATCTTGAATGCCTCCTCGATATCGTGGGAGACAAAGAGGATCGTCTTATGCACGTCGCGCTGGATGCGCTTCAATTCGTCCTGCATGCGCGCGCGCGTGATGGCATCGAGCGCACCAAATGGCTCGTCCATCAGCAGGATCGCGGGATCGGTCGCCAGGGCGCGTGCCAGTCCTACGCGCTGCTGCTGTCCACCGGAGAGCTGGCGCGGGAAGCGATCGCGGTACTCGTCTGGCGGGAGGCCGACCAGGTCCAGTAGTTCATCGACGCGTGCCGCCAGGCGCTGCTTTGTCCAGCCGCCCGCGATCTCAGCGGTGACGCGCACGTTCTCGGCGATGTTCATATGTGGAAATAGACCAACCTGCTGAATAACGTAGCCGATGCGGCGACGCAGCAAAATTGGATTCTCGGTCAAAACATTCTTGCCCTCGATCACAATCTGCCCCGAGGTTGGCTCGATCAGCCGATTGACCATACGCAACAGCGTCGTCTTGCCAGAGCCGGAGGTGCCCACAAGCATGCAAGTGCTTCCATCCTCGACGTGAAATGAGACAGCGTTAACGGCTGGCCGATCTGTCCCTGGATACTTTTTGGTGATCTCGTTGAAGGCGATTTTCTCCATGCTTCGCTTACTCCTGTGCTGGCAACTATCAATAATAGTTCAATTATACTGAAGCTCTCCTCCCCTTTGTAAAGGTATATTTTAACCAGTATATGCCAGCGCATACATATGTTCAAGTACCAATACTACGTCCCAGGAGGCAAAAATGTCTCGTTACGTTCATCTTCAGATCGGCTTCCGTAGTTGATTTTTCCCCCATGATGTGGAATTCCCCCAAGCTACAACACGCTCGCGTTTATCTTTAATGAGTCATTGTCTAAACATACCGGGATAGCCCCAGGTGATGGACTCATTGTTTTACCTGTACTTGTATTGTGTTTTGT
>JALYTQ010000026.1 GCA_030854195.1 Chloroflexota bacterium
CCTTGCGTCCATCCGGCCCACAACCCGCGTGGTGGGGAAACGGATGGACGCAAGGCCCATCCCTACTGATTCAGGCGGGGGCTTGAAATAGCTTGAAGTTCGTGAATTTTGCTTGCGCCGTCGGTATACTATCAGGCGTGCCAGCGGCAAGAGCCAATTGCCCGCTGCTATAATTGCTGTCCTGAGCCTCTCCAACGAAGCTGCCGTTAATGTACAGCTTGAAATCGTTGCCGTTGGCGATGATAAAGAGCGTATTCTTCTGGTCTGCCGGAAGAATAGCGTTACTATGGGTATTTTTGATGAGATAGAAGTAATAGGCATTGGAGGTAGCACCTACATCATGGCGACGGAAGAAGAACTGGTTCTGGTTGGTGATCTCGAAATCGTAGAACTGATCTCCACTAAGGCGGAAGAGCATGCCCGCGCTATTGCTTGTCAGCAGCGTCACGTCGACCTGCGCCGCCGTATTATTGACGGACGGTTGCAGCAACGGACAGTACTGAAGGTAGTCCGGCTGCGGTACAGTGACATAATATCCACCCGTATTGAAGGTGCAGTGGGTTCCATCGACGGTCCAGCGGTTCGCGTTGTCGCTGCTCAGGTTGTCCACCAGCAAGGGTTTGCTATTGAGCACCGTGTTCTGCGCCGCCATAGCGCGCGTGGTTGGGTCCTGCTGTGTTGGCTGCCGGGTCGGTTGTTGCGTGGCCTGACCGTTGGCCGCGTTCGCTATAGATGCTGCCCGGCTGCCCTGGGTTCTATACGTGTAGTAGAGATAAGACATTGGCAGCACGATAAAGAGCAGCAAGCCGACGCCCACAATGCTGATCGTGAGTCCGTTCAGCTTGCGTGTTTGCTTTGGCGCGGGTGGATGGTACTGTGTGCCAGATGGCCTTGAGACTGGCTCTGGCACTACCGCTGGCTTCTGCACTTCTACTGGCTCTGGTTGGCGCAGTGGCAGCGGAGGAAGCGCTCCGGCCTCGTTCAACTGCACGCGTTTCCGTTTCACTCTCACCCCCGTTGGTGTTGCCAATGGATCATCAGAGAGGATGAGTTTCTTCTGCGAGCCGCGCATTCTGCGCGCATTGCGCACGAGACGATGTGGCGAGATATGCGGAGGCGTCGAGGGCGTCGAGGGAGACGGAATGGGAAGGTTCTCAAGCTTCTGCCGCACGCGTCTAGGAGGCTCCTGAAGAGGCGGCGAAGCTGGAAACGAAGGCTCTTGTAGCGCCTGTCGGTAAGCCGTCGCCAACTCCAGCGCGCTCTGGAAGCGCTTGCGTGGATCTTTTTCGAGTGCGTGGAGGATGACGCGATCGATAGCGGGCGTGAGTTCAGGATTGAGATGCGATGGCGGCTCTGGTTGTTCGCGGATCTGTTTCCAATAAACGGCGACCGGCGTTTCCGCGACGAACGGGACGCGTCCGGCGACCATCTGATAGAGCAAGACGCCGAGCGCGTAGATGTCGCTGCTGGTCGTCGCGGGACCGTCGGCCAGGTCGGGGGCCATATATTCGGGCGTGCCAAGCAAGACGCCTGTCTGCGTCAATTCACTTGATCCCTCTACCGTCTTCGCCAGACCAAAATCTGCCAGGTAGATGTAGTGTTCGTCTTGCAGAAGAATGTTTGATGGCTTGATATCGCGATGAATGATCCCATTGTCGTGTGCAAACTGTAGCGCGCTGGCGATCTGGTCCAGGAGATCCGCCACGTCTTCCAGGGCCAGGGGACCCTTCTGCATAAGGTCGCGCAGCGTGCCTTCGGGAACATAGGGCATCACCAGGTAGTGCCAGGGCTCTTCATCCCCGTAGTCAAAGGCCGGGAGTATATGCTCGTGGTGGAGTTTATCAATCGCCTCGGCCTCGCGCCTGAAGCGTTCAAGATACGCTGTCTGACTGCCAGCCAGTATTTTTATGGCAACTTCTTGCTGAGTTTCAGTATCGTGTGCAAGATACACCTCAGCCATCCCACCGCGTCCGAGGCGTCGCTGGATCTGGTAGTGATCGAGTGTTGTTCCCTCTAATCCAGGCATTTTTTTCCACGATCCTTCGTATTGTTGCACATAAAACTATCTATTTTCAGCATATGTATATTAACACGAAAACGGGCTATTCGATAGATGCATTTTTCCAATACGGACGTGGGATGTTTTTAACGATGAGCAGGTTCCGACTTTTTCTATATGGTACAATTTCCCTTGTGACCATCTTCTAGTTGCCAGAGAGGAGCATAGTATGTCTGATCGCATCGTCTATTCTACCGATAGCGGGCGCGTCACCACCTGTACCGAGTGTGGACAAACATACAATAAATGTTTATGTGAACATCCGGCAGGGAGCACGAAGAAAAAAAGTGATGGCATCGTGCGCATTACGCGTGAGCGTAAGCAGCGCGGCGGTAAGACCGTGACCGTAATTACAGGCGTACAGGCCTATCAAGACGAGCTAGCAGCGCTCGCCCAGCAGCTCAAAAAGCACTGCGGCACCGGTGGTACGGTGAAGGATGGCACCATCGAGATCCAGGGCGATCACGGCGATATCATCCAGGCCAAACTGATCGAGCTGGGCTACAAGGTCAAGCGCGCTGGCGGCTAACCTTCCCCGGATTATTCATAACGCTCCATCAAAGTTCATTGCACCCCAACCCAGTAGCTACCTGCTGGGCCATTTCCACATTCTCATGGTCTTCTCAGAATAGAGGGGTAAGAGGCTCCAGAGTCGGAAGTCTACATACACGAGAGAGGATAGATATGAATATCGACGAACAGTTTGATAACTTTCTGGCAGGCTTAGGAGTGGAAATGGAACGCCCAGAAGATCGATCTTATAGTTACGGTAATGACTCTGCACCAGAGGTATCCATCTTTCAGGCCTCTCGTGATCACTATGGCGTCTTCTATCGCCTGGATATTGTGGACCGGAGGCCGGAACTGCGTATCATGCTGCCAACCGATAAGGGCGATACGAAGATGACGATGTACCTTGTGCATCTGAGCGGAATCTCGCCTCTCAATGTTGGCTTTGCGGAGATGACCGCTTACGAAGGCAGTGCCGCCTATGAGCACGCGCGCGAGGCCACGCTTCAGCATCTGCTGTACGCCGTCGCCGAGATGATGAAGCTGCTCTTCTGGGCAGGCGATCTGCAGCGCATGAGCTTTCCACCTGAGATTGAGGTGTATCCTCTCTCGTTGCAGGACGACAAAAGGGCGCGTCGCGGTGGTCGTATGTAACCTCCGACGCTAAGCAGGCATCCACGCCTTAATGGGCTACGTGGTCGCAACTTTTGCCTGCATACTGGTGCCTTCTTATCCTTTCTATGGTACACTATGGGTATCATAGAAAGGATATCGCTATGCCGTATAATATAGATACAATAGGCCGTGAAGCCATAGATTATCTTGCCCTGAAACACGCGGCGCGCGAACGTGCGCTCCCTAAGTCGCGTGCCACCATCCGCCACTGCGCGAACAGCATCAGGGCCACCCATCGTCAGGAGTTTCGCCTGGCGGAAGAACTTATGTCACAGGCGGCCTCCCTGTTAGCCGAGATGGCGAGCGATCTGCGCGATCACCAGGATATCTACTACGCCGGTTTCGTGCAGGACGCTCAGAAAGAGTACGCCGAGGCAGTCACCTTTGCCGCCTTTACCCAGCATCGCTCCCTGCCTCTACCAGACGAGCTCTCCATTAGCTACGCGGCATACCTTAATGGCCTGGGCGAGGCGGTGGGCGAACTGCGGCGCTATGTGCTCGACCAGTTGCGACATGGCAACTTCGACGACTGCGAGGTCTTCCTGCGTTATATGGATGATATCTACGCACTGCTCATCTCCGTCGATTTCCCAGATGCCATCACCAGCGGGCTCAGGCGCACGACCGACGCGGCACGGGGTATTCTGGAGAAGACGCGCGGCGACCTGACCGCGGCTATCAGCCAGGCGCATCTGCAACAATCGATGCTATCGTTGCAACAGGAGTTACAGAAGCACAATTTGAATCGTGATATACGTTGAGGCGGTAGCGGTCTAACAGAGTATTGCCGGATTTTGTATACTGATACCTATATGAGTCATATATAATTAAAGGGAACTTTCGACGTAGCAGGACGTATCTACCTGTGTACATGGCTGTATACTTTTGATACCACTTGTATTCTGCTCTGCTGCTTCACTACTGGAAGCGCGCTAGAACTATATCTCAGGGGCATCAGCAAACGGTGTTCCCACGCCGGGAGGGGGGCGTATGGAAAAAGACCTGGAAAACGTGGATTCGGTAGCTTCTGAAGACAGAAAGACCGCTTCCTACGCGGATGGCACCCGCTTAAGGGCTAATAAAGCAACCGAACCAGCAGGCGACAGCACGCAAAAGATGCCGGATAGGATGTACGTCAATGGCTCCATCCCTGAAGCAGGTGCTGCGAGGTCCAATATGCTAGCTTCAACGCATATTGTCACCGCTGACTCCGTGCAGGCGGAAGAAGTGCCGACCATCCCCCTGGATTCGTTACAGACAATCAACTCGTTGCAACCTGAAGTCTCTGTTCGCTCGGTTGCTTCCAGTCGTTCCGTGCATATACCTACCCCGCTGGTTGTGCAGCCCTCAGAATATCGGCGTGGTATGGGCGAGTGGCTACAGCTCTGGTGGGAGGGCATACGCCCGCTCTACTTCCCTTTGATCGTGGTCCCGGCCTTGCTGGGCAGCGTGCTGGCCTGGACGCAAACTATCGCGCCGGGAAGGCCCCTCGGTCATTTTCACCTACTCCCCTTTATCGGTACCATCGTCTCCTTGCTTCTGTTGCAGACGGGAGCAAACCTGATCAACGACTACTACGACTATCTCCGTGGCATTGATACCAGCAATGCCCTGGGGCCGGGCGGGTTGATACAACAAGGTCTGATCCGGCCCGCGCGTCTTCTGTCGAGCGGACTGACGGTCCTGGGCCTGGGCGCGCTGTTGGGGCTGATCGTAGCCAGTGCCGGTGGGCCGCTCGTCTACTTCTTTGGCCTGGTGGGCTTGCTCTGCGCGTATTTCTATAGCGCACCGCCGCGCGCGCTCGCCGCGCTGGGGCTTGGCGAGTTGATTGCATTTCTTATCTTTGGCCCGTTGATCACGCTTGGTGCTTATCTGGTGCAAGGGGGCCATCTAGCATACAGCGCCTTTGTCTACAGCCTGCCCCTGGGTCTCCTGGCGGCAGCGACGATACACGCGAACAATATGCGCGACACCGAGGGCGATATGCACGCGGGGAAGCACACCATCGCCTCGCTGATAGGCATACAGAGAAGTCGCATCTGGTATCTGGTGCTGCTTCTGGCGGCCTATGTCCTCATCATCTTTTTCGGTATGCCGCGTGGAGCGCCACACTGGATACTCATCACGCTCTGGACTTTCCCCTTGCTGGTAGTAATCATCAGTGGTGCCGTGCGCACAGACATCTCGACCGGCTTCGATCTGGTGATGCGTCAGACATTGAGGCTTGAGACATTCTTTGGTATACTGCTCCTTGTAGCTCTGGGCGTGCAGGCCATGATACCCGTATTGCCGCATTTGCCCGCGCACATTTTGCCGATATAGAATGGACTTTTAAAACCATTCGGGCCATTTACAAGCATGGAGTACTATGTTACACTTCGCTTAATCTTTAACGAACTGGCTCATATTACTGTTTGCGGTTGTTTTACAAGGAGGTGCTCTATGGCTGGCTGGGAAGAGGAACTGGCCATGCTCCTGCGTGAGCTGGGTGTAAAGCAAGAAGAGCCCAAAGCTCACCTCCGACCTGCGCGCAAGCCCATGCGCAGCGATACCAGGCGGCGAGAACAGTCAGCTGATGCGCTATTTTGGGATGAGGATAGCGGCTACGACGAAGATGAAGATGATGAGCCGTGGATGAATGATCTGTCTCTGATGCGTCGTGAAGTCGATTCTATCGTGAGCCAGGTTGTGCTTCTGATGCAACGCGGGGACCTGGATCTTTCTCTCAAAGAAGATGTCATGGTAGTGTTGCGGGCCTTACGGCGGCGCGCAACTGTTACCCAGCAAGCGGCTACCGGAGACGAGGCATACCTGGAGTCCGCTTCAGCTATGTTGCATTTTTGCCGCCTCGTTCTCCAATTGAGCGAGTTCGCGACCGAAGATTTATAGGCTGCGTACCATTGCTCATGCTCTAGTATTTCAACGTGTCTTTTCCTGATTCCTCGCGCTTTGTATCTGGTAGAGGTTGTATTATTGAGCTTCCCAAAGCCCAACAATAGAGCTGTACCAGGTACGAGCGTTCTTTAAGATATGGAGGGTTACATGAAAAAAGATGATAAACAGACCGAGGCGGGTACGCAGAACTGGCTGCGCACCGCGACCCTTATTTTGACCATCCTCAGTCCCGTCATCAACAATATGGCGTCGCGGCTGGCAGATCGCCTTGAGCAGGGCGGAGGGAGACAGGTTGCAGGGGTGGATGTGCAGGAGGTGGATGCGGAGGATTTGCCAGACATGCTAGAGGACGAGGACGCGCAGACGACGGATATACAGGAGGTGGACGTGGAGGGTTTGCCAGACTTTCTACAGGGGAAAGTGGCGGCGACGCGATCATCCCTCGGCGACAGCTTGCAGGACATCAAAGACCATCCTTATACCCAGCAACTGCGCAAGCGCAGCGAGAGCCTGAACGAGGAGCTGCAAGACCTGGTTGAGCGCGGTTCGCAGCTTTCGCAAAGCCTGCTTGCACGCGGTAGTGACGTAACGAGCGACCTGGCTGAACGCGGAAGCAAGGCATCGCAGGAGCTCATCAAGCGTAGCGGAGAGGCGCGCAAAGAACTGCGCAAGCGCGGGAAGAAGCTGAATAAAAAGTTAAGCAAGCGCAGCGAGAGGCTAGCCAAGGAACTGCGCAAGCGCAGTAATAAGGTCGCGAAACAATTGCGTAAGCGTAGCCGTCAGGTTACGCGCCGCACCGCCGGACAGAGTGGACTCTTCTGGACCATCGCTGGCTTTAGCATTGGCCTGACAGCTGCCGGAGTCGCGGCATACATACTGATACGGCAGCGGATACAGCAGCAGCAGCAATTGGAGGAGGCGCAGAGCATCCAGGTCCCGCAGAATGGGTATGCGAGTGCTACTCCGGCAACTGCGCCATCCAGCCAGGGAACAGGCATCACACGTGCCGCCACGCAGCCCGAGGCGATTATTCAGACGCAACCTGCGCAGTTAGATGACACAATGCCTGCCATTGCCGTACAAGTGAACAGCGCGCCCGCCGCTGCAGCCTTCGTAGGCATTGTAGAGACCAGACACTATTATCCTGTAGCGACCCAACTCGATCAGCTTTCAGGGAGCAGCAAGACAGACGTTGTCTACTTCATCTCGGAAGACGAGGCGAAGGCAAAGGGCTACACAAGCGGCGTATAACGGAAGCAGGAGCGGTGATCTTTAAAATCGCCGCTCCCGGAGTACTGTGCCTGCTCAAATAGTACGGATGCGCGTTACACGAACGATTGCGCTTATAACAGAGCCTTTTTGTACTGTCTGGGCACCTGGCCCTCGCTGAAGCCCTCATTGACGATGCCGTGTTTCACAAGGTATTGCAAGAACGCGAGCTTTTGTTCGGGTGTAGGAGAGGGTGGATGTGCTTCTACTTTGCTAGACTCTTTCAGCGCTTCAGGGGGGTGGCGGGGACTGACATTATCCGCAGGCAGAGAGGGGTGAGATGATACAACCTGCTCAGGGCGTTCCTCGGTAGTGGGCCGACTCGACTCTGGGATCTCTTCATCTTTCCCTTGTTCAACGGCTACGGACGTAGTGCCTGTCTGTGGCAACGGTCCATCCACTGTAGTGCGTAACATCGACTCTTGCGTTACGCCTGTGTTCAAGTTGCTGACAGCCTGGGTATAGCTGGTCTCTAGAGATCGTCTCCAGGGCCACCATGCGAACAGCTTGTTCAGCCACTGTTTGATCGATTGGGTGATCATGTCGTCTTTTGCCCTCGCTGTTGTGGATGGCTGGAGCCATCCTTCAATCACCATCATCCTTCAATCACCAATTTGTGGCAAGCCCTCTGCCCTTCTGGCTGATGGAGGTGTGCCGATCCTCCAAAGGGGAGACAAGAAAAAGTGCTCTTCCGTGTCTCTATGCTCGTGAAGAACATACCGCCGCACCGGGTAATGTGCGCCTCGTCGGCGAAAGCTCTATGAATATCACGTTCTAACGCAACACATTGGATACAGCCAGCCCGATCAGTTTGCGCCACGATGAACACCGACGAGATATAGAAATATAGTAGCATATCAGTAGGAACACGTCAAACGGTCTTGCAATTTCATGTAGTGCGTGCCATAATCACAGGAAAATCTGTACTATCGCGAGGCGCAGATCCACTATGGCCCATTTTGTATAGATGTGTTGCTAGCAGTGCCGATTGAGGGAGACGCGGCGACTGCTCGCTATGAGAACGGTCTCCTCCGGGCAACATCTTATGAGCGAGCCTGAACGTGTCGATATTCAACGGAGTAGCATAAAAGAGTAGTAAGATTTTACGATATTCGAGAAAGTTTATGGAAAAAAAGAATACCAATTTAGAACACAAAGAACCGGTAGAAGAGGTGCAGGCGGCCATCGATAAAGCCGGGCAGAAAACTGAAATGCAAGCGGATACGCCCTGGGATGATGTGAACAATCCAGAGACTGGGAGCTTCGCATACGGTGAGCAGATTGACAATCCGGCAGATGTGTTAGTCCCCGACGAACAGAGTCAGCCGAGTTCTGCGCAGGACGAAGAAGAGCGCCTGACAATACCCGAAGTCCTGCCCGTGCTGCCATTAAAAGACACGGTTGTCTATCCACTTTCACTCCAGCCGCTTGGCGTCGGTCAGGAGCGCTCGAAGCGCCTGATCGATGATGTGATGCGCGGCGATCGGCTTGTCGTGCTGGTTGCGCAGAAATCCGCTGATATGGATCATGCGGGGCCGGACGATATCTTCAAGGTCGGCACCGTCGCGCGTGTTGCCCGCATGTTCCGTATGCCTGATGACACGATTCAGATCGCCGTTCAAGGGCTGGAGCGCGTAGCCATCGGCGCATTTACGCAAGAGAAGCCGTATCTCATGGCGCATGTCACCCTGAAGCCAGATATCCAGGAAGAAGACAACGAGACAGAGGCGATCAAGCGCAACGTCATAGGCTACTTCCAACGTATGGTCGCGCTTGTGCAGACGATGCCCGAAAACATTACCACCCTCGCCCTCAATCTGGAAGAGGCGCGCCACGTGGTTTATGTGATCGCGCCTTTTGTGCCAATGGAGCTTGAGCCGCGCCAGAGGCTGCTTGAGCTTAATTCTGTACGGGAAAAGTTGCTGCAACTGAGCAGCCATCTCGCGCATGAGCTGGAGATTCTCGAACTGGGGAAGCGCATCCAGAACCAGGCACAGGAAGAGATGGGCAAAATGCAGCGGGAGTACCTGCTGCGCGAACAGCTGAAAGCGATTCAGCGCGAGCTGGGCGAGGAGAGCGAAGAGCAGGCCACGGTAAACGAGTTGCGGCGCAAAATCGACGAAGCAAAGCTGTCCGAGGAAGCATTGAAAGAAGCGAATAGAGAGCTCTCGCGCCTCGAAAAGCTTCCCACCGCGTCGCCCGAATACAGCATTATCCGCACCTATCTCGAACTGCTTGTCAGCTTGCCGTGGAGTAAGAGCACGGGCGAGAGGATCGATGTGCCACACGCGCGCCAGGTGCTCGATCAGGATCACTACGACCTTGAGAAGATCAAGGAGCGCATCCTGGAATATCTCGCCGTTCGTCGCCTGAAAGAGGATCGCAAGGCCGAGGAGCAGGCGCGCGCCGACGAGGCCGCAGCGACCGCAGCGACCGAAGATGGCAGCGAGACGGAGACGATCCACACGACTCAGCCCCTGCGCTCACAGGAGGCGGCGCGCGCGATCAACCGCGAGCCTATTCTGTGCTTCGTTGGACCTCCGGGCGTCGGTAAGACCTCGCTGGGGCAGTCGATTGCTCGTGCGCTTGGTCGCAAGTTCGCGCGTATGTCGCTGGGCGGCATTCGCGACGAGGCCGAGATTCGTGGTCATCGCCGTACATACATCGGAGCCATGCCCGGTCGTATCCTACAGACGCTGCGGCGCGTCGACACCAACGATCCGGTGATTATGCTGGACGAGGTGGACAAGGTCGGCGCGGATTGGCGCGGCGATCCATCTTCGGCGCTGCTGGAGGTGCTTGATCCCGAGCAGAACTACAACTTCCGCGACAATTACCTGGACCTGCCCTTCGACCTGTCGAAGGTCATGTTCATCGCGACCGCCAACGCGCTGGAACCGATACCAGCTCCCTTGCGCGACCGCATGGAGATCCTTGAGCTATCGGGCTACACGGAGGAGCAGAAGCTGCACATTGCGCTGAACTATCTTCTGCCCAAGCAGCTCGATGCGAACGGCTTGAAGAAGGACGAGCTCACTATCGACGACGACGCGCTGCGCCGCATCGCCCGCGACTACACCCGCGAGGCAGGCGTGCGTAACCTTGAGCGCGAGGTTGGTTCGCTTTGCCGTAAGGTTGCGCGCCAGATCTCTGAGGGCAAAGTTGGTCCCGCGCATGTGACCGCCGAGAACCTCAGCGAGTTCCTGGGTCGCCAACGCTTCTTCGAGGAGGCGGCTGAGCGGATCGATCGCCCCGGTATCGCCACCGGCCTGGTCTGGACCCCTGTCGGAGGCGAGATCATCTTCATCGAGGCGGCGACGATGCCTGGCAAGGAAGAGCGCCTGATACTGACGGGTCAGCTTGGCGATGTCATGAAAGAGTCGGTGACAGCCGCGCTCAGCTACGTACGCTCCAACGCGACTGCGCTGGGCCTGCCCGCCAACGTCTTCGAGGGCCAGAATGTGCATGTTCACGTTCCTGCGGGCGCTATTCCCAAGGATGGTCCCTCGGCTGGTGTGACGATGGCCACCGTCCTCGTCTCGTTGGCGAGCGGGCGTAAAGTGCGTTCCGACGTTGCCATGACGGGCGAGATCACCCTGCGTGGCAAGGTCATGCCGATCGGTGGCATCAAAGAGAAGGTTCTGGCGGCGTATCGTTCGGGCATACGCACGGTGATTATGCCCAAGAAGAACGAGTTGGACCTCATGGAGGATCTGCCCAAAGAGATGCGTGAGCAGATGACCTTTGTGTTCGCCACCGAGATCCGTCAGGTGCTCGATGCCGCGCTCGAACCTGTCAGTGGGCCAGACGAGAAGTCCGCTGCCAGAAGCAATGGAACTGCGCGCCCACGAAAGCGCAAGGGCGAGAAAGCCGCCGCCAAAGCGTAACAGTAGGGATGGGGCTGGTCCCCATTCGGTCCAGGGCGCGCGATCAGGCATAGAGAGCGCGAACCGGCTCGCGAGCCATGTTGTGGGGAACCGGATGGAGGCCAGCTCCATCCTTCCTATAGCTAGATTTACCAATGCATGCGTTCTTTCAGGCTCGCGTAACGCGGATTGCCAATGATGATGTGATCGAGCAGATCGATATCGAGCAGGTGACCGGCTTCAACCAGTTGTTTCGTCACCTCAAGATCTTCGGGTGAGGGCGTCGGGTCGCCGCTCGGGTGATTGTGGCAGACGATCACATTGGGGCAGTTGCGCACGATCGCGGGCCGAAAGACCTCCGATGCGCGCAGAACGGAACTATTGATCGTGCCCTTATAGCGTTTGACATTCTCCACGACCTGATTTTTCGTATCTAGAATCAAGATATGCATCTCCTCGTGGTCCAGGTACATCAGCTCCATGCGTACCAGGTTCGCCGCATCGTCGGCTGAACGGATCTGGTATTTTTTGTCCGGCAGTTCCATACTTAGCCGTTTACCCATTTCAAGCGCGGCCTTTAGCTGGGCCGCCTTCGCCTCGCCCAGCCCGTACTCGCTGCATAGTTCGTGAAAGCTCGCGCTCATCAAGCCGCTCAGGCCACTATACTTAATGAGCAACTTGCTGGCCAGTTCTATAGCATTGTCGCGCTGCGTGCCTGTGCGTAAAATAATAGCGATCAGATCTGAGTTCGAGAGCGACTCGGCCCCTTTTTTCTGCAAGCGTTCGCGCGGACGGTCATTTGTGGGAATATCGCGCACAGTCGCGTGATATTCTGGGCGTTCTACAGTTTTCTCTGGTACAATCATACCCTTTGCCGTTCCTTTACTGGGGACGCCTCTTCAGGTCCCGCTCTTCTCAGTAGGGATACGGCTGCCCCCACCCGGCTCAGGAACGTATATGGCGCGGAATCCGAGATGTGGGAAGCCGGGTGAGAGCAGACCGCATCTGCTATCAAGAATACAGCACCTTCATTGTACATGCAATAGGCAGAATAGGAAGCAAGGAGCGAAATAGATGATAGATATACATAAAGTAGCACGAGTATATTCTGCATAGTACTATTCTCCTTTGTGTCTGTAAAAGTGAGCGTAGGTAGAGTTTCTCTGTAGTACATATATTTTTGTACGCATTTCCTTGTTGCTATTCGTGAATAGCGTAAAGTCTCTGTTATTGTAAACACGTGTATATTGAGATTTGACAGCGGTTGTAGCATAGATAGTGGGAGTAGTGTGGAAATATGCATTTTGCTAGAATATTCCACGTCGTTTGTGTAGTGCGAAGTGCAGATTGTCGAGGGAGGTGCTGTGTTTTCTTCTTTCAAAGGTCCAATTCCGAAAAATAATATCGCGGTACTTGATGGCGTGCGTGCTTTTGCCTGTCTTATAGTAATCGCGTTTCATATTGATCTAAAAACGCTGTCTATGGGGGTCTGGCATCCCCTCTCTGGTATTGGTTGGCTGGTGAGCGCGATGGCGGTGACGGGATATATTGGGGTGACGCTCTTTTTTGTGCTGTCAGGCATACTGCTATTTATGCCGTACGCCGGATCTCTGCTGTTTGAGAAGCCGTGGCCCACGCTAAAGCAGTTCTATCTGCGGCGCATTTTACGCATATGGCCGGGCTATTATATCTCGTTGGCCTTGCTTATCCTGGTCATTGCCCCCGAGTATCTGCAACCGGTGCATCTGAAAGATCTCGGGCTATTCCTGACTTTCTTTATGGACTCAACGCCCGAGACCTATCAGAAGGTGAACGGGCCATTCTGGACGCTGGCGGTGGAGTGGCAGTACTATATGCTTCTACCGTTTGTGGCGCTGGGATTTCGTTGGATAATTAAGCGTATCGGAGGCGATTCCTTGCACAGGCGTTGGTGGATATTGATAAGCTGCCTGGGTGGTCTCTTCGCCTGGGGAATCTTCTCGCGCTACTGGGGAGGCTACTTTGTGGAGCACGCGGATCAGACATTTATAGTGCCGCGTCCAGTGCTCAATGTGTTTATCTTTTTCCTGTACGGGAGCAATGGGAAGTATATGGAAGATTTCGCAATCGGTATGCTGATTGCCGGTTGCCTGGTGCTCTCACAGCAGGTGCCGGTGCAGCATAGATTGCGTATGTTGAGCGAGGGCATACGACGGCGCAGCTTATGGATATGGGGAGGAGGCGTTCTCGTGCTGCTGTTTATGACTATGTGGAATGGCAATCAATGGTTCAGGCATAGCTTGCCAATTCTTGATCCGCTCTATGGACCATATGCGTGGCTGAGCGAATCTGGTTTTGCGCTGGGGTTCGGGCTCTGTGTGCTGGCCCTGCTCTTTGGGCCTGCCAGCCTGAAGTTACCCTTTGAATGGGGACCAATACGCTGGATCGGACTGATCTCGTACAGCCTGTATATCTGGCATCAACCGATTATCTTTGACTTTGCGGAACATATTAAACCGCTTGTCCCTGGCTTGAGCGGTCCCCTGGTGTTTGGCCTTTTCTGGGCCTGCGTACTGTTGATTGTGATACCTTTCTCGTATGCCTTCTTCAGGCTGGTCGAGCGCCCATGGATGCAGCTAGCGGATCGCTTGCGCCACAAGCAGATGGAGGCATTACAAAATTCTCAAAAGAAGGAAATGGGCAGCGTTGAGAGAAAATTGGCGAGGGAAGGGTCCAGCTAGCGTGGCTTGACCCTCCCCTTAACGTATCAGATCAGGCTGGTGTTGCCGGTCAGGATGAGGCTATCGCTGGCGGCGCAGGGTACCTGGCTATTGCTACCGATGGCGGCGCTGGTGGCATAGAACTTTCCAGCGAGGGCACCATTCAGTTTTGTGTTGAGCGTCTGCTGAATCTGCTGGTTGTAGCTATTGTTCGGGAAAGTGAAGAGCTGTAAGAACGTCAGATCGGTCTTCAGCACGTTTACTCCCAGATTGCCATTCGTGGCTACCGGTTGTACATAGGTGGTAGCGGAGGCGATCTGCAGGAAGCCAAAATAGATATCGGATGTGATGACAAGCTCGCCGCCCTGTACCGCGACGGCGATGTTTCTGGCCGTCATATCGCTGCTGACCTGGAGCGTGCCGATACTAGCGCCGAGGGAGGCCAACGAGCTGGCGGGTATCTCGACATAAGAACTGGTGCCAGCCTGGGCTGCCCGCTGATCCTGAGGCTGTTGCGCAACGGTCAGGCCTGCAGAAACATTAGTGCCCGCTTGGTTCTGCCCCAGGGACAGCGGAACCTGTAGATTGACGGCCAGGGCGGCGCTCCCACAGGAAGGGGTGGTACGGATAGAGTTAAGATGTCCAATAGGAATCGAGAGCGTCGTCAGGGGGCCGCTAACAAGGGCCGGGCTGCTGTTCATGGGTTGTGCTGAGACCTGCACCGAGGAGCCACTGCGCACAGCGAAGCCAACAAGCATTTTGGCATTGATAGGCTGTGGATCGCCTGGATAGAGACTGACGCGTATTCCGGCGGCGAGGCCGTTCTGTTGTGGTGTCAGGCTGCTCAATGTCGCGGACGGTTGAATGAGCGTCGTTGCCATCTGACCGGCCCAACCCTGATCCGTGGGCGGTAGTTTGCTCACAATATTGCTGATCGCGTTGCTGACTGCGCCGGGAACCTGTTGATTGATGCGGCTCTGGAAGATGGGGGCCAGCGTCCCCGTCGTCAGGTAGATATTGGCGGTGAGCGCTGCCTGGTTCTGTGCTGAGCGCGTGACGACCCTCTGCGCGGCGCTAGCAGGGGGTGCCGCGAAAGTGAGTGTGAGGGTGGTGAGCAGCAGAACCCACGCGACCGGTATATATCTTCTGTATTGCATTGTTACTTTCCTTATCTCGGCTTCGCCAACGAGCCGGGCGAGGACTTCGCTCCGGCCCATCGACGATCAGTGTGGCAAAAGTTTGTTCAGGTCGATCGGGCCTGTAAAGCAGAACGACGCGGGCGTTGGCTGCGCGGCGATACCCTGGATCGGTGGTGCCTGGATAAGTAGCACCAGCATCTCCGTTCCCTTGCCACAGCCTATGGCAGTACTGGTATGTACCGAAACGAGCTTCACGCCTTTGAGCTGACCGCGCAGAGCTGGCATCACCGAACTGGCGATCATCTCATTCATCGCGCTCTGCATGCTGGCGGCGGCGGCGGGACCAGCGTCGTTGCCGTCACGCAGGAGGCGTTGCACCTGAAGCTGAAGGTTCTGCTGCTTGTCTATACCGATGACGCCATCCATTTCGATCGGCATCACGCGGTGGATGCCGTTGGAGTCGATATGCAGGCTCAGGCTCAAAACCAGACCATCGTTGGGCGCAGGCGCGACATTCAGGTCCGTCAGTACGCCCGACTGCAGATGGAGCTGCGAGGTGAAGACGGAGGTCAGCGCGCCGCGATCGAGCGCCAGTTGGATCATGCGCGGTCCAGAGATAGGCGTCGCGCCATCGCCGACCGGATTGACGGTTGGTCCATTGTTGTTGGGCGCGGGCGTATCGTCTTCGGGCAAGAAGAAGGTCGCGATGAACGCGCCACCCAGCAGCACCACCAGAGCGATGCTGGCGTAAATAATGCCACGTCGGCGGCGCTTGCGATCTTTCCACCACCTGACACGCGTCGGTACCACACCTTCACTCAGGACCGTCGTAATCTTCGGCATAGGCGCGGTCGGCACCACAGCGATATCGGCCATCACCATCGTCACGGCATCGTTAATGGAAGGCTCAACCTCTTCAAGTGGAGCCTTGCTGCCCCACAGAAAGATGGCCGGAATGATAGCGATCAGGCAGAGGATCATCGACGTAAAAAAGACGGATGTATAGACCGTATGCGCGGCGGCAATCAGGTGGTTGGCGTAGCCCTTCGACCATTGCGTGAACTGGTCCGCCGTAGCCGTAGTGGGCAGCGAAGGATAGGTAGCGGCCAGTTGCTTAAAGTAAGCCAGCGCCCAGGATGTGAGGGCGGCGAGGCCCAGCGTCATCCCGACCATACGCAGGGCCGTCACGACCGAAGAACTCATCCCCGCCTGCCGCGCTCGCACAGCGTTGATCGCTGTCGTGCTGATGGGCGCGATAACCAGGCCGAAGCCCAGGCCAGCCGTCATCGTGCTAATAGTGATCTGGCTCCATGTGACCTGGATGGGCCAGCGGCTCATCAGGAAGAAACCGACCGCCGTAAAAAGGAGGCCGATAACGCCCGTTGCGCGATAGGTGATACGGCTGCCGAGCCAGCCACCCAGCAGGGCACCGACCGGAATCATAGCGGTGAGGCGGATCAGCGCCAGGCCGCTATCGAGGATCGAGCTGCGCACCACCGTATCAATAAAGATAGGAATGTCGGCCATCGCGATAATCAGGGCCGCGCCTACGAACAGGCTAACCAGCGAAGATGCGCTGAACGGGATACGCCTGAACATCGAAAGATCTACCACGGGCCAACGTACCTTGCGCTCGACCAGGATAAAGGCGAGCAGGAAAACGGCGGCCAGGGCCAGCGCGAGCGGATTGTTCTGCGGGGCCGCGCCGCTGGTCGAGACCGGACCGAGCGAGGTGCCCTGCTGCGCCAGACCGAGGCTGAGGGTGGTCAGGGCGAGTCCGAGCAAGATAGCGCCGATCCAGTCGATCTTTTCGCCCAGGTGTTTGCCTTTGGGCACGAGAATCCAGGCGGCAACGAGAAGTCCGACCACGATAGGAATGTTCAGGTAGAAGATAAACTGCCAACCGAGGCGTTGTACCACAAGCGCGCCGTAGACCGGACCGATCGCGCCGCCCGCCTCAGTCACTGCGCCGATAATGCCCAGCGCCAGCCCGCGCCGCTCCTGTCCATAAAAATCGCTCGCGATCGCCATCGCAACGGGCACAACCGAGCCGCCGCCAATAGCCTGTATCAGGCGCGCCGCGATCAGCAGAATCAGGCCGGGCGACGACGTATCGATACCAAAGACGCCAAGGAAGCTCAGGTCCAGCGGCTTGCCTAAAATGGGCGCGAGGCCGCATAGCAGCGAACCGACGCCGAAGATGGATAGGCAGATTAAAAAGATACGGCGGCGTCCATAGAGATCGGAGACGCGGCCCATCAGCGGCATCACGACCACGAAGCCGAGCAGGTAGGCACTGACGATCCACGATGCGCGGTCGAGCTGCGTAATGGGGATCTGCAGATCGTTAATGATCTGTGGCAGGGCCGTGACCACCACCGTCTGATCGAGCGCGGTGAAGAAGACGCCGATGCAGGCAATGGTCAGGGCCGCCAGGGCGACGCGCTGATTGCCCGCGTTGGCTTTTCCAGGCGTCGTCAGGCGTTTGAACGAGCCACTAAGCTGCCGGGGCGCGAAGTGGTGACTACCAGTAGCGCCCGGTTGCTGTATAGTAGTGGTCTGGTCCGCGACCTCTTCTTGAGCGCTTGGATCGCCGAACGTACCGGCCTTTTTCTTGAAGCGTGAAGAAGTCTCTTGATCGTCCTCTAAGGTATACATTTTCCCCCCCACAAAGCACTAAATGGCTGGTGCGCTGATACTGATATTTTCGTTATAGTTCGACAGATTGAAATCATACGCTGTCTGGGCCGTATCGCCCGGTGCTGCCTCGCCGGTCACAACGACCTGGTAGGGCAGCGCGTCGGCCTTGCCGATGCAGGCGTTCGTCTGTAGCATAGTCCCTGCTGGAACGCCGCCGCCTGTGAAGAACGCCAGGTCTCCGGCTGGAAGTTGGCCTGTGACGCGCCAGCAGGGCACCTGGTTCACTGTATCTGAAACGGGGCTATTGACGTGCTGAAGCTTGCCAATCAGCGAGACGAGGCCCGTATTCGAATTGGTAAGCGTGCGTGGATCGAGCACGCCCTTGATGACGCGCCACTGTCCGGTGATTGGATCGGTGATGAACTGATTGGCCCCGACGCTAATCAGGTTGACCGTTACCGACTGCCCTGAGAGCGTAACACCAGCCTGGACCTTGACTTTATCGGGCATCAAAACATCGCCATCGGCGGTGCGAATCTGTACTTTGTCGGAGGAGGCAGGGCCGGGATTCTGGACCTGCAAGTTAACATGGAACGAACTGACGCTACGGAAATTTTTTTGCAGATTTGCCAACAACTGTTGCGTCGTTGGTCTTGGCGTATTGGTGCTGCTGACGCTCGCGTGATGCCGCCACGGGAACGAGCAGCCGGAAATTAGCAGAATACATGTTAAAGAGAGTATACCAAAGGCCAGAGAGCGTTTTATAGAGGTGCGCGCTGAAAACATAAATGAAGCCTCCCCGATAAATAGATCTAGTCAGTTTTCGTTGCAAGAATTATCTGTCTAGAAACAATCAACGTGGCCTGTAGCGTGTTTCGGGAAGGTGGGTACTTTCTGGTATGTGGAGGTGAATGGTGGAATGCTTTGTGTAATCTGCTACATAGTCATAGAGCTTGATTGGCGATCCGCGTGGACCACCAATCAAGCTCTGTAATTATCTATTCGCCATAAATGCATCACTGAGCGTGCCGATGCGCGCATAGAAGGCCCAGTACCCCTGAGTGGCTCCATAACGATCGAGAATCAGCTGCATTTCGGCAGGAGGAAGCGTTTGACCATGATTATAGATGCTGGCAGCCGCCTTGCTCAGTTCTTTATCGGTCGTCGAAACGCGCTCCATGCGCCCGAGACCGCGCACAAGGATAAAGTGAGACGACCAATCGCCGATGCCTTTGATACCTTTAATGCTTGCAGAAACCTCCTCGTAGTCTCCATTGCGTAGGAACTGTTCATCCACCGCGTTAAAAAACTTGATTACCGCAAGCAGGTAAGCGACCTTGCGTTCATTGCGCACGACCTGTGCCAGCTCGTCTGGTGGAACGTTTGCCAGTTGCGCCGGTTCGGGAAACGCCCAATATGTCGTGCCACCCGGTAGTGTAATGCTGGTGCCCCAGCGCCGCACCAGGGCCATCTTGACGCGGTGCGCAATGGCGATAGGTTGTCGCTGCGTAAGAATCGACCAGCAGGCGATCTCAAACGGCGTAAGGAACTTCGGCTGGTGCAAACCGTAGAAGCGTTCGATAATTGGAGCGAAGTGTGTGTCCGCGCGCGCAATAGCGTAGAGGGGCTGCAGATCGTCATCCATGCTGAGAAAGAAACGGATGCGCTCGGCGACCGCCCTCTGATCCTCCTCGGATAGGGGATGCTCTGAGAAAAGTGTGTAGGAGACGCGCGGCTCTGCTGTCGTGCCCACGCTACGCAGCTCGAAGGCGACGGCCTGCCCGTTCTGCGTAATAGCTTTCGTCACAGCATCGGCTGCCAGCGTCTGTTCGCCCCCGGTCGGCGTGAAGTCGCCGATGAAGGCGAGCGTCTTAATAAAGTCGTAGGGAGCGTGCGGCGTTAGTGTGCCCGTCGTCGTGGTAAGGGTTGTCATAAGCATGGTTCCTCCTTGTAGCTATAGTCTCTAGCAAGTTCTTTATGCATAGTATAGTTGGCATGAGTGACAGCAGTATGTCAGCAGCAAAACCACTTTCTCTTCGATCGGCTTGTTTCAGGAGCAGAGGTGGATATGAGCCATTGAAAGTTTGCATTTACACAGGTTTTTGATGCACAATAGGGCAAACTAAGCCTACACTTTCCGGTTTGTGAAGCATAAGCAGCCCCTTTTAAGGAGAAGAAAGTATGTCAGCATCTGTCTTAACGCGGTCTGTTTCCTTTTTGCACATGGATGCGCCCCCTGAATTCCTTATCGCTCGCCCACGGGTACGTATCTTCCTTCTCTCTTTCGCAATGCTTTTTTTCGAACTGCTCTGTATTCGCTGGATTCCATCCTATGTTCGCTACTTGAGTTATTTCAACAATTTTATCTTGCTCGCTTCATTCCTGGGTATGGGACTGGGCATGTTGGCTGCACGCCGTAAGCGCTTCTGGTTCCCACCATTTCCGCTGATGCTGCTTATTCTGGTTATTACCATAGGGCTGAACAAGTTTGAGTTTCGTATCACCTCAACACAGGTGCTCTATTTCGGTGGCGCTGTTGTGGACCAATTGGAGGCGGAAAACGCCCTTGTGCTGCCACTTGTGTTCGGACTGGTCACTGCCAGCTTCATTCCGCTGGGGCGCTCCTTCGGGCTCCTCTTCGCGGAGATACGACCGCTCACGGCCTACACCTTTGATATTATCGGAAGCCTGGTAGGCATCGCTATTTTTTCGCTCATCGCTTATTTCACGCTGCCGCCGCTGGCCTGGTTTGGCATTCTGGCAGTATTGATTCTGTTGCTGGGTAGCAAACGCTGGCTGATGCTCCTTTGCACCGTGATTCTGCTCATTCCGACCCTGATCATCGTCTGGCAGCTTCAGAACGGCGCTTACTGGTCTCCGTACTATAAGATTGTGCTTGATCCGGCCTCACCGCGTGGCTATGTTGTCAACGTAAATAACACCGGGCACCAGGTCATGATTCCCTGGCAATATAAAGAGCCACTGTACCGGCGCATGTACGAGATTTTTCCGGCAGGTTCGTTTAAGCATGCATTGATTCTTGGCGCGGGAACCGGCTCTGACACGGCAACCGCGTTGGCTCACGGTGTCTCCTCAATCACAGCAGTTGAGATCGATCCGACCATTCAACAACTCGGTGCCAAGCTCAATCCCGATCAGCCCTATAGCGATCCACGCGTCCACGTCGTTATCGAAGATGGCCGTACCTTCCTGCAGAATTCGACCGACAAGTACGACCTGATCATCTTCGCCCTGCCCGACTCGCTTACCCTTACTTCAAGTAATACTACTCTGCGCCTGGAGAGTTTTCTGCTGACCCAGGACGCACTCCAGGCCGCGAAGGCACGCTTAAGCGATCATGGGCTGCTGGTCCTCTACAACTATTATCGCGAGCAATGGCTGGTAGAGAAACTGGCTGATATGGCGGGCAATACCTTTCAGCAGAGGCCATTCGTGACGACCTATGGCGTGTCGGGTCGCGCAGCGGTTATCATGGCTGGTCCACTGCTAGCGACATTGCCGCCTGGAAAATTTGGTACCTACAAGGAGCATCCACCTGCTCCCGGAGATCCAGCGCGTATCATTGGCGAGGGATTTTTTCCACTCAACAATATCAGACCTGCTACTGATGACTGGCCGTTCCTCTATCTGCGCGATGTGAGCTTTCCAACGATCTACATTGCAGGTCTGGTCATGGTGCTTCTGTTCGCTCTTCTTGGCGTAGGCACGTTGGCACCGCGCAGCACGCTGAGGCGTTTTGACTGGCATATGTTCTTCCTGGGTGTTGCCTTCATGCTCCTGGAAACCAAGAGCCTCACCACTTTTGCGCTCCTGTTTGGCAGTACGTGGCTGGTCAACTCACTCGTCTTCTTTGCCATTCTGAGCAGCGTGCTGCTGGCTGTACTTATCAACAGCCGCCTCAAGGTCAGGCGCATCAGTATATGGTATGTGCTCCTGTTCGGAATCCTGATACTGAATTTGTTGCTCCCGCCTGAAGTATTACTGCTGGGAAACCCGGTCGCGCGCTATCTTCTGGCGAGCACACTGGCCTTTGCACCGGTGTTTATGGCCAATATCATCTTCGCGAATGCGTTTCGCGATAGTGAGACGGCGGACATCGCCTTTGCCTCGAACCTGCTTGGTATCATGATCGGAGGTATGCTGGAATATTTCAGTATGCTGATTGGCTATCGTCTGCTATTGATACCGGTAATTGTGTTTTACTTCTGTGCGCTCCTCCTGCGTAGAAAGTATGCGAGGACGGCAGATGCGTCAGTTGCGACACCGTGAAATAGCTTTTCGAGAGGAAGGAGAGGATACCTATGTTAACAGAAGATCAGCGTGCTTTCTATCAAGAGCAGGGCTATGTGCTGGCGAAGGGACTGTTCTCGCAAGAGGAGGCAGATGCGTATCGGCAGGAGTGTCATGCTCTGCTGCAGCGACTGGCTACGGTACAAAATCTGGATGCGACCTGGGGAAGTGCGCGTGTAGCTGTGCCTGAAGCAGAAACCACACAGGTGTTGCACTGCCACGATGTCCAGTTCTATTCGGCTGCTTTTAGCCGATTACTGGTGGATGAGCGTTTAACCTCAGCAACGGCGGATCTGCTCGGAAGCCCTAATGTCCAACTGCACCATACAAAGATGTTCGTCAAGCCACCTGAACGAGGCTCTCCCTTCCCCATGCATCAGGATTATCCTTTTTTCCCCCATACGCGGGGCACGATGCTTGCTGCAATCGTCCATTTTGACGCGGCTCCCGTGGCAAAAGGATGTATCCGTGTTGTCTCGGGGAGCCACAAACTCGGGCCGCTTGAGCACGAAGAAGAGGGTGGATGGCACCTGCCCTTCAGCCGCTATCCAATCACTGCGTCCGTGCCTTGTGAGGCTCTGCCAGGAGATGTGTTGTTCTTTAGCTATCTGACCATTCACGGTTCAGGTATCAATAGCAGTAATGAAGCGCGCACAACGCTGCTGGTGCAGATGCGTGATCCCCTCGATCGGCCCGCAAAAGATGTGCATCGCTCTCGCGGGCAAGGCATGATCTTACGAGGCATCGATCCACTCTCTTGAGAGCAGTATGTCAACAGCGCTTTTGTTTCTTGCAGCTTCACCGTTCTATTTTTCATGAAGTGGTGAGTGTGCAAGCTTATGCCTTGCTGAACTGCCGCGCGCGTTCAGCGCGGTCTCGTCCGGCTTGAGGCAAGCGCCAGCGTGTGAGCTTACTTACTGCTTTGACAATACGGCCAATAAAGGGACTGCGCACCTGGGTCGCAAGGGGGAGCGTCGGAACATTCGCCAGGGTAAGCACGGCTACTTGCCCATCGGTAATGTAGGGATCTCCACCGCCATTCACTCCTCGCGTCTCTTTGCCGAAGCCGGGACGCGTCGTCTCCTTTATCACAAAACCCGTCTTGGCCAGCTCGGAAACGAGGAGGGAGCGTTCGCTATCCAGGTCGGGTCCGATGCCGTGGGTGGGAAGGTAATTGGTTTTGGAGAGTTCCACTTTGACATCTTTTGTCACGCTGCCAATCCAGGTAGACCGCTTGTCTTCCCCATTCTGACCGGTATTCCAGATGCGGATATGGTCGCGCATGCGCACGTTGCTACCAGGCTGCTCGAAAGCCATATCTTCTTTGCGACCATAGAGATAGAGATTACTGACCGGCGCAGTTGAGTACTTGCGACCGAGCACGGAATCTGCACTGATGCGTACAGAGGTGATGAGGTCGATCTCGTCGGCGCGGTACCAGCCAGCGGAGGCAAAAGCAGCGCCAATCTGCCCATCCGAGCCAGTTATCTGGATATTGATCGGGTCGCCCGCCCTGCCTGAGCGATTGATGGTTGTCAAAGGTGTAGCGGTAGTAGATGAGACTTCCGCGGATACGGAGCGACCGGGCTGCGATGCGTGGTGCAGCCTGTTCCTGGATAAGCGCGTATATGCTACGGTTGCGAAAAGGAGCGGGACGGAGACAAGAATTCCCGCGCGCACGAGAGAAGGGGAGCTTGCTGTTTCCTTAGCAGATTGCATTGTATTGACCTCCATAGTCACTGGTATAATGAAGTAGGCCAAATAATAAACAAGAAAGTAGTAGCCGGATGGTATAAAGCTGCCCGGCTACCAATTGACTGAGTTACACGGTGAGACCGAGCACGCGAGTCAGGCGCAGAACTTCAGCTCCGGTATTCGCGTCGCGGGTGGCGATGGCCTTTTCGGCGGCCTCGCGCAACAGCAGCAGAGCCTCGGGCGTATCGAGATCATCGTCCATCGCGACCTTGAAGCGATCGTAGAGCATCGCATCCTCGCCTTGCGCATCTTTGCCAACGAAATTGCGCACATTCTGGAAGAGTTCGACGGCCTGGCTGGCAGACTGCATATCTTCTCTGAAGCACTCCCAGGGATGGCGATAGTGGTGGCTCAGCAGGACGACGCGGATCGTATCGGGCAAGTAGTTTTTGAGCAGATCGCCGACGAGGGTCAGGTTGCCCAGGGATTTGCTCATCTTCTCGCCATCCTGGTAGACCATGCCGGTATGCATCCAGTAGCGCACAAAGGGAGCCTTGCCGGTATAGTGTTCGGACTGCGCGATCTCGCAGGTATGGTGTGGGAAGGCAAGGTCGGCACCACCACCATGAATATCGATCTGTTCGCCAAGATAGTGGATCGACATAGAACTACATTCGATGTGCCAGCCGGGGCGACCGGGGCCCCAGGGGCTGGGCCACGCCGGTTCGCCGGGAGCCTGAGCCTGCCAGAGCACGAAATCCAGCGGGTCCTTCTTGCGTTTATCGTCGGGGAAGTTGCCGCGCTCATTGGCGATATTGAGCATGGACTGATAGTCGTTCAAGCCAATAGCACGCGCCAGCGCGCCGAAACTCGGGTCCTTTCTGACCTCGTAGAAGACGCAGCCCTCGCTCACATAAGCGAAGCCGCTCTCTATCAGCCCCTGCGCGAGCTTGATGATGCGGGGAATCTCCTCAGTCGCCTTCGCATAGACATCGGGGCGACGCACATTAAGGGCATCCATATCGCGCAAGAAGCGTTCGGTCTCGCGACGACCCAGCTCATCCCAGGCCAGACCGAGCTCGCGTGCCTTGCGCAAAACGTCGTCGTCGATATCGGTCACGTTCTGCACATATTTCACTTTATGGCCACTATACTCTAAATAGCGGATCAGGGTGTCGAACGAAACATAAGTAAAAGCGTGTCCCAGATGGGTAGTATCGTAAGGCGTCACGCCACAGACGTAGATACGCACGGTATCTGAAAGTGGTGTGAAGGGTTCGAGCGATTGTGTCAGGGTATTAAACAGCTTCATTCAATTTTCTCCTAGACCAAACAAACTGACGGCGTTTGTCGTAGTAATATGGGCGATCTCCTCAAGCGTCATGTCGCGAATCAGCGCCAGCTTCTCGGCAGTATGCCTGACGAAGAGCGGCTCATTACGGCGGGCATGAACTGGTTTGGGGATCAGGTAGGGGCTATCCGTCTCGACCAGGATGCGATCGAGGGGGGCCATACGCGCCACCTCTGGCAGCGCATTGCCCTGTTTCGTCAGTGGTCCGGCGAAAGAGAGCATAAATCCGGCGAAGGTCAGACATTCCTCGGCTTGCGCGACATCGCCGGAGAAGCAATGGAAGACGCCGCGCAGATCCTGTCCATGAGCGCGCAGCAGCTCGATCACATCGTCGTGAGAGTCGCGCACATGAATGATGCAGGGTAGATTGCACTTGCGAGCGAGCTGAAGGTGAGCGCAGAAGACGGCGCGCTGCACATCGCGGGGCGACAGCATGCGGTAATAATCGAGACCGAACTCGCCGATCGCCACGACCTCCGGTTCACGCGCCATCTCGCGCAGCTGTGCGCCCACCTCTTCATCATAGGTCGTGGCGTCGTGCGGATGGACGCCGACACCTGCGAAGATCGTGCCTGGATGTGCCTTTGCCAGGGCCAGCGCGGCCTGGCTAGAAGGCAGGTCCGTGCCGGGATCAACGATCCGCGTCACGCCGCCGTTGATAGCGGCCTGGATTGTAGCTTCGCGGTCGGCGTCGAAGCGGGAAGTATCGATATGTGCATGGCTGTCGACGAGCACTACAACGGGTCCTTTCTTTCTGCATAACAAAAGAAAGAGAGAGGAATGCATCAGCATACTGCCTGCCTTTGCACCATCTCTCCGATGATTTCATTACAGGTAGTATAGACGCCAGTCGAAGGGGTGTCAAATAGGCTAACGCCAACTATTGAAGAGGGAGAGTACAGTGCACTATAATCTCCTGGAAGCGTCAATGAGCGCGTGCGTTCAGCTAGCAAATAAGCGAGCGTGAAATGATCAGCATTATTGTTGCCTACGCGCATGATCGCGTGATTGGATGTGAGGGGCGTATTCCCTGGCATCTGCCGGATGATTTGCAGCACTTCAAGTGCATCACCAGCGGGCATACTGTCGCCATGGGACGCAAAACGTACGAGTCGATCGGGCATTCCTTGCCACATAGAAGAAATATCGTGCTCACCAGCCAACATGAATTTGGCGGGACCGACCTCGAAGTAGTGCATAGCAAAGAAGAGGTATTGGCGCTCGGTGATATCTTTATTATTGGCGGTGCATCCCTCTACAGCCAGTTTCTGGAATTCACCGAACGTCTATATATCACGAAAGTAGCGCTTGATGTTGAGGGCGATGCCTTTTTCCCCGCGTGGAATTCCGAGAATTTCACGCTGATCTCTTCTCGCGCAGGTGTGCTAAATGAGAAGAATACCATTCCCCACACCTTTTTGCTCTATGAACGGAAGAAGTAACGCAGACGCGTTACCAGCCAAAGGTTCGCGCATTGGCGTAAGCAGACGAGCATTGTGTCTAAAAAGGACGCTTCCGGTTCCGGGGCGTCCTTTTTGTCATAAGTAAGCAAGCGAGATTTGAATACCTGGATGATCTCTTCGCCTGTCGAACTAGCGCACCAGCAGTGGGATCATCATGCCGGGGTGATCATGGGCATACTTGAGCCTCTTCTGCCAATCTAGTTCACCTTTGTGGCCTGCGACGATATAGCCGCCGGAGACCTGCTCCAGTTGCTCGTCGCTGAGTTCCATCTGCTCCAAAGAAGCGGACTCCACTACCT
>JALYTQ010000224.1 GCA_030854195.1 Chloroflexota bacterium
GCGCTCGCTGGGCCGGATGGACGCAAGGCCCATCCCTACTGAGTTGCTGCTAGCTCCCCATCACTCGGCTGCTGGGCCGGATGGACGCAAGGCCCATCCCTACTATTCGGGAGGGCGATACATGTTCAGATCGGGCCGCGTCTCATCGCTGTAAAGCTGGCCCATACTCAACAGCTCTTCGTTTTTGCGCGCCTGTGCATGGAGATTTTGCGCGGCGCGCTCCGGGTCGAAGCTCACCTTATCTCTATAGATGGGATCACGCGCCACCTGTTCGAACTTCGCGGCGAGGCGGCGGATAGTGTCCGGGTCCGTCACCGCGCCGTCCTGGACCGTCTTATAGGCTGAGATGAGCCCCTTCTCGCTTAGCGTAGCCGGTGCGAGCTGACCTGGGTTGCTGGAAACCGGAGGGGACGCGGGCACCGGAGCAGGCACCACCTGCGTCGGTTCCTCTGCCACCTTGACATTTCCTTTGCCCGCGCCGTTCTGCGGCGCGCTCGTCGCCGCTTTTGGCTGGTTGGCTTGAACTGGTTGGCTGACCGGCTGCTTCGTTGGCTGGGGCGCTGGCGTGGGTGCAGGATTGCTGAGCAGCATAGTTGGTACATCGGCAACGGGGTCTGTCTCGACGATAGTCGCGCCGTGTGGTGCGAGGGAGACATCGAGGATGCGCACCCAGTTGACCTGCACACCCCAGAGCGCCACGCGGTCGCTTATGAGCTGAAATAGATAGTTGTTGACCTTCTCCCAGGGCAGGGCATTATCGCGATCGTCGTAAGTTAACGGGCGTGAATGCAGACCCTGCGGCCAGGCGATAAAGTCGTTGGGCTTAAACAGCGTAGCGATGCTCTGGATAGTTGCCAGGACAAGATCCTTCAGGCTATTCTCCCATTGGAGAACCTGGGTTGCCGCGATATACGCATCCTCGGGCGTCAACTGATACGAGATCGTTGCGCGCAGCACCACGTCTTCGTCGCGCGAGAGCTGCACCTTCTGCAACGGGCAGGCCCATTGTTTTTCGCCCACGTTTAACGAGTGCATCACCTTCTCCCACGGCATGAGAATGTTGAGGCCGGGATAGAGGGTGCGTTTATATTTCCCGAATGCGTAGACGATGTCCACGTAGCCTTCCGAGACCGGATGGAAGTAGAGGCGCATGAGCACAGCGGAGACGATGAGCACTACGAACAAGAGTACAAGCGTTGGAACAGGCCCGAAGATGGCGAAGCAGCCAACGAGTACAAACAGGAAGAAGCCACCGATAGTAGCAAGTATCCACAATCCATTATCGGAGCCCGCGTAGTAGACGCCGATTGCCTGTGCCACCGCCACAAGAATGATGATGATAGTAACCGGCCAGAGCCCTATAGGTGGAATATACGCCCTGTCTGATGCAATAAGAGGAAGCACGAAGAGACAGGTAAAAGCTCCGAAGATCAAGGGTGCGATAATAAGCGCGATGTATTGCCCGAATTGTTTGAAGAATTCGAGTGGGCCGCGTGTTGCTCCCGCCTGTTCGTCCGTGTAGTCCTCGTCTTGCGCGGAGCCTGACTCCTCCAATAAAGGCAATGCCTCCTCATCTTCTTGAGCGGATTGAGGAGGCAACTCATCAAACTGTTCCTGATGAGTGTGTTCAAGCGATTGGCCCCAGTTAGGATTCCCAGAACCGTGCCAACCTGGTTCCTTCCCGTCTGACGACATAGGTATAAGCACCTTCCTCTCATCTCATCACCAAAACTACGATTGTGAAATTATACCTTCTTCTTTATACCACAAGAATTACAGCCGCCACCGCTTTCCCCTGTGCCACAAGTTCCGCAGCCGCCGCCTGAGCCGCAGCCGCCCGAGCTACAACCGCCGCCTTTGCTGCTACAGCAGGCTCCGCCGCTGCCGCATCCACCGCGCTCCTCCTGTGCATTTACCGGTACCTGGATCGTCGCGCCGCTCTCCAACATCACCTCGACGGAATTTTGCGGCACATTGACCGCAACGACCTTGCCTGGACCGCTTGGTGTGGAGAGCATCGTGCCTATCTGCGGCATTTGTTGCCTGGCCTGGATATAATTATCGTTTTCGTAGGAGAGGCAGCAAAGCAGGCGACCGCATACACCGGAGATTTTGGATGGATTGAGGGGGAGATCCTGTTCTTTCGCCATTTTAATCGAGACGATGCCAAACTCTTTAATCCAGGAGCTACAGCAGAGCGTTTTGCCGCAGATGCCCACGCCGCCTTGCAGTTTTGCCTGGTCGCGCGCCCCGATCTGGCGCAGTTCGATACGTGTGCGGAAGGTTGCCGCGAGGTCGCGCACAAGGGCGCGGAAGTCCACGCGTTCGTCGGCAGTAAAATAGAAAGTCAGTCGGCTACCATCAAAGGTATATTCCGACTCTACAAGTTTCATGGGGAGGCTGTGTTGTTTGACGCGTTCGGCGCAGCGCACCAGCGCCTCTTTCTCCTTGCTCTTGAAAGAGAGCATCATGCGCAATTCGTCTTCGCTCGCCAGGCGCAAAACGGGTTTCAGTGGATCGCTCAGATCACTCTCAGCGAGTTTTTTGGCGGCGATAACCACGCGCCCAGCCTCGATACCCCGAACCGTCTCTACGATAACATATTGGCCTGTAGCAAAGGACTGTCCCTGCGGATCGAAGTAATAGATACGTCCGGCTGGTCGAAAGCGAATGCCAACAATGATGACTGTCTTTTCTGTACTCGTCGCCAGTGACATTGGCTGCTCTATTCTCTAAAAAAAAGAATCTCGGGTCAGGTGCAGCCGCGCTGCTACATCCTCCATAGCCCGGCACCCTCTCAATTTACATCTCGTTTGTCAGAAGGATTGCTTCCGCGACCTCGCGCATAGATTTGCGATTGTTCATGCTGGCCTTTTGAATCTTGCGGAAAGCCTCCTGCTCGGACAGGCCCTGCTTCTCCATCAAGAGACCTTTAGCGCGCTCGACAATCTTACGCGTCTCTAATTGCTCGGTCAGTGTACGCGCCTTCTCTTCCATTGCGCGGAACTCGTTGTAGCGTGCCAGCGCCACCTCAATTGCAGGAGTCACCTCGCTCTCGCGCAAGGGTTTCACGATGTAGTTCACCACACCGGCCTCCTTGGCGCGTTCGACGAGGGGCTGATCTCCGAAAGCGGTAAGCAACAAAACAGGCGCTATCTTTTCCTCCGTGAGCGTCTCGGCGGCGGCGATGCCGTCCATATCCGGCATGCGGATATCCATAATCACCAGGTCGGGCCGCAACTCGCGAGCCAGGTTGACGGCGCTTACGCCATCACCCGCCTCGCCTATCACGAGATAGCCCTGTTTCGTTAGTACGTCCTTCAAGTCCATACGCTGGATGGCTTCGTCATCCGCGATAATAATGCGTGTTGGCATAGTCTCACCTCAAAAACCTCTGATCTCTCATCCACATCTAGTACTAAAGTCTCTTCCCACGTATAGAGAGTATATCATACCAACTGAAATGAGTCGATAGGGAAAAGCACTTCGTGTAAGCGCTACACCATATTTTTCTCTTCTCTATTACGCTACGCTGGTCAGGTCCTCTTCCTCCTGCATCATACCCGCCAGGATGCGTGTCTCGCGCACGATTTTTTGTAGCTGCTCGGGTGTAATTGATTGTTTTCCATCGCATAAGGCGCTATTGGGATCGGGGTGAACCTCGATAATCAGCCCCTCGGCCCCGGCGGCGATGCTGGCGCGTGACATGGTGGGGACCAGGGAGCGGCGGCCCGTGGCATGGCTGGGATCAACGATAATGGGAAGATGGGTGAGTTCGTGGAGCAGGGGGACACAGGAAAGGTCGAGGACGTTGCGCGTCTGCGGGTCGTAGCTGCGGATGCCACGTTCGCAAAGAATGACATTGGGATTGCCTGCTGCCACAATGTACTCCGCCGCTAACAACCATTCGTCGATCGTTGCGGACAATCCACGCTTCAGCATGACGGGGCGTTGCAAGCGATCCTGCCCGGCGGCGCGTAAGAGCGGGAAGTTCTGCATGTTGCGGCTGCCGATCTGTAAAATGTCGGCGTGCTCAGCGACGACAGCGACCATTTCGGGCTCCATGACTTCGGTGATGACCGGCAACCCTGTGACCTGGCGCGCCTCGGAGAGCAGGTGCAGACCGTCGACGCCCAGACCCTGGAACTGGTAGGGCGAGGTGCGTGGTTTGAACGCGCCTCCGCGTAGGACATGGGCACCCGCGCTCGCCACAGCCTTCGCCGTTGTGAGCAGCTGCTCCCGATCCTCTACCGCGCACGGTCCTGCAATGATGACCGGAGATGCTGATTGCCCACCAACAGTAACAGGCGTGCAGTTGTGGCCTTTGCCCACAACGATGCTGGTATCCGTGGCCTGGAACTCGCGGCTGACAAGCTTGTATGGTGTCTTAATATGTGTAACGCGCTCGATGGCGGCTTGCTCATTCAGCGCCCCTTGCGCGGCTGCATCGAGAAAATGCAGGTCGAGTACGATCACTTCGCGCCCGCCCATCCTGGTCGTTGTAATCGGGTGGTGGCTGCCGCTGATGCGGTGCAGGAGCGTCATCAGTTGTGAACGTTCTTCGCTGGTCGCGTGGTTATGAATAGTGATAAGCATTGTTTGTGTCCCCCTTCATGTGTAAAAAAGTTTTAAAGAAACAAAAAAGCAGAGGTCTTTTCCTCTGCTTGTCCAGCACGCTGGTGGTCTTTTTTTGCTCAGCCCAAAGGGCCCACCATCATGCTGGAGGGCTAAACCAATAGTAGAAGCTATATTGTGCGTTTATGGGTTCGCTGAGCATTTGAATTTTCCGTTCTCGTTCCATCTCGTTGTATGAGCCGCTATCGATACTCTTCTTTTCGGCTCTGTTGGGATTATACAGAGTCATGGCGTTATCTGTCAAGGGGTTTCTATGGTTAGTTCATCCATAAACCCAAATTGGCTATGTTCTAATGTTCCTATTGGCTCCAATCTTTTAACCTGTCAACCGCCGCCTGATGCATTGACGGTTGACAGAGACACCTCCCACCAGCCAGACACAACAGAATATTAGCGTTTTTTGTCGCGGCGCTGATTGGTGCGGTACGCGCGGTACAGATCGTCGTCTGCGCCCTGTACGCCCTGGCGAATCGGCGCGGGTGTGGTCCTGACGCCCTCTTGCCCATCGGAGCTGCGCGTCTGGCCTGTAGCCCCTTTTTTGGGAGGGGTCGTGCCGGTCATAGCATTCAGGCTCGTGGGGAGCAGGTCCAGCTTTGCCAACGCGATCAGGATAATGATCAGCGTGGCGATGAACGCGAGGCCCGATGTGGTGATGGTAAGTGGCAGGCCGAAGAGATTGAGCTTTGTCAGGGTGCGTTCAGCACCTATGCTGACGAGCGCGTTACGCTCGAAGGCACCGAGAAAGTTGGCCGCGACAAGATAGATAACCATGCCCAGAATATAGCGTGGCTTGAATAAGCTGGGTGGTCGCTGCGGTGCCGGGCGTGCCACTGCTGTTGCTGACTTGCCGGGGGCAGCCTTCGAGCTGGGCGTCTCGACGACGCTCTCGGCCTTCTTTGTCGGAGTTTTACCACGGGTAGCGCGTGCCAGGCGTGCCTTTGCCACATCGCTTTCATTCGTTGTGGCCGCCTGATCGCTTTTTCCTACCGTGGAGAAGAAGTTCGGGAGCCGCCGTTTCTGGGTGGGAGGAGGCTCAACCACCGCAACCGGCTCCGCTGCGACTGGTATATCCTGGATGGGCTGCTCCTGTAGCTCACTGCCTGGTGTGACCAGGGTGGGGCGATTGCGCTGAGAACGCGCGGCGCGCCTGGGTCTGTTGCTGTTCGTATTGAAATCCTGGCTCATTCCTGGCCTCCTGGGTGTTCTGAATTAGGTTGATCTGGTATCTCTCCAGTGTACGAATTGTTTTGATCAGGGATTAAATAGCGTGTATCGGGCGCTTCGTAATGCGAGCTGGGGCCGTTGGCGGGGGAAGGTGAGGCTGGCAATGGTCCATTTGCGTTGGGCGCGAGGACTGGCGGCCTCTGCTCGTAGCGAGGAGTGGCGGGCGGCATGGCATCTACTGCCGCGAGGCCAGCGCGCGCGATCTCGTCGTCTCGTCCAGGCGCGTTCCCGCCGCTCACGCCGATGCCGCCGACCGTCGCGCCGTCGATGCGCACAGGCCAGCCGCCAGCCGCCATGATAAACTTGCCCTCGGTCATTGTGGCCATACTTGAAGCAAAGCCCGGAATGCCCGCCCCCCACTGCGCAACCGCGTCGGTGGACTGGTTGAACATAACAGCCGTATTCGCCTTCGCTATGCTGATATTGCCCGTCGCCCATCCGTAGGGAGACATCATGCGCTCGAAAAGAACGAGGTGCCCGCCCGCGTCGACGATGGCGATACTCACAGGGCTCCTCAATTCTCTGGCGCGTTGTTTGCTTGCCTCCAATATTCTACGCGCCATATCTATGGATATGCTCACACCCAGGTACTCCTTCTGATGCTCTAATTTTATGTTAACCTCTTGCGAGGCGGATCGCTTCCACCGAGTTCGTACTGTCTATCCACGAATCATACGGAAGAATGAAAATAGTGAAGGCGCGGTCTACTGCGCCTATTGTACCTCACCTGCAACGAACACGCAATCCGGTCCCTACCCAATTGTGGGGTCCAATGTCGTTTGACAGAACAGTATGGGCACGTTCCATTCCTCCTAAACGAGCGTGATGCGCTCTTTGCGCCAGGTCAGCTTGCTATATTTCTCTTCTACCAGTTGCTGTGCCAGATCCCACTCTGACTGGCTGATCGTATCCGGCGCGAACGTGGCGTGCAGGGCGCTGCTGAAACCGTGGCGGAACGCCCGCGCCACATCATCCCAGCTCGCGTCGGGAGCGAAGGTATGCAGCGGCGTCGTCTTCTCGCGATAGAGAGCCAGGGCTTCCGCGCGCGTGTCCTCGTCGGGATAGCGTAGCAGCGCGAAGAACTCGGCGGCGCGATCGTCGAGCGGCAACGAACCCTGTTGCAGCAGCGAGCCATCCTTCCACACCTGCGCGCTGCCAACGAGCTTGAAGCCGCCGCTGGTGAGATCGGCCTGCGTCGAAGAAGCAAAGCAGGCCGCCGATGGGTGCTTGCTGACCCTTTCGTCGCTCAGTTCCGCCCGCACGCCCAGGTCTTGTAATGCGGCGAGGAGTCCCTGCGCCAGATAGGCGTAGGCAGCTACGACGCCCGCTGGCGCTCCGTCGCGTTTGCCGATAACGATGCTATAGGTGAACTCGTCGCGATGATAGACGGCGCGGCCACCCGTGGGACGCCGCACCAGCGCCACGCCGCGCTGCTGGCATAGTTCGTCCTCGATCTCGCGTTCGATGCTCTGAAAGCGTCCCAGCGAGATCGCGGGCTGCGACCAGCGAAAGACGCGCAAGGTTGGAGGGACTGCGCCGTCCATATGGTGCAGCAGAATAGCCTCGTCGAGCGCCATATTGAGGGCCGCGTCCTGAATACCTGTATTGACAAAACGATAAGTCTGCATGCATTCATCCTCTCTTTGCTGACCCTTACGGAAGCGTCTGTGCTGAACGCGTGCGGGCGGACTTCCATTTCTCGCGCTGGTCCTCGCGCACCTGCTCGGAGGCGGGGATGTAGCGCGCCAGAAATTCGTCGCGGAACGCTGGATAGTTGCCAGCTTTAATCGCCGCCCGCAGCTGAGCAGCCAGGCGCAACATAAAGCGAATATTATGTATACTACCCAGGCGATAGTAGAGCTGCTCCTCGGTGCGTAGCAGGTGGTGGACGTAGGCCGCGCTATAGTGCTGGCAGGTATAGCAATCGCAGCCCTCCTCGATCGGTCCATGCACAGCGCGGAAGCGGGCCGACTTGATATTGACGCGTCCGGCGTGGGTGAAGAGTCCGCCGTGGCGCGCTACGCGGGTGGGCAGGACGCAATCGAACATATCCATACCCAGGCCCACCCCGATCACCAGATCTTCGGGCGAGCCGACGCCCAGCAGGTGGCGCGGCTTCTCGCGTGGTAGCTCGGGCGTGACATATTTGAGCAAGCGCCACATCTCCTCTTTCGGCTCGCCGACCGAGAGTCCGCCGATAGAGAGACCGGGAAAGGGCAGGCCGCCGATAAAGCGCGCACTCTCCTGGCGCAGTTCCGGCTCGAAGGCACCTTGTACGATCCCGAAGAGCGTCTGCGCGGGATTGTAGCGTTCTTTGGCGAGCAGAGCGCGCTCCGCCCAGCGGTGGGTGCTCTCCATCGCCTTCCTCGCTTCGAGCGGGGGACAGGGATGCGGCGCGCAGATATCGAGCGGTAAGATAATGTCGGCACCCAGCTCAGCCTCGATCCGCATCACACTCTCCGGCGTCAGCGTGTGGATTGAGCCGTCGAGATGTGATTTGAAGGTCACGCCCTCTTCGCTCAACTTGCGCAGGTGGCCCAGGCTCCAGACCTGGAAGCCGCCGCTATCCGTCAGCATAGGACCGTCCCAGTGCATGAAATCGTGAAGTCCGCCAAACGACGCGATCAGTTCGGAGCCGGGACGCAGCATCAGGTGGTAGGTATTGGCGAGGATAATCTGCGCGCCCGCCGCGTGGAGCTCCTCCGGCGCTACGCTCTTCAC
>JALYTQ010000225.1 GCA_030854195.1 Chloroflexota bacterium
GTTTTGCTACCTCGGCGGGCGGCAGCGTCACGGGTTCGCCGAGCTGGCGGGCGATGGTGGCGATTCTGGCGCTATCCTCCAGCGCGTGGGCGATCGAGAAGGTCTGTGCCAGGGTGGTACCGACGACCATTGCGCCGTGGTTGCCCCAGATGAGGGCGGCCCTCTCTCCAATGCGTTCGGCGATCAGCTCGGCGAATTCCTGTGTGCCAGACATCTTGTATGGTGTTACCGGCACGTCTCCGCCCAGGCACGCCGCCGACTCCTGCAGGATCATCGGGATCGGCTGGTATACGACGCCGAAGGCGCTGGCGTAGATCGAATGGGTATGCATAACGCAGTTGATATCGGAACGGCGTTGTAAGAGCAGCGTATGGAGCGGAGTTTCGCTGGAAGGTTCCCAGCGGCCCTCGACGACCTTACCAGAACCGTCGACGACGACGATATCTTCGCCGGTGAGTGTCTGGTAGTCTCCTCCGCTCGGCGTGATACAGATGCGTCCGCTCTCCGGGTCGCGCGCGCTCAGGTTTCCCTGGGTGGCGCGTACAAGCTGGCTCTCATACATTTTTCTGGCGTAACGTGCTACATCGTTGCGCAGCTCAGCTAATAACATAATACATCTCCTTCTTATAGACAGGATTATAAAGCGCGTCCCTATCACATAGAGCGGGCCATCTATAATGCGGCCAGGTGGCTCGTATCGTTGTAAAAGATCAACTGCACCTGGTCCCTGGTCACATGGAGTTCCGTCAGACTGGCCGGACTGACCTCCATGCGGCGGCTGCTAGAGAGCGCCATGTCAAGCATATGCCCGATCAGCAGCCGCAGGGTGGTTCTGTGCGAGACGATCAGGAGCGTCTTCCCGCTGTGCGCGCCCAGTAGTTCGATGATGCAGGGTACGACGCGTGCAATGACCGCCTGCCGCGTCTCTCCGCCCGGTGGATTGCCCATCCATAGTCCCCTATCCCAGCCATGAAGCAGGCGCGGGTACTCTTTGAGCAACTCGCTACGGGGCTGGTTCTCCCATACCCCGAAATCCATCTCGCGCAGCTCGTCGCGCCTGGAAATCTCCAATCCAAGCATGTCCGCGATAGGTGCAGCGGTGTCGAGCGCGCGTTGCTGCGGACTGCAATAGAGGGCATCAACGTGCGTATGCCGTAGTCGCTCCGCCAGCATCTGGGCCTGCCTGTGGCCCATTGGCGTAAGCGGTACTTCGGTCGCGCCGCAGAAAGCATCATCGACAGTCATATTTGTCTGCCCGTGGCGCACAAACAGTAGGCGCGTAGTGGTCGGGATATCGTTGCTCATGCATGCTCCTGAATTTCGTACGATTTTAAAGCTCTGTGTCGCTATTCCTTCGGTGCATCCTCCATCTGCATACGCTTGCGTTTGGCCTCTAACAGACGCTCCGTCGTGCTCAACTCCTTTGGCTGTGGTGGCGCGGCTGCTACCTTCTCAGCCTTTGCGCGTACCGGCTCCCGGCTGAGCGGAAGGGGTCTGGTCGGCTGAACGCGGCTGCGTCGTTCCTGTCGCTGCGTGCGCACGCTGCCCAGGGTTGCCCCGATGGAAGAGGAGCTCTCCTTGAGGCCATGCGTCGACGTTGCGAGCCGCGTCCTCGCTGGACTGAACAGCCCGGCGAGCCAGCGCCAGCCGACGACGAGAAACTCCAGGCTAGAGAGACGCCGCGCCGCGATATCTACAGGCAGCAGCAAGGCCGCCAATACAAGCAGCAAGAATGTGATGGGCAGCGCTGCCGTCACCGGAACGAGGTTCTGTAGAAACGCCTTGACACTATCTTCGGGACCAAGCAGCTGGCCTCCGCCTGCACGCGCCAACTGCTGCAGGAACAGTATATCCGTGCCACGCGTGCGAAATTCCGGCGAGTAGGGCACGACCATCCCCGTCGTTGCCGACAGCCTGCCTGGAGTCCCGTTGGCGGTGAGACCCTGCCACGTGACCTGGAAGACGTAGACGCCGATCGGATTGGCGGAAAAGTTGCCCGCCCACTGTTGCGGTGCCGTCGGTTGCAGGTCGATCGTCTGCTGCGAGTGGTCGGGCGCGATGATATGCGCCTGCACCTGCTGCTGACCTCCCGTTGTTGTCGTTGGCAGGTCCACGGTGATTTGCCCCGTGCCGTTAAGCACCTTGCCGCTGATATTCATGCTGCTATCCGCCGCGGGCAGCGTCCAGGTAACCAGATTCGCCCACCACTGAGCTGCCTGGTTCCATTGCAGCCAGTGCGAGGTCCAGAGGCCAAGGGCGTCGCTGGTCCAAGCCACGGTGCGCCCAAGGCCATACTGCCAGACCGCCAGTACGGGATCGTCGCGGTGGCTAACGAGCACCACCTGCGCCGCTGGCTTGGGCGTGGTGGAGACATAACCATCCAACTCAGGGAAGCCCTTGAGGCCCGAGAGAATCGGGTGCGTCCCCACCACGGCGGGCGTAAATGGCTCGTTGATGATAGCGCGGCGCGCGGCTCGCTCCGTCTCTTTCAAAAGCACCTGTGGAATAACGCTGGGATCGTCTGCGCGGTAGAAGCGGCCCTTGCCCCAGGTGGCGATATTAATCATCGTGCCCAGCTCCTGGTAGTCAGCCGAATTGGTGGCGACGGTGGAGACAGTGATATTCTCCTTCGCCATCTTCGTGACCTGGGGCGCGTAGTTATCGAAGGCGTCGCCATCGCCCAGTAATATGACGTGCCTGATACTGGCATTTGTGCTCAACAGCACCCGTTCGGCGTTGGCGAGGTCGGGATTGTAGCTGCCAGGGTCCGTGGGGTCCATCCCATCGATCGCCTTGTTGATCGCCACCTTATCGGTGACGTGCTGCATCGGAATAGCCAGCGTCCCATAGCCCGCCGAGATACCCACCTGATCGTTTGGTGTGAGCAGGCTAATGACGCCCTTCGCCGCCTCTTTGGAGATATTGACCGGCAGTGGTGCCTCCAGGCTCTCGATGATGAGCACGACGGCGATGTTAGGCGTGTCCTTGTGCTGTGGAATGTCCATTCTGACCGGCAGCGTCTCCTCCAGCGGCGTTCCGGCGTAGTCTCCCAACCCGTAGCTGCTCTGCCCACCGCTGACGACCAGCCCGCGCCCCAGATCGCGCACAAATGATTGCAACGTCTGCATGCGCGCATTGCCCAGATCGACCGCGGGCACATCGGCCAGGACAACCGAGCTATATGCCGCCAATCCATCCAGCGAGATCGGAACATCGTTAGGCGTGCCGATGACAACATTGATCTTCGTTGCCTTGAGCGCGTTGGCGATATTGACGCCATTTCCGCGTGTGCCTTCGATGAGCAGCACGGTCGGCGGTCCCTGGACGCTGACGAACGCGCTTGCCTCATTGTTTTGTAGGATCGTGTCCTGCGGCGCGTCCAACTCCACGCGATAGCTATGGAAGCCGGGTGGTGGCGCGATCAGATCGAAACTGAGATCCTGTTCGCCCGCCACGAGGGCCAGCTTCTTCTGTACAATAATGCCCTGGTCCAGGAAGATGCGTATGGTGCCCGTCTGTTGAACGCTGCTGTAAACCTGTACGTGCATGACAAAATGTTCGTTGGTGTGCAACTGGGATGGCGCGTCCAGGTTGTCTACGCGCGCGTCGGGGCCAGAAGTAGTGGGGACCGGCACCACGTCCAGGCGGATGCCTTCCTGTTGCAGCAACTGGGCCTCCTGTAAGGCGTCGCCCAGGTTTTGCTGCCCATCGGTCAGCAGAATAATGTGCTTCTGTGTGTCGGTTGGCATAATGGCGGCGGCCAGGCGCAGTCCGGCTGAGAGATCGGTATAGTTGGTATCGGGCGTCGACTCGAAGTGGGCGAAGTCGATCTGTGTCTTGATCGATTGCTCCACCAGGGCATTGCGCCCTACCGCGACGATGCCTACCTGATCCTCGCTGCCCTTGTGTTGTAGCGCGGAGTTGATCCACTGTTCTATAAAGGGGCGCTGCGAAGATGTGCTATCCGAGAGATCGCCTACAAAGATCGTCGTCTGGCGCGAGATCGACTGCTGCCAGGAGGCACCCGCCAACGCGCAGACGATCAGGGTGAAGAGCAGCAGGCGGCTGGCAAGGATGAGAGAGCGCTGTCGAGCTGAAAAGGGCAGGGACATATGTCTCCAGGTGAGGTACACCAGGAGCAGGATCGGCAGTAAGAGCAAGAGGATCAATGGTTGCTCAAACGATAACACAGCTCTCCCCTTTTCTATTGCGCCCGGCGCGTTACTTGCCCGAGGCGTTTTCTAGCCTTTTTCGTGGCTTTCAAGAACTGCTTCCTGGCGCGCAAGTAGCGTTCCTGCAACACGCCCTCTACACGCGTTGAAAAAGTATGTTTTTGCGCAGCTCCTTGTATTCTACGCCCACTGGCTATTTCGCGGCCTGGCAGTTGGCGCGCAGGTGCTTTTTGCACGTGGTAGCCCCGACTGAAGAACCACCATTCCGCGCACAACACGAGCAGGAGCAGCGCCGCGATCCAGGGCCAGATCTCGCGCAACTGGTGCGATACCGCGTTGCCATTGGGCGCGAAATCGCTGCTGCGTAGGATCGGCAATGTTTTAGCGGGTGCCAGTTGTGACTGTGTGGCATCAAAGAGATTGACGGTAAAGGCACCGGCAAGCAACTGACCATGCACGCGCTGCGTCACCTGGTAAATGCCGAGCTGGTCAGTCATATTATAGGGTAGCGCGGGAAGGGGCGGGCCGACCGTGCTGACCTGGGCATCTGGACTGGTGATGGTGACGCGATCAGCCCCCGGCCACGTCTGAACGGTGACGGCGCTCCCGGCTGTGACCTGTCCATCGCCCGGAACTGGCTGCGGTAAGAACCAGTTCGCCAGGTTGTGTACCAGAATGGGAAAGGAGGGCTGTAGTCCCAGGTCGCTATCGTGCAGATCGAAGCCGAGCACAGCGACGCGCCTGTTATTATTTTCGCCCGCGATCAGCAGCGGCATCTCCGGCGCGCTGATGATAGATTGTTCCCACGCTGCTGGCTTGAGCGGGTGACTGAACTGCAGCGTGTGAATGCTGCTCAGGTCAACCGAGTCGAGCAGGTTGAGCGTGTCGTCTCCCGGCCCGACGCGGCTCACGCGGCTCACAGGCCCGGATGTGCCGAAGAGGTACGATCCAACGGGCGGGTTCACAAAGAAGAGCGAGCCGGGCGGCAGTGTGGGCGGCACGTACCCGTCAAAGATGGTCAGATCGTAGTTGCCAGTGTTTACATATTGTTGCGGCGTCGTCTCCGACAGGTTGACGTTGGGCTGCAAGGCGAAGGCGGCACGTAGGAACGAATTGTCCTTCGTCACCAGCAGCACGCGGCCCTGCTGTGAGCCGCCAACGATGGCCCACGCCTGGTGATCGATGCTCATGGCGTCCTGCGTGAGAATCTGGGCGTGTAGAAAGCGCGTGTTCTGCGGAACGGTGGTCCACTCAATGGCCCCCGTTCCCTGTGGAGCGAGCGTGACCGTTTGCACGCTGACCAGCTTGCCATCGGCGTAGAGTTCGACCGGAATGGCGCGCGGCTGCGCACTGTAGTTGGCTACCTGGGCGAAGGCGACCAGCTTGCTCGCGAGCGTGCGCGCTGAGAGTGTCAGCAGCGCGGCGTTGGGCGCGTCGGTGCCGATGCGCAGGTAGCGCACGGAGAAGGGTACGAGGATAGATCTGTCAGCGCTGCTGACATGTCCGTCGCCGACGATCAGCACCTGCATGTTGCGCCCGTTCATCAACGAATTCGCCAGGGAGAGCGCCTGCTCCAGATCGGCATCCTGGTTCGTAACCCTGGCGCGCTGCAGGGCGGCGTTCAGTTGCGCCTGGTCGTTTGAATCGGCGATCATCACCTGGGGCGTGCGCGCCATGGTGATGAGCGAGAGGTGATCGTTGGGACCAAGGTTGTCGATAATGTTGGCAATGTCGGAGCGCGCACTCTCAAATCTGCTCGGCGCGACATCCGTTGCCTGCATACTTGCCGATGCCTGTAGGATGATAATGGTATCGCCGCTGATCGAACTATTGGCGAAGACCGCCGGTCGTGCCAGAACCAGCACGATAAAGATGGCCGCGAGAATCTGCAAAATAAGCAATGGGGTGATGCGCAGGCGCTGCCAGGGACGACTGGCCTGCATGTCCTGCAGCGCCTGTTGCCATAAGAGTGTGCTGGCGATCGTGCGCTGCTGGCGCTTCGGGCGCATAAAATAGAGCAAGAGAATGATGGGTATGATGAGGCCGAAGGCAAGAGCCGCCGGGACAAGTAGATTCATCGATCCATCCTTCCCGGCTAGCGCACCAGCTCAATTTGTCGCAATAGACGCTGTACAATGTCAATGATCGCCATATCGCTGGGGATGAGCGCGTAGGTTGCCATATGCATATGTGCGAATTCCGCAATCTCCTGGGTAAAGGTCGCCAGCCGCTCCTGATAGGCGTGCAGGATGCCTGGGGAGATGCTGACATCCACCGTGCCCGCTCCCTCGCTATCGCGCAGCTGCCAGTCGCCCTGGATATCGGGCTGAATCTCGTCAGGCGCTAGTATCTGTAGCAGCACCACCTCCTGCCGTAACTGGCGCGCGGCCCTCACTCCAGTCTGATAGCCGCCCGGCGCTAGAAAATCTGATAGGATGATCGTCAGGCCCGGGCTGGTTACTACGCGCCCGAGATCGTAGATCGCCCGGTTCAGATCGGTGCTGCCGGAGCGGGGTAGGCGCGTCAGAAAATCGCCGATGTTCCAGATGGCGTTCTTGCCGCCGCTGCCGCGCCGGTAGGAGACCAGCCGATCGGTGAGCGCGCCGACGATCACGTTGTCCTCGCACTTGAGCGAGACGTAGGCCAGCGCCGCTGCCAATGAGATAGCCAGCTCCGCCTTGCGCGGCGTCCCATAGTGCATCGAGTCGGAGCAATCGACGAGGATGGTCACGGTGATATTTTCCTCGGCCTCGAAGACGCGCAGGAAGAGCCGTTCCAGGCGCGCATAGGCCCGCCAGTCGATGCGGCGGAAATCGTCGCCTGGTGAGTAACGGCGGAAGTCCGAAAACTCCATCGAGGTACCTGCTAATGGAGAGCGCCTGCGTCCTGGTCGCCCACTTGCCATCGGTCGGCGCGTGGCGAGCGCCAGCGTATCCAGGCGCTGCAGAATCTGGGCATCGAGTGGGAAGCGCAACTTTTCGCCATTATCCGCCACTACGCCTCCTCCACTTCTGCGATAATCGTATCGATCAGGCCCTCCGGCGCGATATTGTCGGCCATTCCGTCGAAATTGAGCACGAGGCGGTGGCGCAGGACCGGGTACGCGACGGCGCGCAGGTCCTCTATCGAGACATTGAAGCGGCCCTCAAGCAGCGCCCGCACCTTGGAGGTCGTGATGAGCGCCTGCAAGCCACGCGGACTGGCACCGTAGCGCACGTATTGGCGCACCCTTTCCGGCGCGTCCTCCTGATCGGGATGCGTCGCCAGCAGGATGCGCACCGCGAACTCTTTGATATGTGTGGCGACGGGCACGGCGCGGGCGGTCTCGGTCAATTGCAGCAGTTCTTCGCCCGACGCGATGGCCTGGGCGCGTACCGCCTGCATGCTGACCGTTGTGTCGATGATGCGCAGCAGGTCAGCGGCCTTCGGAAAATTGACCATAATCTTGAGCAGGAAGCGATCAAGCTGGGCCTCGGGTAGCGGATAGGTGCCCTCCATTTCGAGAGGATTCTGGGTGGCGAGCACGAAGAACGGCTGTGGCAGCGGGCGCGTGCGATCACCGACGCTGACTGTGCGCTCCTGCATGCCTTCGAGCAGGGCCGATTGCGTCTTGGGCGTGGCGCGGTTGATCTCGTCGGCCAGCACAATATTCGCGAAGATGGGTCCGGGTTGAAAGCTAAAGATACGTTTGCTGCCCGCGCCCGCCTCCGCCTGATCGCTGACCATAGTGGTACCAACGATATCGGCAGGCATCAGGTCCGGCGTAAACTGGATGCGCGCAAATTTGAGTGTCAACGCGTCGGCCAACGTGCGCACGAGCAGCGTCTTTCCCAGGCCCGGCACGCCTTCGAGCAGCACGTGGCCGCTCGCGAACAGCGCCAGCAGCAGTTCGCGGATAACGCGCTCCTGACCGACCACGATGGAGCGGAGTTCCTTCTCCAGCCGTTGCGCGACATCCACGAATGTCTCGATATCGCTCTCGCTCGGCCCCTCGTTTGGGAGCGCGTGCCCATTCTGCAATGCCAGCTCCTCGTTGGAGAGCTTGACTGGAGGAGACGTGTTGTCACTCGTATTTGCCATGAAGCTTACTGTCCTTCTAATGAATTAAAGTAATTGTGAACGAGATCCTTCATATTGGGGGAGACATTGCTGTTGTCGATAGCGTCGTGCGCCATCTGGTTGTACTGCTCGACGACCTGCGAGTAAGGGACGGAGTTGCCGGACTGCACGACGCCGGTGTTATTATCGGCGCTCTGTGTGCTGGAGCCGGAGCTGGTCTGCCCAGGAATCGTCACCTGCTCGTTCTTCCCTTGATTTTTGCCTGCTCCACTGGTGCCTCCCGCTCCGCCGTGCCCCTGTCCCTGGCCTTGACCTTGTCCTTGACCTTGTCCCTGACCC
>JALYTQ010000027.1 GCA_030854195.1 Chloroflexota bacterium
ATGGCTGCATAGAGGCCAAAAGTGCTCGCCAGAACCAGAATCACTGGTAAGTACAGAAATGAGATATTGGGAATAAGCGGATAGAGGTGGAAGAAGTATATAATACCCGTTACTAGCAAGGAACCGGCGATAGCGATAATACTTCCCAGCAGAACGCGCGGCCAATAAATCGGTCTGCTACCATCAAGTGCAGGCATGCGCTCGATATTCAGCATAACAGTCTTCCTTTCTCTTTTCTCATATACTGTCAGTATAGCACATGTATTCAAGGTGAGGCGCTTCACGTAACTGTTCAGAACTCCTCAATGCCTGCGGCACCTCGCCTTTTTTCTGGTGGAGAAACCAATCTGGCAGTAAGTACTATTTTCTAGCTCCAAAGTAACACGATTTGCTGATATTTTATGCACTTGCTATACTATCCCCAGAAGTATATCTTTCCATTGGGGAGGGAAAGAAGCATTTGGATATTCGGCAGCTCAAACATGGACAGTTTGAAGGCGGGCGGTACTCTGATATAGGCAACCGAAGACTGATACTGGCCGGAGTGTTCCTGCTCCTGGCCTTTCTGCTTTCAAGCGGTAACTCTGGTGCCCAGATCACGCTCTCTAGAGAGAATACCACGAGCAGTACACAGCAGGCGCGGGTACGGCTGCGGCACACGGAGGCGGCTCAGGTGGCACAACCAACACCCACACAGCAAACAACGCAGCTCGCAATCCAGGCCGACAGCCTGCTTTCACAGGAGGCGGCGCAACAGCAGTTCAGCGGAACGGTGCTGATCGCCCGCAACGGGCAGGTCCTGTTGAACAAGGGATATAGTATGGCGAACTGGAGTCCGCAGGTACCCAATACGCCGGACACTAGATTTTATCTCGGCTCTACAACTAAGCAATTTACCGCGATGGCGATTCTGATTTTGCAGCAGCAGGGGAAGCTACACGTGCAGAACTCTATTTGTGACACTATCTCGCCCTGTCCTTCGGAGTGGCAGTCGGTCACGCTGCACGATATCTTGACGCACACCTCGGGCATTCAAGAGCTGGACGACTCAAGCCTGTCAGGCGCATCGCCGCAGGCCTGGATTGAAAGCTACGAGGGCGTTCCACTCGCTTTTGCGCCGGGAAGCCAGTTCAGCTATTGCAGCGTCTGCTATCAGATACTCGGCTACGTCGTCGAGCAGGTCTCCGGCGAGTCGTACAGCGATTTTCTCCGGCAGGAGATCTTTGATCCGTTGCAGATGAACGCTTCGGGGACCGGCGACGCGAACTATACATCTGTGTCCAACCACGCTATTGGATACGCAGCCTGGCAGGATATGGGAACCTCTGGCATGGATGTCGATCCGCAATGGACGTACCTCTTCGGCTCAGGACTTGTATATAGCACCACAGGCGATATGTACCGCTGGGATCAGGCGCTCATGCATGGCACCCTGGTCTCGCAGGAAGCGCTGAACGAGGCGTTCACGCCCTACATCGCCTCGCAGTACGCGGGCTCAAGCTACGGCTACGGCTGGTTCATCGAACAGGATACGGGCCAGAAGCTGATTTGGCACGATGGGAAGATCCCAGGCTTCAGGACGTACAACGGCTTCTATCCCGGCAATGGCTACACGCTGGTCATCCTGAGCAATCTTGCCACAGTAGACGAGATCGCCCTGGGGGTCCAGATTGAGAAGATGATGCTCACATATACATAAATGTACTTTGCTTCAGGATCTGCTGGCCTTCTTCCAGAGCACCTACGATGTGGGCGCGACGCTCGGCCACTGGGACCGCGAGAATCTGGAGAGGAAGGCCAGCTCGTAAGCTTCAAGGGCCGCTGCAAGTTTGCTCAATGCATTGAGCGTCCACTTAAATACCGAGACCAGGCAGGTCGTGCATGCCAAGCAAGAAGGAAAGCTCGCCTCCGTGATGCAGATCGTGCGCGATGACGTGCCAGATAACCCACTGGCGCGTCAGGCTATATTCCTTACCATAGCGCGTGGCGTGATAGACATATTCCAAATCGGCGACCGTCCAGCGCTGCAAAGTCTCCTGAATCACGCGCCACGTCGTCTCAAGGCCAGTTATCAGTTCAGCCGTGCCGTATACGGGCGCGCCTGCGCGATCCCAGCCATTGCACGCCGCAACTTCCGCGCCGCCTTCTCCCATCAATTCAGACCACCAGCGGGCGCGAGCACCGATGATGTGTGCCACAAGCTCGCGAATGGTGCGCAACTGTGGCGCGGCACGGAGCTCAAGCTGCTCGTCGGAGAGTGGGGCGAGTGCCGTAATTAAGAGCTGCTGGTAGGTATCCCAGCCTTTATAAAGATCGGCAAGTGAGGTTGGATGTTCGGTCATGACAGATTCTCCTCTTCAGAAAACTTCTTTTCCATACTCATTGAGCCCTAATTCTTGAGTAGGGATGGGCCTTGCGTCCATCCGGCCCAGGAGCCATGTGGTAGGGAACCGGATGGGCGCAAGGCCCATCCCTACTGAGTTTTATTGTAGCAGAGAATGCGGTTAGAATTGATCCTCATTCCAGGAAATCACAATAAGCAATAGTGAAACACTTTTATACAACCCTGAATACTGTCTGCCGTATATTTTACAGAGGCGAATGTGTTTAAATAGATGTTCAGCGGCATCAATTTGCTAAAATGAAATCCTTATTGTAAAAAGTGTTTTCTGAAAAGAGATAAGTACGAGCATACAATATATTGCTCGCAATCATAGAAAGAGAGCTACAACATGTGGAATGGATATCCGCAATATAGACGAAGTGGGATAAGGTTCTTCCCACATATCATACCCATACTGTTTCCCTTGATCTTTCCGTTCGGCATCGGGCTGGCCTTCATGCTGTTCCATGCCCTGCTGCCCTTCCTGGGGTTGCTGATTTTCGTCGGGATCGTCTTCTTTATCATCCGCACGGTCATGCTGGGAAGCCCGCAGTCCGCGTGGAATTCGATGAGGAACACGGGCACTCAGTGGCAGCAGAGGTTTACGCCACAACAGCAACAGCAGCCACCGTACTCCCAGCCAGCGACGCCACCTGAGACGCCCTACTACCAGCCGACTCCACAGGCCGAGCAGCCGCAGTACGGACAGGGCTATCAGCCATCAACGCCGACCGGGACACCATACTACCAGCCCACGATGCCAACTCAGCAGCCGTATTATCAACCAACTCAGCAACCTGCCCAGCAGACACCGTATTATCAGCCGACAGCGAACAAGCCTGAAGAGATGCCCCCGATGGAGTAACTGTAAGAAAATAAGTAAGGAAACAGGCAACGCCCGACATCTTCAGAAGATGCCGGGCGTTTTATAAATGCCTCTATTTAGCCTCGATAGCGCGGGCGATGATCTCGGAGATATCCTCAATTTTGAGCTTCTCCTCGGCCTCTACGCCCTTGACGCCATCTTCGAACATCGTGATGCAGAAGGGGCAGGCAGCTGCCAGCACCTCGGCCTTCGTCTCCAGCGCCTCGTTGACGCGGTTCTGGTTGACGCGCGAGCCGATCTTCTCCTCCATCCAGGCACGGCCACCGCCGCCGCCGCAGCAAAAAGCTTTGTTGCGATGACGATGCATCTCGGTAACGCCATTGCTATTGAGTACGGTGAGCACACGGCGCGGCTCGTCGTACACATCGTTGTAGCGACCGATGTAGCAGGGATCATGATAGGTGAGTTTGCGCTCATCAAAGCCCTCGGGCAGCTTCAGCCGATCTTCCTGCATCAGGCGGTCGATGAAGACCGTATGATGCACGACCTCGTAGTTGCCGCCGAGTTGTGGATACTCGTTTTTGATCGTGTTGAAGCAGTGCGGACAGGCGGTAATGATCGTGCGCGTCTTCGTCGCCAGCGCGCTATGGCCGTTCTGGGCGGAGTGACCATTGCTCTGTCCAGAGGTATTGAAGCCGTAGCCGTTCAGCGTCTCGATATTCTGCTGCGCCTGCATCTGCCACAGGTACTCGTTGCCGATACGGCGCGCGGGATCGCCCGTGCAGGTCTCCTCGGGTCCCAGAATGGCGAAATCGACCTTCGCCGCCAGTAGGATCTTCGCCACCGAGGTCGCCACTGACTTGTTGCGCTCGTCGAACGAACCCATGCAACCGACCCAGTAGAGCACCTCGGCATCAGGCTTCTCGCCCAGCAGCGGAATATTCAGATCAGCGGCCCACTCGGCGCGCTTGTCGTTACTGATCTCCCAGGGATTGCCGTTGCGCTCGATATTATTGAAGAGCGAGGTCACTTCCGCCGGGAAATCGCTCTCCTCCATCACCAGCGAGCGGCGCATATCGACGATCTTCGGCACATGCTCAATCGAGACCGGACAGATCTCCATACAGGCCATGCAGGTGGTGCAGGACCACAGCGCGTCCTTCGTGATGATGCCGCCGACCATCGGTTCGTGATGGGAGTCCTTTTCATCCGTCTTCACGCCCGCGACGCCGAGCCTGTTATAAATCGAGTTCTCGCCCAGGATCTGCGCGCTATTAACGAAGAGCGCCTCTTTGACGCCGAGGATAATCTCCTTTGGAAAGAGCGGCTTGCCGGTATTGCTTGCAGGACAGACGGTGTTACAGCGTCCGCACTCGGTGCAGGCATAGCCATCGAGCAGCTGTTTCCATGTAAACTGCTCGGCCTTCGAGACGCCATAGTCGTCGCGCTCCTCAATATTCTCCAACAGGGGCAGCTCGCCCTTGGGTTTGTAGCTGCGAAAGAAGACGTTGAAGGGCGTCGCCATCAGGTGCAGGTGCTTGGAGCGCGGTAAGTAGATCAGGAAGAACAGGATAGTGCTAATGTGTAGCCACCAGAAGACGCGGTAAGCGATCAGGCTATTATCCACACCTGCCGGGCGGAACAAGGGACTGAGTGCCATACCGATTGGCGACCACGCCTGGCCGTTGCTGGCAATGTATTCAAAGCCCTCGACAAGCGCCAGCGTCAGAACGACGAGCATAATCAGGCCCAGGATGATAAAGCCGTCCCAGGGGCCATGCAGGAAGCTACTGAGCTGGCGGGGGCGCACGATGCCGCGTCGGATGGCGAAGACGATCAGCGCGAAGAAGACCAGGACCACAAACGCATCCAGAATGCTGGCGAAGACGCGATTATCGCCAATAAGAGGAAAGGTTCCGTTAAACGCACCCAGGATAAGATTGAGAAGGCCGAACTGAATGACAATGAAGCCCCAGAAGGTGAAAAAGTGCGCGATGCCTGGGATGGGATCGCGCAAAACGCCGCGCTGCCCTAGCACGGTTAAGAAAAACTCGCCGAAGCGATCGTCGATACGATCAGTGCGATCCTCGCGCCGCGCCTTTGCGAGCAGCGTCACCAGCTGGCCGACGCGCAGGCCAAAGAGGACCAGCGCCGCCAGGAAGATAATGACAAAGAGCGTGGTATCTAACCAGCCCACCGTTGGACGAATGACAGGGGGGGCCATAGGATGAACCTCCGTCTAGTACTCCCCAGGGCGGGGGCAAGCCCCGCCCCTACTACTACGCTTTTTTCTGTTTCACTGCCTCAGTGAGTTTGGGAAGGATGGTGAGCACATCACCGACGACTCCGTAATCAGCGATGGAGAAGATGGGAGCGTGCTCGTCTTTGTTGATGGCGACGATATACTTGGAACCCTTCATACCCGAGATGTGCTGAATAGCCCCACTGATACCAGCGGCGATGTACAGCGTCGGCTTGACCGTCTTGCCGGTCTGACCAATCTGGTAGCTGTAAGGCAGCCAGCCAGCGTCGACGATAGCGCGCGTGGCACCAGGAGCGCCGTTCAGAGCCTTCGCGAGATCCTCGACAAGGTGATAGTTCTCCGCCTTGCTCAGACCGCGACCGCCGCTAACGATCACGGCTGCCTCTTCCAGGGCCGGTCCCTCGCTGGCAACTTCGACGGTTTCAAGCACCTTGATGCTCTGGGACGCCGCGCTGATCGAGACGTTCAACTGCTCTACTTCGGCCTGGCGTCCCTCGTAGCGCTCTACGCCAAACGCCTTGGGTCGGGTCAGTACGATGCCCGTCCCACCCTGTGGATGTGTCGCCGTCACCACGGTCTCGCCGCCCCAGGGCACCGTCACGACGAGCTGATCGCCCTCGAAGGCCAGATCGGTCGCGTCGGTGATCAGGCCCAGGCTGTTGCGTACGTTCAGGCGCGCCGCGATATCGCGCTGGTCGTAGGTCGTCGCGAGCATGAGCAGGTCCGGCTGGCGTTCCTTCAACAAGGCGCTGAGCGTCTCGACGGCGGGCAGGGTGAGATAGGTATCATAGGTAGCATCGGCGTGGACGTAGACCTTTTCCGCGCCATACTCACCAAGCGTTGGAGCAACTGTCGCGGCGGCGGCACCGAGCACGATCGCCTCGGCTCGACCCAACGTTGCCGCCTTGCCCAGAATCTCTAATGACGAACGGGCCGCTGTCTCGCCTTCCAGCTCAATCAGTACCCAGATAGTTTTTGACATAATTACCCTCCATGACTTATGAGAGGCTGTCATTTTTTGCAAAATTTGACGTTCGCCCCCGAGAAAAAGCTACAGCAGCTGGTAGCGCTGCAGGAATTCTACGATATGCTCGGCGGCGCTCCCGTCGTCCTTGATTACCTGGCCCGCCGCGCGCGCCTCTGCTGAACCAATCGTCAGGACGCGCTCGCGCGCACCGGCTTCGCCGACCTGCGAGGCATCGATACCCAGGTCGGCCAGCTTCAACTGGCTGAAGGGCTTCCTCTTGGCACCCATGATGCCTTTCATGGTAGGATAAATCGCTTCGAATGAGCCACTGGCGATCGTCACCAGGACCGGCAGAGGGGCTTCAACGGTCCTGTAGCCCGTGGGCGTCACGCGTTTGATGACGGCTTTGGAGCTCTCGACGTTGATCTCACGCGCAAAGGTCAGTTGCGGCAGACCCAGGAACTCCGCGATGCCGCCTGGGACCATGCCCGTGTAGCCGTCGGTGCTCTCGGTCGAGCAGAAAATAAGGTCAGCGCCTTCTTTCTTCAGGACAGCCGCCAGCACGCGGGCGGTGCCGAGCGCGTCAGAACCGGCCAACGCGGGGTCGGTGACAAGAATAGCGCGATCGGCTCCCATCGCCAGGGCGCGGCGCATGCCTTCCTGGGCCGTCGCAGGTCCCATACTTGCCGCGACTACCTCACTATTGCCGAGCGTATCGCGCAGCTTGATGGCGGCTGAGATTGTGCTTTCATCGCCGGGATCAAGCACCAGCGTTACGCCGCTGCGCACCAGGCGCTTCGTCTCTGGATCGAGCTTGTTGACCGTGGTGTTTGGGTCTGGAACCTGTTTTATGCAGACAAAAATTTTCATATGTTACGCCTCTTTTGGAATAGGACGTAGAAGTAGGGAAACTACGTCGTTTCTCTGTAGTTCTCCTATTGTACCTACGTGGAAAAGAGAGTGTCAATGTAACTGGCTAACGGATGCTGGCTCCCTACCTCCAAGCCGTTGCCACATGTCAGTATATAGGATAATATAGGGGAACAAACAGTATGAGGAGTGGATATGCAGACGCGCCAACGGGGCGATACTGATGAGTTGCAGGAGAGCGCGGCGTTTTTGCAGGCAAATCCTTAGTAAAGGGGCGATTTACAATGGAGGAAGAAGAGGCCACACAGGCCGATCTCAACGCTTACGAGCAGTCGCTGGCACTGCTGCACCGCTGCCTCACACCGGCGGGCTTTGTCGCCTCGCCGGTGGATGTCGACAACTACGCACGCGTCTGGACGCGGGATGGCGTGATCACCGGGCTGGCGGCGCTGGCGAGCGGCGACAAGAATCTGATCAAGGGCTTTGATACCACGCTGAATAATATCGCCGCGTACCAGGGCAAGCATGGGGAGATTCCCAGCAACATCACGACTGATGGGCAGCAGGTCAGCTATGGACACCTCACGGGCCGCGTCGATGCCACGCTCTGGTACGTTATCGGCGTTTGCGCGCTTGTAGACTATACAAAGCGCTCCTCGCAGAAGGTGCGCTTCTGGCTTAGTGTGGAGCGCGCCCTCAACCTGGCGGAATGCTGGGAATACAACGACCGGGGCTTTATCTACACGCCCATCTCGGGCAACTGGGCCGACGAGTATGTGCAGCAGGGCTACGTGTTGGCGGACCTGCTGCTGTACGAGATCGCCCTGCGCAGCGCGGGACAGGTGTTTAATAATAAGGAGTGGCAACAAGAGGCGGCATCGCTGCGGCAGATGCTGGAGGTCAATTACTGGCCGAGCGCGACGCTGCTGGACGATCCGCTGGTCTACCATCCCTCAGCCTATCGCGACCAGGTGCAGCGCGGCGAGAAACCACACTGGCTGCCCGCTTTTTCGCCCAGCGGCTACGTCTCCTATTTCGATGGCCTGGCCCACGCCCTGGCGCTGCTGACCAATCTGGGCAACGGCGAGCAGCGGCAACAGGCTGAGAAGTATGTACAAGATCTGGAGCCACAGATAGGGAACGAGCTCCTGCCCGCCTTCTGGCCCGTCATCCATCCAGGCGATCCACAATGGGCTGCCCTGGAGGCGAACCATCTCTACGAGCAGGTCAAGAACCAGCCATACCTGTACCACAATGGCGGACTCTGGCCGATGATTACTGGCCTGTATGCCGCGGGATTGGTGAAGCAAGGTCACAGCGAGCGCGCGCAACGCCTGTTAAGCGCGCTCAACAGAGCGAACGAGCAAGGCAGAGAGGACCGTCAGTGGGAGTTCGCTGAATACCATCATGGGCAAACGCACGAGCCGCTGGGAACGCATTTCCAGGCGTGGAGCGCGGCGGCGGCTGTGCTGGCCCATCAGGCAGTCTGGCATGATAATGTGCCATGGCCGCTCTTCACAGGAGCGTAAAAGAGGGCTAGCGCCGTTGTTGTCGCCTCTGCACAATGGCGGCGAACACCATCACGAAACCGGCGATACATAAGGGGAGGCCGATAGATTGTCCCACGCTTCCCCACAGCAGCGCGCCGCCGATCTCCAACACGATGCCAGCCACGAAAAGCAACATAATCGCCATATTCGAACGCTCGAACCCGGTACGTATCTCCTGGCGACCAAAGACGGGGGCAGGCACGGTTTCTTCTGGCGCTGGCTCGCTCTCGGCTCCCGACACGGGTTCCTGAACATAGGTCTCGATGGCGGAGCGCAGTTCGGCGTACAACTGCTCGATCTTCTGGCGCGGGGCGCGGATGTAGACTTTGCGCTGGTTCGCGCTCACCATCAATTCGCGGAAGATCGGCTCGAAGTTTCTTTCGCGCAGCGAGACGTTGCGGATCTGCGCCAGCGGGAGCGCATCCAAAAAGATGCGCTCGCGTGGAAAGTTCACGCGGTAGTAACCGAGCAGGCGTTGATCGGTGATAATTACATCGCAGGGGGTACCGCGCTTCTCGCGCCCGCTCTCCCAGATCGCGGGCAGCGCCAGGAGCGGCTGCTCGTTCGCTTGTAGATGGGCGCTAAGACCCTTGACCTGTGTAAGAATATGTTCGGCTGTCTTCTCTGCCACTTGTGTAGCGCAACCTTTCCATCTCGATAACTATTCATAGTCCGCAAAAGATTATAACATATCAGCGGCTTTATCCAGTAAAAGAACCTTATCGGATTGATAAGAGGAACCTGCTTTGGCTCGTTCACCAGATACCGAAGCAGTTGTAAAGAGCGACACCGCTGTCGCAAAGGCCACAACTTTGGAGAGCATGTTCAGGGCTATTGGGATAGGTGTGGATGGATAGGCGAAGCCAAACAAAGCCCAGACCGCGAAGAGCAAAAACATCCCGGCCAGCAGGAAGAGGGTGTATCTCGTCAGCTTCATGGCAGGAGAAAACGAGAGCAAGGCGAAACTCAAGATCTCCACCAGAAAGAGTGGCAAAAAGTAAAGCAAGGTGTACAGGACAGGTGGGGTGGGCGGGTAGGTTTGCCACATGACGAGAAGATCAAAGGGAAGCTCAAAGATCATGGGTGCAGCTATGGTGCCAACGATGGCGCTGCTGATGGCTATCCTGGGTCCGCTCTGGCGCGCCAGGTACAGGATGACGAAAAAGGCAATCACTGCCGAAGTGAAGGTGACGGGAGTAATGGGATTTGTAACCTTGAATTGGATCGTCTGTTGTTGTATGGCTAGCGAGTAGGCGGTTACGGCTACCAAGAATGTTATCACAGCTAAAAACCAGCATCCGATAAGTAAGGCACCCAGAAACTTCCCAGGTCCTTTCACAGCTCTTGCATGGCGAAAACGAAATCCGCAGTACGTCAAAACGCATGTAACGAGCAGCAGGAAGCCCGCCAGGATGTAGGAGTGGCTCCCCACGTAGGGACTCCAGGAAACATAATGAGTCATCGTGACCTCCCAGTTGAGTTTGCGAGAAGAAGTTCAAGTTCTTCGTTGTGTAGCCTATTTCTCCCTATATATTTCTATTTGTTATAACGATTATAGCATATAGCAATAATACTTTACAAGACTCAGGACTACATAAAAGTCAAGCTCCGTCATGAGGCAAGTCATATTCCCCTTAAAAGTTAAGTGGACTGACCACCAGTGCGAATAATTAGAGCGAGTACCCCAAGAAAAATCAGGTATGCACAGTAGAAAACGTTGCTTTATATAGGTTAAGCAGTCCCTATCCACGCCGCCTGAGAAGCCACCTGGCAACTTCCCTACGGAATCCACCTGACGCGCAATCTTCATAGAGACATGCTACCACAGTGCTGTGCTTGATACGTAACTACGCCCCCTCCTAGAATAGAACTGTACGAGAGAATTCTAAACATTATGTCAATTTCTATCATGAAGTGTATAAGCAGTAACGCGTGGAGATAAAAAAGGAACATTTGTATGTCTAATTTACTCGCGGCCCGTGCCCAGATGGGCACATCGCTTGCATTCCATATCATCTTTTCGGCGCTGGGGGTTGGCCTACCCTTACTCCTATGCATCGCCGAAGGGCTGGCGTTGAAGACGAAGAATCCGGTCTGGATGCAGCTTACGCGGCGCTGGACGAGGGCGGCGGCGGTGCTATTCGCCATCGGTGCCGTCTCGGGGACCATCCTCTCCTTTGAACTGGGGCTGCTCTGGCCGACTTATACGAAATTCGCCGGAGCGGTGGTAGGGCTGCCGTTCATGCTGGAGGGCTTCGCCTTCTTTATCGAAGCGATCTTCCTGGGGCTGTATCTCTACGGCTGGGATCGGCTCTCGCCGCGCGCCCACTGGCTCTGCTCGTTCCCGATCTGGATCAGCGGGCTGGCCTCGGCGTGGTTCATCGTCACCGCGAACTCGTGGATGAACACGCCAACCGGGTTTATCATCAAGAACGGCCAGGTGACGGGCATCAATCCGTTGCAGGCCATGCTCAATCCCAGCACGCCATATGAGACCGTGCATATGATGCTCGCTTGCTATGTCGCTACGGGCTTCGGCGTCGCGGCGGTCTACGCCTTCGGCATGCTCAGAGGTAAGCGCGACGAGTATCATCGCAAGGGGCTGATGCTGGCGATGGCGATGGGCCTGATCGCTATTCCGCTACAGATCGTCAGCGGCGACTTCAACGCGCGCTTCCTGTACGATGCACAACCAACCAAGTTTGCTGCGATGGAGGGGATCTTCAAGACGCAGCAGGGCGCGCCAATCAGTATCGGTGGATTGGCAGATCCCAAGACGGGCCAGATCTACTACGCACTGGAGATTCCGAAGGGTCTGAGTCTGCTGGCGACCTACAACCCCAACTCGACGGTCAGAGGTCTGGAGCAACTGGCGACGCCCGCCGACTGGCCGAACGTGGAGCTGGTACACTTCTCGTTCGACGCTATGGTTGGCACTGGCTTCTTCGCACTGTTTATCGCGGGCCTCTTCTGGTTCCTTTACTGGCGCAAGAAGCGCAGCGTCCCTGAGAATCGTTTGCTGTTGCTAGGCATACTACTGGCGGGGCCGTTATCCTTCCTGGCTATCGAATTTGGCTGGATGGTCACAGAGATCGGGCGGCAGCCGTGGGTCATCTATGGCTACCTGCGCACAAAGGACGCCGTAACTACAGCACCCTGGCTGAACTACAGCTTCCTGGTCTTCTCCCTCATCTATGTCCTATTAGCTGTGACCCTCGTGTGGCTACTCTTGCGCATAGCGCGCTCACCGTTGCCAAAAGTAGGTACGCCTGGCGAGGTTGAACAACAACCAGAAACGGTAGGAGTGTAACATGCTAAGCGCTGCATTGATCGCACTGGTAGTCCTGTGGTGGGGACTGATCACCTACGCCGTACTGGGAGGAGCCGACTTTGGCGCGGGCGTCTGGGACCTGCTGGCATTCGGGAAACTGGGTCAACGCCAGCACAAATTAATCAATCGCGCGCTCGGGCCGGTGTGGGAAGCCAACCACACCTGGCTCATCTTCTTGATCGTGGGTCTGTTCAACATCTTTCCGTCAGCGTTCGCCGCCTTCTCAACGGCGCTCTTTGTGCCGCTGAGCATTGTGCTCGTCGGCATCGTGCTGCGCGGAGCCGCCTTCGTCTTCCGCTACTACGCCGTCAGCGCGCAGGGGCCGTTCGCTTTATGGTGGGGACGCGTCTTCAGCTTCACCAGCATCATCACGCCCTTCTTCCTGGGTGCCAGCGCTGCGGCGGTCGCCAGCGGACACCTGCTGGCGACGAATGGAACGGCACGCGCAGAGCTGTTCTCTTCCTGGACCTCGCCGTTTGCCCTTGCGGTCGGCGCTATGGCGGTCGGGCTCTGCGCCACCACCGCCGCTGTATACCTGACCGTCGAGGCAAAGTCCGATAAGGATGAGGAACTCACGGAGAGCTACCGTCGACGCGCGCTGAGTGCAGGCGCAGTCACCTCCGTTTTCGGCGCGCTCGCTCTCTACTTCTCGACAATATACGCGCCTATCCTCTGGCAGGGGATGCTCGCGCACGCCATCCCCGTGGTTATCGCGACAATGCTTATCGGACTGGGGACCGCCACGGCGCTGTTTGTGCGGCGCTATCGTCTGGCGCGCATCCTGATTATCGCCGAGGCGGCGTTCCTGCTCGGCTCGTGGGGACTCTCACAGTACCCCTATATCATCCCGCCGCACTACACCATCGACAATTCCGCCAATCAGACAAGCGTGATTGTCACTTTGCTCATCGGCATCGGCATCGGACTGCTGATCCTTATCCCGTCGCTGTACTACCTGTTCTCAGTCTTCAAGCTGCCCTATCCCGCGCCTGGGATACGGCCAGAGGTGGAGAAAGAGATCAAGGCGAAGGCGGAGGCGGTCAAGTAGCCTCTTACTATAAAAAAGCAAGTGCGAAGCCTATAATACCTTTGTGCTAGAATGTAGCATAGCAAGAAGTTCGACTATAGAACAAGAAAATCAAATAGGCACAAGGTGTATTGATGGCTTTACTGCTTGGGATTGAGATCGCGATTACATTTGTTCTGTTCCTGGCGAATGGTCTTTTCGCGGCCTCTGAAATCTCCATCGTCTCGGCGCGACGCAGCCGTTTGCAGCAGCAGATCGACGCGGGGAATAAGGGAGCGAAACAGGCGCTTGAGCTGGCCCAGAACCCCGATCGTTTCCTGGCGACTGTACAGGTGGGGATCACGCTCATCAACACGCTGGCCGCGGCCTTCGACGGCGCGGCCTTCAGCGATCCACTCGCGAAGGTGTTCGAACAGGTAGCGCTGCTCAAGCCATACGCGCAAACGCTCGCGCTCGTCTGCGTCGTGATCCTGGTAACGTACTTCTCGCTGGTCATTGGCGAACTGGTGCCCAAGCGGCTGGGCCTGCAATCGGCGGAGCGCTTCGCCATACGCTTCGCTCCCCTTATGACAAGTATAGCGGTTGTTTTGCGGCCAGCCATTACATTCCTCAGCGCCTCATCCAATGCCATTCTGCACCTGATCGGACAGGGGAACGCTATCAAATCGACCGTCACCGAAGAAGATATTGTCTACCTGGCGCGCGAAGGAACGGCGGGTGGGACCGTCGAGACGGGCGAGGAAGAATTTATCAATCGCGTCTTCCGTTTTACTGACCGCACAGTCGAGGCAGTAATGAAGCCGCGCACAGAGATCACGGCGATCGAGGTAGGCACTCCGCTGCAAGAGGTGCTTCAGACGTTTCTGGACTCCGGCTACACACGCCTTCCGCTCTATGAAGACTCCCTCGACAATATTATCGGCGTGCTCTACGCCAAGGATCTGCTGCGCACGCGGACCGGAGCTGAAGAGATCGATCTCAAGACGTTAGCGCGACCGCCGTTTTTCGTCACGCAGTATCAGCACGTCGACGACCTGCTGACAACATTTCGGCACCGGGGCGTGCATATGGCGATCGTGATCGACGAGTACAGCCAGGTGGTTGGACTGCTCACCCTGGAAGATGTGTTAGAGGAGCTTGTGGGCGAGATTCAAGACGAGTATGACGCACCGGAACACAATAATTTTGTGCAACGAGAGGATGGGAGCTGGCTGGTCGATGCAATGGTGCCGCAGGAAGAGGTGCGCGAGAAGCTCGGTATGCCGGAACAGGGGTCAGAAGCTGGTTATAGGACGCTAGCGGGGATGGTGCTGGCCTACATGGGGCGCATTCCAAAGGTAGGGGAGCGCGTGACCATCGGCAATTTCGTCTTCGAGATCATCGATATGGACGGCAGGCGCATTGATAAGGTGCTGATCCGGCCCAAAGATACAGCGGGCAATGTAACTACTCAGTTGCGTTAGTGCCTGCTTCCTCTTTTGGCACATAGCTTACGCCGAAGGTTCCATCATCATTATTCACTACCAGAAAAAGCTTAGCAAAACCCTCAGTATAAGCAGGGGGGATGAGCCTCTTCCTGGTCGCGAAAATGGCGATGTCGGGAACCCGCTCCTTGCCGCTACGCTGCTGGTTGCGAGCAAGGCACCGATTCACCTGCGGCTCAAAATAGTAGCCAATAATGGTTGCAGCATAGGCGCGACCGAGCTCAATCAGTTCCGCACGATTGGCAGGGGTGGGATTGGTGTTATCGACGACAACGGAATGACCTGCCTGCAGCGCCTCCTCGACGAGCTGGAGCTGTCGGAGGGCTGGCTGTCTGTTATTGGGCATGAGGTCTTTGCTCACCAGATCGTGTGTTGCGGCGAAGTGAGCGCGAAAGAACGTACTCTTGCCCGCGCCTTGCAGGCCAATCAAAATGATTAGTTCCATAGTTAAAAAGAGGGATGTGATGGAGAGGGTAGGCTGGGCCTGGCCCACCATCTCCAGCAGATCCCTTGTGTAAAATCTTATGAGCCCATGAGCAGGGCGCGGGCGATAACCAAGCGCTGAATCTGGTTGGTACCTTCGTAGATCTGCGTGATCTTGGCGTCGCGCATCATACGCTCGGCGGGATATTCTTTCATGTATCCATAGCCGCCCAGCACCTGGATAGCGTCGTTCGTCACCGCCATCGCAGCATCGGAGGCGAAGGTCTTGGCCATCGCAGAGTACTGGCTGAAGTGCTGATCGCCGCGATCGATCATTTCGGCGACGTTGTAGACCAGCAAGCGCGCCGCCTCAACCTTGATCGCCATATCAGCGAGCATAAACTGAATACCCTGGTTCTCCGCGATAGGTTTATCGAACTGGACGCGCTGCTTCGAATAGGAGACGGCCAGGTCGAGCGCGCCCTGGGCGATACCAACCGCCTGAGCGCCAATGCCGGGGCGAGTGCGGTCCAGCGTCATCATAGCAATTTTGAAGCCATCGCCCTCTTTGCCGATCAGGTTTTCAGCGGGGACCTCGCAATCTGTGAAGAGCAGTTCGGCTGTCTGCGAGCCCTTGATGCCCATCTTCTCCTCGATACGTCCAACGGCGAAACCGGGATAGTCCTTCTCGACGATAAAGACACTGATACCACGCGTTCCCTTCGACGGGTCCGTCATGGCGAAGATGGTGTTCACCTGCGCCAGACCACCGTTGGTAATGAAACGCTTCGAGCCGTTAAGGATATATTTATCGCCCTTGCGTACGGCAACCGTGCGCATCGCCGCCGCGTCCGAGCCGGAGCCAGCCTCGGTCAGGCCGAAGGCCGCCGTCCATTCACCGCTCGCCAGGCGTGGAAAATACTTGCGCTTCTGCTCTTCGTTGCCAGCCAGGATGATCGGCGTTGCGCCCAGGTGTTGCACGGCCAGGATGAGGCCGGTTGTCGCACAGCAGCGCGAGAGTTCCTCGATCGCGCGCACCAGCGCCTGTTCGCTCGCGCCGATGCCGCCGTATTCGACGGGGAAGGGCATCGCCAGAATATCCTGTTGGGCCAGCAGTTCCTTCATATCCCAGGGGAATTCTCCCGTATGATCAATCTCAGCGGCGCGTGGTGCGACGCGCTCCTGTGCAATTTCACGAATGGCCTCAATGAGTGCCTGTTCATCTTCGCTGATATGAGACACAGCCATCTGTTCGCTCCTTCTATTTCATGTTGCCACGACAGATATAGTTCATCTATACTTCTCTATAGGAAGTATATCATATAGAGGCTGTGGTGCCTTCTTAGCATTGAGGAAAGCTGTGCTGATATGGGAATATCGCAGATAGACTCAATGTTTTCTCTTTCAGAACGTTCCATAAAGTTCCCTATTGTTTCAAGGTGCCTGTTTGTGGAGAGAACCACGCGTGCATCCCACTAGCCAAAGGGGACTATACGTGATATAATACCGTAAGAAATAAGGAAACATTTTGCGAAAAGTGGGCATCCCGTCCACTTTTCTGCTTGCCAGAGACTTTTTTTCTTTGCACTCGAACAAATTGAAGTAGTTTTGACTGGATACCAGCGGGAGGACATGGCTATGAGAAGCGAATTTCAGACAGCTATTCAACAGCTAATTGCCGAAAAAGGACTACCCCGCGACGTGGTAATGGAAACCGTGGCCAATGCCCTGCTTGCGGCCTATCGGAAGAGCCTTGGAGGCGGCGACAATGTACGCATCGAAGTCGATAAGAACGGCGAAGTGCATGTGTGGGCCGCGAAACGCGTGGTAGCCCAGGTCAAAGAAGCGAACGAAGAGGTTTCTCTGGCAGAGGCACAACTTCTCATCCCAAACGCTGCACTCGGGCAGTCCATCGATGTCGATTCATCGTCTATCTTCGCGCGCATTCCAACACAGACGGCCAAACAGGTCATTCTCCAGCGCATTCGCGAGGCTGAGCACGAGCATCTATACGAACAGATCAAAAACTGGATCGGCGAGATTCGCCTCGGCACCCTTACGCGCAAAGATCCTACCCGTGGCTGGCTGCTCGATTTTGATCTCGACAAGGCCGACAAGGTGGAGGGACTCATGCCCCTGAGCGAAGAGGTTCCAGGCGAGCGCAACCGGGCCGGTCAGAAGCAGCGCGTCTATGTCTACGATGTGCGGCGCGTGCAGGGACGAATGTTACAGATCCTCGTCTCACGCACGCATCGCGATCTGGTGCGACGCCTCTTCGAGTCCGAGGTGCCCGAGATCTACGAAGGCACCATTGAGATTAAGGCGATTGCACGCGAGCCGGGAAGCCGCTCGAAGGTGGCCGTCGTCGCGCGCCAGGAGGGTCTCGATCCTATTGGCTCGTGCGTCGGGGTACGCGGATCGCGCATCAATAATATTGTACGCGAACTGAACGATGAAAAAATTGACATCATCCAGTGGAGTCCCGATCAGGCGACCTTCGTCGCGAACGCGCTCAGCCCGGTGAAGCCGCTCAAGGTGGAACTGCGCGAGTCCGATCACACGGCGATTGTGACGGTAAACGAGAAGCAGTTGTCTCTGGCCATTGGCAAAGATGGGCAGAACGCCCGCCTGGCTGCAAAGCTGACGAGCTGGCGCGTCGATGTTACAAAACCCGCCGAGGGCGAACAGTTCGAAGAGCGGGGAGAAGAGGCGCAGGAGCCGGTCATGACCTATGGGCGGCGCGAGCGTTCTGAGCGCACACAGGGCGGACGACATGACCGTCACGACAACAACTCGCGCCGCTCCGGACGCGGAGGCGGTGGTGGCGGCGGCAGACATAATCATTCATCGTATGGATACGAGAGAGAGTAGGAGGGGCGTGCATGGCGAAGACAGCTAGCAAGCAACCGAAACGGCAGAAGCATATTCCCTTGCGCACCTGTATCTCCTGCCGCGAGACAAAGCCGAAGCGCGAGCTTCTCCGCGTCGTGCATACGCCGGATGGACATGTCTTGATCGACGCAACGGGCAAAAAGTCCGGGCGTGGAGCCTATCTCTGTGCCAAACGCACCTGTTGGGAGAACGCGATGAAGCGCAAACGCCTTGAGCAGGAGTTCGAGGTGACCATTTCCAACGAGGACCGCGCAGAGCTGGATGCCTATATCGCTACCTTACCAAAGGAGGAAGCTCCAGCGGTAGTGGGAAAAGCTCAACCAGCGCGTAGCAAAAAAGTTGCAGGGAATCAAGCTTCGACAGAAGTGTGAAAACTGTGTGATAGCAGCTTACGCGGAAGCGGGTTTGCCTTGCAAGTCTCAGTAGAGTGCGCTATACTGAGAGAAAGATTGTAGCTTGTCCCTCTCCTTATAAGGAGGGAGAGGAACTATTCAATACTGGCATCCGACCTTCGGGCTGGATGAGGATTGAAACAATGCGTCATTTTATCTCTACTCTTGATAGAGACACAGCCCCTCGTCTAAAGGGCAGTTATAGCAAGCGAATGTTTGCGGAGCGATCAGCTATGATTAGATAAAAAAACCATAGCCACTACGCCAGAGAGCGCAGACTGAAACATGCCTGGCACTGCACCAACGAGGGTCTGTCCCCTTTTCCATGAAAACGAGAGGGCGACAGACCTTTTTTATGGCTGTGAAGAGGAATTTCCGTCGCCATACGTGGCGCATCATTCGATAGAAGGGAGTCTTCTTCATGAGAGACACATCTGAATTCCCAGATGCCAACGAGCAGGCAAAAACGCCGGCCACTAAAACAAGAAGCAATGCCCGCTCAAAAACAGAAAGCGCTCCAGCAGGCAGCCAGGAACAGGATACGAGACCAGCGCCCAGGCGGCGTACAGGACCAGCGACCAACGGTGGAACGGCGCACACGCCAGCAAGCGGCGATGCAGTGAATTCCGCAGCGCCCGCAGCGCCCGCACAGCCAGCCCCGCGCCAGAGCAGCGCGCCGACGCTCCCCCAACGCAATGGCAACGCGGGAACGCAGGGACCACGTCCCGCAGGTCAACAGGGCCAACGTGCTCCGCAGGCACCTCAGCGCAACGGTGGGCAACCATATTCACCACAGCGCTCCGGCCAGGGACCGCGTCCCGGTGGCGGAGTGCCAACGCAAGGGGGACGCCCTGTCAGTGGCGGCGTGCCGACACAGGGAGGACGCCCCATCAGTGGCGGAGTACCAACGCAAGGGGGACGCCCTGTACAGATGCCACGTCCCGCAGCACCGGGCGGGCAGAGAAGCGGTCCGCGCCCCGGCGGAGGTCCAACGACTGGCGGGCAGGGCTATCAGGGAACGGGACAGCGCTCAGCTCCACGACCGGGGCAGGGCACGGGTCGTCCCGGTGGTCAGGGGCGCGGCAATGGGCGTCCGGGCGGGCGCGGCGGCGCGTCGTCGCAAAGGACGCAGGAACGGCGCACACCCGTCGTCAAAGAGAAGCCAACCGGCCCTATTACTATTCCACCCCAGATTATGGTGAAGGACATGGCCGAACTGTTGAGCATCACGCCCAACGAGGCCATACGCGGGCTGATCAAACACGGCATCTTCGCCAATATCAACCAGATCGTCGATTATGACAAGGTAGCGAAGGTCGCCGAGGATCTCGGCTTCGAGCCAACGCAGGGTGAAATCTCCGTCGCACCCGCCATCCAGGGCGAGCGGCAGCTCTCCGCCAATGAAGTGATGATAGCCGCCCGTGACGAGGACGAGACCGTCGTTATTCCGCCGGTCGTCACCATTATGGGACACGTCGACCACGGCAAGACCTCGCTGCTGGATACGATCCGCGAAACGAAGGTCGCGGCGGGCGAAGCTGGCGGCATCACGCAGCATATCGGTGCCTACCAGGTTGAGGTCAACGGCAAGAAGATCACCTTCCTGGACACGCCCGGTCACGAAGCGTTCACCGCCATGCGTGCCCGCGGAGCACAGGTGACGCATATCGTCATTATCGTGATTGCAGCCGACGACGGCGTTATGCCACAGACGCGTGAGGCAATCTCGCACGCGCAGGCGGCGAAGGTTCCGATCATTATCGCGCTCAATAAGATCGATAAAGCGAACGCCAACCCCGATCACGTCAAGCAGCAACTTGCCGAGATGGGGCTCCTGATCGAAGAGTACGGCGGCGACATCGTTTGCGTCCCCGTCTCCGCGCGCCAGGGCATCGGTATCGACGACCTGCTGGACTATGTCCTGCTGGTGGCCGAGGTACAGGACATCAGGGCCAACCCTAATCGGCTGGCGACCGGAGTAATCGTCGAGGCATCGCTAGAGAAGAACAGCGGCTCGACAGCGACTGTTCTGGTACAGCAGGGGACGCTCAAGATGGGCGACAATATCGTGGTCGGTGCCATCTCGGGCAAGGTCAGGGCGATGTTTAACGATCGCGGAAAACGTATCCAGAAAGCGCCGCCAAGCACGCCGGTCAGCATCATCGGACTACCCGAGGTGCCACAGGCAGGCGATCGTCTGGAGGCGGTAGCCGACGAGCGTACAGCTAAGCAGCGCGCTTTACAAGAATCGGATAAGCGGAGAGACGAAAGTATGCCGCTGGGCCAGGTCAGCCTTGATACGCTCTACATGCAGATGCAGGAGGGCAAGGTCAAGGAGCTGAACATCGTGCTCAAGAGCGACGTACAGGGTTCCTCCGAGGCGATTAAGAACGCGCTCACCAAGGTCGGCGAGGACAACTTGAAGGTTCGTCTGATCCACGAGGGCATTGGCAACATCAGCGAGACCGACGTGCATCTGGCGGCGGCTTCGGGGGCCATTGTCATCGGCTTCAACGTCAAGGCCGATGGAGCGTCTCAGCGCGAGGCGCAAAAAGAGGGCGTCGATATTCGCTACTACAACGTCATCTACAAGCTGACCGATGATATTCAGGCCGCGCTGGTCGGTATGCTGGAGCCAACCTTCCGCGAAGTGGTCGAAGGACACGCCGAGGTGGTCCAGATCTTCAAAGCAGGCAAAAATATCGTCATCGCTGGCTGTCGTATTACCGATGGCAAGATTACGCGCTCCTCACAGGCGCGCATCCTGCGTAAAGGGGAAAAGGTCCACGAGGGCAAGATCGGGTCGCTGCGGCGCGGGAAAGACGACGTGCGCGAGGTCAACACCGGTTACGAGTGCGGTATCATCCTGGAGGACTTTACCGAGTTCGAAGCAGGTGATATCATCGAGGCGTTCGCACAGGAAAAAGTGAAGCCTGGAGCATAAGCGCGCTTTCGCCGTAGCATCTCTCCTTAACAGGGCGACTCCAAAGGCCGCTCTGCCAGGGAAGATGCTACGGCGAAATTATTCTGGAGGGATAGAAATGCCACATCAACATAGACAGGAAAAACTGGGCGAGCTCATCGCTGCGGAACTGAGCGACCTGCTGCGCAACCGCGTCAAAGATCCACGCGTCGGTTTCGCCAGCATCACCCGCGTCGAGGTGAGTGGCGATCTACGGCACGCGAAGGTATTTGTAAGCGTGATGGGGACGCCGGAGGAGCAGGCTGAGACCATGAAGGGGCTGCGCAATGCGACCGGCTATCTGCGTCACGAGTTGGCGGAGCGCATCGTGCTGCGCTATATGCCGGAGATCAACTTCAGGCTTGATACATCGATAGAAGAGGGGGCGCGCATCCTCGACCTTATCCGTCAGGTGGAGGAGGAGGATGCGCGCGCCGCTACACAAATATCAGAGGTAGAATGAACATACTATCTTCCAATCCTGCGCTGACTGAACAGATAGAGCCAGCACTGCTTGCGCGGGCGATGACGCTGATTCAGCCCGCGCAACGTATCGCCCTGCTCGCCCACGAGCATCCCGACGGCGATTGTCTTGGGTCCGCGCTTGGCTTCGCGCATATATTGCGGCAGATGGGCAAGACCTGCCTTGTCGCGTGCGCGGACCCCGCGCCCAGGTCGTTCTCATTTCTACCCGGCATCGACGCGCTCTCCAACACATTGGGAAACGAGGATTTCGATCTGGTGATCGCCCTCGATGCAGGCGAACTCGTCCGCTATGGCGCGCTCTATACCCAGCATCGCGCCTATCTTGACTCAGCGACGATCCTGAATATAGATCACCATCTCAGCAGCGGCGGGTGCGGACAGGTCAATATCATCGATCCCGTCAGCGCCGCTACCGGCGAACTGCTCGTCCTCTTCCAGTCGCAGGCGCAGCTCCCGCTCAATAAAGATGCGGCCACCTGCCTGCTAACAGGCATCATTACTGACACGGCATCGTTTCAATATTCCTCCACCACGGCGCGCACGTTGCAAGCGGGCGCGGCGCTGGTGCAGGCTGGCGCGGTGCCCGAGCAGATCGTTGGCCCTATCTTTCGCGTCCAGCCGCTGGCACAGGTACGCCTGCGCTCAAAGGTGGTCGAGCGCGCCAAAACCTCCGCGCATGGTTTGCTCATCTGGTCCTACGGCGACGAGGCTATGATGGCCGAGACGGGGGCGACGCCAGACATGGACAATAACTTCTCTGGTATGCTACGCGATATCGAGGGCGTGAAGATCGCAGCCTTCTTCAAAAACTATGGTGAGCCTGGGATAACGCGGCTGAGCATACGCAGCGCCGAACCGTACAACGCGGCGACGATCTGCCAACGCTACGGCGGCGGGGGACACGCGCGCGCAGCCGGGGCAACGCTCACTATGCCTATGGAGCAGGCAATGGCAACGGTTGTGGCGGACCTGGAGCAGGTAATTAAGCACACGGAGAGCTAGCGGGGAAGCAGGGGAACATGGACGGGATATTGAACATTTCTAAAGACACCGGCATGACCTCGCACGATGTGGTAGCGAAAATACGCAAATTGCTGAAGCAGAAGCGCGTCGGGCACGCGGGGACGCTCGATCCAGCGGCTAGCGGCGTGCTACCCATCTGCATCGGGCAGGGAACCCGCGTCGCGGAGTACCTGAGCGAGAGCGGCAAGGCGTACCGGGCAGAGATACGCTTCGGCGTTGTGACCGATACGTACGACGCCGAGGGGACGATTCTGCGCACGACGGATGCCAGCGAACTCACACTGGCGCGCATCGAGGAGGTGCTCCCACAGTTTCTCGGTAGCCAGATGCAGATGCCGCCGCTCTATTCCGCGATCAAGATCCAGGGGCAACCAGCGTACAAACGTATGCGAGCGGGCGAAGAGATCACGCTTGAGGCGCGCCCGGTCGAGATCTACCGCCTACAGATCGCCGCGTGGGAAGCGCCTGTGCTCACGCTCGATGTCGAGTGCAGCAAGGGAACATATATCCGTTCGCTGGCCTACGATCTGGGCGAACAGGTGGGCTATGGAGCGCATCTCACGGGACTGGTACGCACGCGCAGCGGTCCTTTTACGTTGGCTGAGAGCATTTCACTGGCACAACTGGCGCTGGCAGTCGAGCAGGGAACGGTGGCGGCATGTGTCTTCCCGGCTGACTTCGCCCTACAGCAATATCCCGCGCTCTACCTCGACGCGGAGACCGTTGAGCGCGTGCTGCACGGCAACGCCTTTCGTTACGAGGAGCAGGCAAGCATACAACCAGGGAGCGAACTGGCCCGTATTTACGATAGCAGCGGTCATTTCCTGGCAATCGCCACCTGGAACAGCGAACAGCAGATGTGGCAACCGAAAAAAGTACTGGCCCCGATTGAGTAATGGTAATAGTTCACTTTGGCACTATGGCTATCGTTATTGCTAGCATCAAGAGGCTGTGGTACTATAGCGAGAGGGTAACGATCAGTAGGGATGGGGCTCGCCTCCATCCGGCCCAACGACCGAGAACGCTACCTCTGACCTGATCGCGCTTGATGAGCCGGATGGAGGCAAGCCCCATCCCTACTGAAGAGTACTCGTCATAAAACGCGATGCATTGAAGAGTATTGAGCAAAGAGCCGGGAGCACTTCACACAGAAGATGGAATACACAACAACGTTAGAAGCGAACGAACCGATCGCCATTACCATAGGCAATTTCGATGGTATCCATAAAGGGCACCAGCGCCTGATGCACGAGCTGGGCGAGACGGCGCGGACGGTGCAGAGCAAGCCCGTTATGGTCACGTTTTCGCCGCACACGTTAATGGTGGTGAGGCCCGAGATCTACGTGCGCTACTTAACGACGCTGGAAGAAAAGCTGGCTCTGGCGCGTGACTATGGGAAGGTGCAGGGGAACATCGTCATCCATTTCACGCCCGCCGTCGCCGCCATGAGCGCCACCGATTTCATGGATACGCTCTGCACGCGCTTCACGGTCAAAGCACTGGTCATAGGAGAAAACTTCAGCCTGGGGCACAATCGCAAGGGCGATATCACATTTCTGGAGCACTACGGTCAGGAACACCAGATTCTCGTACGCGCCATCTCGCTGGAGGAGGCCGAGGATGTACGCATCAGCAGCACGCGCATCCGCACGCTGGTAAGCGAGGGATATATCGAGGAAGCAAACGAATTATTGGGACACACCCTGCTGCTGAACGGAGTGGTCGTCGAAGGGGATAAACGTGGGCGCTTGCTGGGTTTCCCAACCGCCAACCTTCGTCCCGATCCGCATAAATTGCTCCCGGCGGATGGCGTCTACGCGGTACGCGTACGCATACCAGAGGATAGCAGTAATAGGGGAGCAAGTGACGCGGCTAGCAATTCTAACGTCTATACTGGTGTAGCCAATATTGGAGTGCGTCCTACGTTTAATGGAACAGAGCGGCTGGTAGAGGTGCATGTGTTCGATATTGATCTCGATCTTTATGCTAAAAATATTACTGTAGAGTTTATTGCCCGTCTGCGCGGCGAACTGCGCTTCTCAGGCATTGAGGCGCTGAAAACGCAGATCGCCTCCGATGCGCAACGGGCACGCCAGATTTTAACTAACAATAGGAGGGTGAGCAATTGACAGCTCGCCAGAACCCACTTACAAAATTCGAAGCATTGATGCAGCGCCTGGTCGAGGGACCCTTTGCCCGACTCTTCCCTTCGCGGTTAGAGCCGGTGGAGATCGCCCGCAAGCTGGAGCGCTCAATGGAAGACAATACGATGTTACAGGGCGAGGGCCGACGGCTCGCGCCGAATGTCTATGATATCTATTTGAGTATCAAAGACCATCAACAGCTAGCACCCAGCCAGGCGACGCTTATGCGCGATTGGCAGAATCACCTGGTAGAGTTTGCCCGCGCGCGCCGCTTCACTTTGCGCACCATGCCTATCATACGACTGCACTCCGATAGCTCACTACGGACAGGGCTGATGCGCATCGAGACAGAGTTGGCGGACCGCCAGGCGGGCGGCCCGGACGGCGGCATGGCGACCCAGGCGTTGAGCGCCGAACAACTGGCGCAGTTGCGGGCGCAGTTACAGCCTGGGCAACAGTTACCGGGCATCGATAATAGCCCCGTCCCACAGGCAAGCGGCTATCCCAATGTCGCTGCGGCGAACAATGTGGGCGCGATGCCGACCGTGGCGAGCAGCGGCGTCAGCAATCCACGTATGCCCGTAGCAGTCCCTATGCCGCAGGCATGGCTTACTATTCGCCTGCCACAGGCGGGACAGCAGGTCTATCGCATCGAAAAGCCGATCGTCAATATTGGCCGCCAACTCAGCAACGATATTATCGTCGAGGATAAGCGCGTCTCACGCTATCACGCCCAGATAAAATATCAGCCGGATGGACAATTCGCCATCTTCGATCTCGGCAGCACGAATGGCATCACCATTAATAATACTCCGCATATGCGCCAACACGTGCTGCGCAATGGTGATCGCTTCACCATTGGGAGCTATGACTTCAATTTTGAGAGAAGGTGAGATCTCCGTAGTATGCCGTTACAGATAGATTCGTTCTTATTGATATTGAGAATATTGCTGGTTGTTCTTTTATACCTTTTCCTGATGCAGGTGGTGATTGCGATTACACGCGACCTGCGCAAGACGGCGGCGAACAACGCCGATGGCGCGACCAGAATGCCACGCGTGCTCGGTCATCTCGTCGTGGTGGACAGCGGCCCAAGCAGTATCCTGCCCGGCACAAGCTTCGATCTTGAGTCGCAGACCAATATCGGGCGCGGTCCCACCAACATTATTCAGATTCCCGATAGCTTTATATCCGCCGAGCATACACGCCTCTGGTTTCGCAATGGCGTCTGGTATGTTCAGGATGCGGGCAGCGTGAACGGAACATATGTCAACAATCAGCCTGCACGCGAAGCTCTGCCTGCAAAACCAGGCGACATTATACGTGTCGGCTATATACAGTTTAAGCTGACCCAGTAAGATGCAGCTTGCCTCCATCCAAAGAACGGATGGAGCACTGGAACGCCCACGAGAGGCGCGCAAGCGAGGATTCCTACAAGAGATAGTGAGAGGTTTTTGATAGATGGCGAGTCAAGCACCCGGCACCAGATCGCGCTACCGGTTGCGCGAGCTGACGTTATTATTGCTCCCCTTTCTTATTATGCTCATAGCGATGACGCAGTTACTACTAACGGGTCCG
>JALYTQ010000444.1 GCA_030854195.1 Chloroflexota bacterium
GAAGGAATAGCGCGCTTCTGCCTCCTTTTCGTTGTATCATTCCGTCGAACGAACCTCTATGCGGGCCTGAGAGGGACACTCGACGCGCGCACTACCAGATTTGTCGTCAATTCGACGCGCATAGTATCAAGTGGCTCCTCTGCTATCAGGCGCAGCAACATGGTAGTTGCGACCCGTCCCATCTCGACGAGTGGCTGACGCACCGTTGTTAAGGTCGGGGTAATGATGGATGCGATCGGCACATCATCGAAGCCAACAACACTCATAGAATCGGGAATACTGAGGCCGCGTGTACGTAGAGCGCTATAGACGCCCATCGCCTGTGTATCGCTTCCTGCGAAAATAGCGCTCGGTGGTTCCGGTAAGTCTAACAGTGCGCATGTCTGCTCGTACCCTGTCTGTTGCTCGAACGCACCAGGACGTATAAGCTCCGGCTCGACAGCTATTCCCGCGTCTTCCAATGCCGCCCGGTAGCCAGCGATGCGATCCCGGCTGCAACGTAGCGTGGCATCACCGCTAATAATCGCGATGCGTCGATGTCCAAGCGAAAGAAGATGTTCCGTCGCCTGACGCCCGCCAAGCCAGTTTGTTGCTCCGACCGAAGGAACATCGGTCCCTAGCTCTCCGCGATGATCTACCACGACAAAAGGAATTTTGTTGCGTTGCAGCATATCCAGGCGGCTCGACTGGCCCTGCGCCAGGACAAGGATGGCACCATCAGTAGCTCCATCCATGACTTTGGCGAGCCAGCGCTGCTCGAAGTCTGGCGAATTATGAGTGAGCGAGAGCGCCAGGCGCAGCTCAGTGCGCTCCAGTACATCCTCGACGCCACGTACGATTTCTACTGAGTAAAGATTGCTGAGATCCGGCACCAGCATGTCGAGAATGCCATTGCTTTCCTTCAAGACGTTCTTTACCCGACTATGAATAAAGCCGCTCTCTTTAATCACTTGCTCTACGCGCTCGCGGGTAGCAGGTGCCACATCTGGTCGGTTGTTTAAGACGCGCGAAACGGTGGGAATCGAGACGCCAGCTTTCGCGGCAATCTCTGCAATGGTGCTGCGTTTAGATGATGTTTGACTCATTTTCTAAAAATGACCGATCTTTCTTTGTAGACTGTACTCTAGTATTCCTACAAGTTCTCCTGTCTGTCAAGAGAAGAAAAAGAGCAAAAAGACCATTCATTTTCAGATGAGCCGCGTGCCCTTTGCTTGTTAGCATGACTTTCACTAACTAGCAAAGAAGATGTGCCGATACTGCCAGCTCAAAGGTGATTTCTGAAAAATTATTGGAAAGATTACCGGAATATAGTATAGTATTCCCGAAAATGTTCTGTTTGTCAAGAGGTTGAGGCAATATTTTTTGCGGCCCTTGACAATTGCTCTTTCCTTGGGTTAGTATTTCAGTGATTACTGAAATATTGAAGACATTAGAATAAGGAGCACTATAGATGCCTGCTACAATTAATAGTGGTTGGATCGCATTTGATATCGTTGCTATCGCTTTTATGGTCCTCTATCCACTGGTGTTGGCGATTATTGCCCGGCGGCGGCTCCGTGTATCCTGGCGCTACTTCGGCTATGGCGCGCTGATCTTTTTCCTCTTCCAACTTATCAGCCGCGTACCGCTGGTGACGATACTGGGGAACGTGCTGGCCCCGCAGCTTGCGTCATCGCGCGCCTTTCTGCTCTTCTGGCTCATCGCGTTGCCTCTGTCGGCGGCCCTATTCGAGGAGATCGGGCGTTATGTGGGTTATCGTTGGCTGATGCGTAAAGAGGAGAAGACCTGGGATAAGGCGGTGATGTACGGTCTGGGCCACGGTGGCCTGGAGTCGATCGTGTTAGTTGGTGGCCTGGGGCTGGTTTCGCTGATAAATATTCTCGTTCTGTCAAGTATCAACCTGAACATATTGCCAGCAAGTCAGCACGCGCAGGTGCTACAACAACTCGCGGCTATCCATGCTCAGCCCGTGTGGTATCCGCTGCTGGGAGCCTGGGAGCGGCTATGGACAATGCCGTTCCACGTGGCGATGTCGGTAATTGTGTTGCAGGTCTTTCGGCGCGGGCGGATGCGCTGGCTGTGGCTGGCCGTCCTTCTGCACACGTCGTTGGACCTGTCGGCTACCTTGCTCCCACAGTGGCTCGGGTCGGGCTTCAACACATCGCTGCTGATCGAGGGCGTTGTCGCGCTCTTCGGCGCATTGTCAGTCTGGATCATCTGGCGACTGCGCGAGCGTATGATCGAAGTGACTGTGCCTCAGCTTCCGGCGCAGGGGGTGGGAGAACAAAATGCAGGAAGCGTATAAGGCGATCGCCGATCCCACGCGGCGACTCATTCTCAAGTACCTGCGCGGCGGTGAGCGTAACGCTGGCGAGCTGGCCAAGTACGCGGGCGTTGGGCGCACGGCGCTCTCGCACCATCTAACGGTATTAAAACTGGCCGACCTCGTGCGTGTCGAGCGGCGCGGCCAGTTCCAGGTCTATTCGCTGAACACAACGGTCTTCCAGGATCTTATGACCGAGGTGATGGACTGGTTTGGCGGG
>JALYTQ010000445.1 GCA_030854195.1 Chloroflexota bacterium
GGTCTTCCCCACGCTACCAGGATTTCAGCAGGCAGCCATCCTCAAGAACAGTGCCGACGCGGTGCTGGTCTACGGCCACTGGGACAGCGAGGAGGCGATTATGCAGGCCAGCCAGGATGCGCGCCTGCGCCGCTACTTCCGAGGCTTGATGCCGTTGCTCACAGGCCGACCCGAGGTGCATATCTGTTCCGTGGAAGTGGTGGTTGCGGCAAAAAAACCGTTGCGCCGCCTCGAAATGCACCCATACTAGTCCTTATTATGTAAGACTTGACATATTTTCTGGACTATATTAAATGAGCCACCATATATCATTGCTATGCAAGGTGCCAGAGTGTATACTCAAGAGGTAAGATAAGACTTCTTTAGCACGAAATCGGCGTCTCCTGCTGCTTAGGTGCTAAAGGAAACAATGACCACCACGCATAGGAGGTGTTTAATGGCTCAGCAACGACCATTCCGTTTTGGAGCTGTCGTAAACAATGCTGAATCTCGTGAAGATTGGAAGAAGCAAGTTCGCACAATCGAGGACGCAGGCTACTCATCGGTCCTGTTACCAGACCATTTCGAAATGGTCAATATCTCCCCTACGATCGCACTCATGGCCGCCGCCGCTATCTCAACTACCTTGCGCATAGGTAGTTTTGTATTTAACAATGATCTGCGGCACCCGACCATGCTCGCCAAAGAGATTGCGACGCTCGACCTGTTCTCAGGGGGACGCGTCGAGATGGGATTGGGGCCAGGCTATCTGCCCGATGATTACGCGAAGTCCGGTATCCCGCTCGATCCGGCTGGCACGCGCATTAGCCGGATGGAAGAGGCGATCTCCTTGCTCAAAGCCCTCTTTTCCGCTGAGCCCGCCACATTCTCAGGCAAATATTATCAGGTGAACGGCCTGCCAGGACTCCCCAAACCGCTGCAAAAGCCCCATCCACCCCTTTACATCGGTGGCGGCGGCAAACGCATACTCTCGCTCGCTGCCCGCGAAGCCGATATCGTTGGACTTACGGCTATCTTGAAGCCGGGGGGAACCGGTTTCGTGATGGGAGACATCACTCCCAGAGCCACGGAGCAGAAGCTCGAATGGATACAACAGGCGGCGGGCGAGCGCTTCGAGCAACTAGAGATCAATAGCTTCGTCTTTGTGACGAAAGTCACCGATCAGCGCGAGATGGTCGCCGGCCATATTGCGCACGGCGCGGGGCTGGACCCGAAGGATATCCTGAGCAGCCCTCACTTCCTCATCGGAAGCGTCGATCAGATCTGCGAGGATCTGTATCACTATCGAGAGCACTACGGAATCTCGTATCTCTCCATACTCGGCGGCGGCGGCAACGACGAATTTACACCCGTTATTGCTCGCATGGCAGGAAAGTAGCCGCTCCCGACGCCCTGTCCGCCGCGTCATCGCACATGCTCAGGGAGGATGAGAAAGGAATTTCTCCATCCTCCCTGCTGTTTTCTTAACCTCGATTCGCACTATACCACCTCATCACCACACATCGACAACCACTTCTCTACTACGATTTTCTATACTACATACATATTGTTGAGAAGTCACAGTGTCATAGCTAAAAGAACCCTATGGATTCAGCGCCGGATCGGGTCTCTACCCGCTCTGCCCGCGTGCGACAAAAATGATAGAATAAAAATCATTTCGTGTAACGTCTATTTTTCACGAACATAGTATTGTACGCTTTTTCTCTGTAGTTATTTTTTATTGGCAAGCAATGAGAATTGTATGCTATCGAACGCAAAATGCCCTGGATCGAACCCAAACAAAGGAAAGGATAGAAAACTCATGCAATCAGCCTCAACGCATTTTTCGGTCCGCAACAAGTCGGCTGAACCCATTGTTGTGCGCCCAACAGGCTTTTCGCCACACCCTATGCCCCTGCCGGAACACCATATCGCCGCCCTCAGCGAGACACAGGTCGCTGGCGACACGCATTTCGACATCTGGTGGTACGGCGTCGACGTGTATTCAGAGGACGGGAGGAAGCTGGCGGATAAGAGTTTGATCTGCGAGCATTCAGCGCTTGTCTTCCTGGGCACATCCGAGCAAGGGTATGTCCTCGAATAGGCTTTCTGCTCAAGCAAGGCAGGCGCGCAAGTCTACTCCCAGGTGCGTGTCTGGTTGATCTGTTCTTTGGCGCGAAAGGCGCTCTCCAGATCGACCTGGAAAGCGTTCGCCAGGTCCAGCAGGTAGCTCAGCACATCGGAAAACTCCTCTTCCAGGGCCAGCTTCTTCGCGCTGGCCTTCTCGTCGTAGAGACCAACGTACTGGCGCATGGCCTTCGCCAGCTCCCCCACTTCTTCGCTGAAGAGCAAAAACTTCTCCGCGTAGCTATCTTTCGTCCAGCCTCTTTCCTGGCAGACCGCGTCCATATAGCGCTGCAGGTCCGACAACGTTGGATTTTCTGGTAGATGGGCCATTATTTCCCCTTCCGCTTCTCCCAGTAGGGATGGGCCTTGCGTCCATCCGGTTCCCCAGAATTAGATCGTGCGCCATGAGCCGGATGGACGCAAGGCCC
>JALYTQ010000226.1 GCA_030854195.1 Chloroflexota bacterium
AGACGGAGTATCGTTGGCTGGCGGAATACGGAGTCTTCCTTTCCGCTAGCCTGAGCGTAGCTAGAGACGGAGTATCGTTGGCTGGCGGAATAAGGATTCTACCTCGTAGTGCATAAAACTTCTTCTCCCAAAGGAGGGACAGACCACCATGACAAAATTTGTCGCGGTCACCTCGTGTCCGACAGGCATCGCCCATACTTTTATGGCCGCGGAAAGCCTGCAGCGCGGAGCACAAGCTCTGGGGCACACAATTAAAGTGGAGACTCAGGGCTCTGTTGGCTCGCAAAATACGCTGACTGAGACTGATATCCAGGAGGCGGATCAGGTCATCATCTCCGCCGACGCTAAGGTCGATCTGAGCCGCTTTAAAGGCAAACCGATCTACGAAACCTCGACGAATGCCGCCATCAAAGATGCACAGAGCGTGATCAAGAACGCGCTGGCCCAGGCTCCCGCGCAAAAGACGGTAAGCGTTGCCAGAACGGAACCCGCGAACATCGTTGCCATCACCTCGTGTCCGACAGGCATCGCCCACACCTTTATGGCCGCTGAAGGTCTACAGAAGGGGGCGGAAGCGTTGGGCCATAAGATCAAGGTGGAGACGCAGGGATCAGTGGGCGCGCAGAACACGTTGACTGCGCCTGAAATTGCGGCTGCCGATCTGGTCATCATCGCCGCCGACGCCAAAGTTGACATGAGCCGCTTTAGAGGCAAACCGATCTACGAGACTTCCACAAATGCCGCCATCAACGACGGCCAGGGGCTGGTCAAGAACGCGCTGGCCCAGGCGGCGAGCACGCCCGCCTCGGGTAACAAAGCGGATTATATGGCCGAGGTGCAGGCCGCGAAGGCGGCACAGTCAAAGTCACGCACAGGAGCCTATAAGCATCTCCTGACAGGCATCTCGTATATGATTCCGTTCGTAGTGTCGGGCGGCATCATGATCGCGCTGGGCTTTGCCTTCGGCGGTCTCGATGTGGACAAAGCAACTAGCGGAATCGGGTGGGCGCTCTTCCAGACCGGAGCCAATGCCGCGTTTGTGCTCTTCGTACCCATACTGGCAGGCTTCATCGCCTACTCCATTGCTGATCGTCCCGGCCTGGCTCCAGGTATGGTCGGCGGCCTCCTGTCGACGACGCTTATTGGCGCGGGCTTCCTGGGCGGCATTGCGGCTGGCTTCCTGGCTGGCTACACGGTCTACTGGCTCAACAAGGTAATCAAGCTCCCTCGCAACCTGGTTGGTCTCATGCCGGTGCTGATCCTGCCGGTGCTGGGAGTATTCATCGTTGGCCTGGTGATGATCTTCGTGATCGGCCCGCCCGTCCACTGGCTCAACCAGGAATTGACAAACTGGCTGAGTGGGATGCGGACAGGCAACGCTGTGATACTGGGTCTGGTCATGGGTGGAATGATGGCCATTGATATGGGTGGTCCGTTCAACAAGGCGGCCTACGCGGTTGCAGTCGGACTGCTGGCTGACAAGATCTACACTCCTATGGCTGCGGTGATGGCGGCAGGTATGACACCGCCGTTGGCATTGGCGCTGGGAACCCTCCTGTTCAAGAACCGCTTTACGGCTGATGAGCGGGAAGCGGGCAAGTCTGTCTGGGTGCTCGGACTGGCCTTTATTACCGAGGGCGCTATTCCATACGCGGCAGAAGATCCGTTCCGTGTGATTCCTGCCTGTATCATCGGCTCGGCAGCGGCGGGAGGAGCATCTATGCTCTTCAACTGTCAGTTGCGCGTTCCACACGGTGGCATCTTCGTCCTGCCCATCCCGAATGTGGTCACGAACCTACCACAGTACCTGCTCGCCATTGTTATTGGTACCCTGGTCACGACCGCCGCGCTGTTCGTCCTCAAACGTCCCATCGCGGAGGCGGAGGAGGAAGAGATGGTGCCTCCTGTGGCTGCGTAGTAATCAGTCCGTGTAAAGTCCAGGCAAGCTGGGCTCTACACGGACTGGAGTAGTTATGGCTCGGTGCCCCAGATGAGTTGACCTTGATAGTACGCAGTGACCTTTGACCAGGGCGTGTACGTATTCAGGCTGCTGTTATGAGAATAATCGTTGGCCTGGTTATAGTTCGACCAATCGTTTTTGTTGAAGCGGTCCTGCAGATCGCCGCTGTTCTTGCCAGGGGCGAGGCTCCCCGCGCCCGAGGTGAAGCCGATCTCCAGGTAGTAGTCTGCGTCGGGCCGCGTCGGCGAGACCACGACGAACTTGCCGGTAACATTAGTGCAGCCAAGAGTAGCGTAATCGCAAGTGAACGTCTGCGCCTGATTGCTATCGATCGTGTACCAGTACCTGACCGTGATGGAGCTTAAGTTGACGCTGACCGAACCCGTATTGACCACCTGGATATGTGGGCGGATAATGTTTCCGCCGTTACTGCCAACATCGCCGGGCACGTAGTTGATCTGTAGCGCCACTCCTGCTACAGGTTGTGGCGTATTGGTTGGTGGCGGCGTGTTGGTCGGCAGTGGAGTTGCTGGTGGAGGTGTGCCGCCGCCCGCAGATCCGCCATCGAGCGGAAATTCGATCGGCGTCAGATATGCCTGTTTGCTTGTATTGACGGTGTTCCAGTCATCGTTCAGAATGCCACCCGTATCACCGGAGTCGGGATTCCAGCACCAGAAGGTCCAGTTGATACCCTTTACTCCAGTTCCCAGGTATTTCGTCAACGTCGCGAGCCATTGCTGGTCGGAGGTCGTCTGCAGCTCGCTGCCGAACTCGCCCAGCCACACGGGCGCGATATTATTCTTAATGAGATAGCCCCAATGCGTATCCCACACGCCCGGCAGGTTGGCTGGATAGCTCGGGGCGTTAAACCATGGCTGCTGGTAGACGGAGGCTGGATAGTCATGGGCTGAGTAGACCAGACGATTGGCCACGTTCAGGCGTACGGGTGCCTGTTGCGCGCCCTCCAGGTTGCCGCCCCACCAGTAGCAGTCGCCAGTGGTCGCACCACCGGCCCCATAGCAGTATACAAGCGTAATTGTTCAGCGCGCGAGGGATAATGGACCCTATGCACCAGCGTTCCATCGCGATCGATGAACAGGGCACGCCGCTTCATGAACTCGGCTCCTTATTAAGCGTAATGTTTCTATAGTAGAGGTAGAAGCAGTTATAATAGAGAAGCACCTCTGCCCTTATGATAAAGCACACCGTTTAAATATACAAGTCAGCAATAAAATCTTAAGTCCGTTTTCAACTTTGCTCCGGTGCTTTCCCGCGCAATGAGGTGGAACGGCACCTCAACCCGCTCGGCGGCACCGGCGCGCGTGCCATCGATGCGTCTGAGCAGGAACGCCACAGCCAGCTCGCCAATCTTCTCTTTATCTGGAGCGATAGTGGTAAGAGAGGGTGTGGCGAAGCGCGCCTCTTCGATATCGTCGAAACCAATCACAGCTACATCCTCGGGAACGCGATATCCCGCTTCATGCAGGGCGCGCATCGCTCCCAGCGCTAAGAGGTCGTTGAAGCAGAATACGCCGTCGGGGGGAGAATCCAGGGCCAACAGGCATCGCATTGCCAACGCGCCCTCGGCCCGGCTGTAGGATGAAATCTGAAAGACGAGTTGTGGGTCCAGGGGCAGACCAGCCTCGGCCAGTGCTTTCGTGTAGCCACGGAGACGGCGCTGGCCGCCTGCTCCGCCTATGACCGACACGGGTGCCTGGTTGCCGATAGTCGCAATGCGGCGGCGGCCCTGGTCCAGGAGATGCTTCGTAGCCAGGCGCGCCGCTTCCACATTGTCAATAGCCACGCGATCGTACGGCACATCCACATCGAGCAGGTGTTCACCCAGCAGCACGAGAGGAGTCTTTCTTTTGCGCGCTTGCAGATCTTTTGCCTTGAGAGTAAGCGGACTCAGAATAACACCGTCGATGAGGTGTGGCTGCAAACCATCCACAATCAGCATTTCATTGGTATACTCGCCTTGAGTGGAATCGATCAATACAGTGTAGGAGTGGGCAGCGGCGGCGGCAATGATCGTATTGCTCATATCCGAAAAGTAGGGATTACCGAGATCGGGAACGGCAAAGGCCAGTATGCCCGCGCGTCCGGTGCGCAGGTAGCGCGCGGGCAGATTGGGCTGGTAGTTCAATTCCTCCAGAACCGCCTGTACGCGCTCACGTACCTCCTCCGTGACATGCACATAGCCATGCACGACATTGGAGACCGTCTTAATCGAGACACCCGCCCTTTGCGCTACGTCTTTCAGTGTGGCAGCCACGCCTGATCCTGTCCTTCTCCGCGATAAATCGAGTCCTTACGGAAAAATGGCGCTTATTTTGTGAAACGCCATAATGGCGTCCGCGATAGCCTCAAAACCCGTTTCTATCATACCAGACGCGACGCTGTTCCGCCAAGCCTCAAAAGATAGCAATCTGTATTAAACCCTTGACACAGATAGCCTATAAACTGTATCATGTAGCTAATACAGATAACGCGAAGAAATTGGTCTTGTCAGTCTGGTTAGTGCGCAACCTTTCAGATGTAACAAAAATGCATGCGTACTATTCATTTCGCGTGAGGAGGCGTATCATGCAGACATTCGCCACTCTTTCTATTGTGATATACTTTTTTCTGCTCGGAAGCTTTTACATTCTCTCCAACCTTCATGCTTCTAACCTGCCAGAAGAGGTTGAAAAGGGAGGGCTACCATTTTATAGAGAATATGGTACCCGCTGGAGAAAGCGTCTCCTTCTCTGGCGCGTTATTGAGCACGAGGATGAAGCACCTACTGTGCTCAAAGATGTTATTACCTCCTGGGAGTTGATCCAGTGGCCACAAAGAATCGCGACAGGCATCACTATGGTTCTTTACGCTCTGGCGTATGTGTTCTGGATGATTTTGAGCAAGGGCGCGTTTCTCAACAATGTCTCCCTTTTATTCAAGCTGTGGATAGTGTTTATCGTGGGCAGCCTTTTGGGGGACAGTTTCGGGTATGTCGTTGGTTTCTGGTATGCCAGGCGAGAGGTCCGTCGTCGCGTAACCTACGCCGATCTCCGGCAGAGGCGTCTCTCCGACTATCGCTCGCAGCTTTTGCGCTGGTTGCCTGGATGCGCAATGCTCCTGGAAATTGTCTTGCTGCTGATCCTGCCATCGCTTCTTGGAGTGCAGCCATCTCTGTTGAGTAATGCATGGCAAGGTACCGCGGTTATAGGTGGAATATACATCGTAGGGGAAAGCTTTCTCTCGTACATAGCTACCCTGCCGCGTCTCGTCGTAACATCTAATCCAACGGTCGCTCAGCATGCCGATGATCTCCTTCGCGCACTGGTGATTAACGATATCCATGTGCGCATGCTCATAGGCATAGGTGGTCTGCTTATTGCCCAATGGTTCTTGCTTTACCAATGGTTGCTCGTCTCCTATGTGTGCATGGCGCTCCAGCTTCTCATAACGCTCCTCTGGCTAGGGGGCTTGCTTCCTGTTATGTGGCGGACCAGGGACAAAGGGCGTCTTGGCGGCAGGCTTACGGGCTGGGCGTGGAGCAAGCTGGTGACGCCATGAACTCTCCCCTTTTGCTGCTCAATCATGACAGTCCGGTGCCTCCTTATGAGCAGATGCGTTTGCAGATCATTGCGCTGATTGCCTCAGTACAATTATTACCGGGCGATCGCTTGCCTTCAGTGCGTCAGCTTGCGCGCGATCTAGGCGTCTCACCAAATACGGTTGTACGGGCATACAACGAACTGGAACGCGAAGGCTGGGTAATTACCTCGACGCGCCGCAATGTTTCCGTGGCCTCTCATCCGCCCTTCAAGTCGCTGGAGGAGCGCAAAGAGAAGTTAGCACAGAGCGTCTCTTACTTGCTCACGACCATGCAGCAACTGGGCATAAGTATCGAAGAGATACATGCTGAGATTGATCGACAGGCCAGGGTGGCCCAGGAAAAGTAGTTTCATTGACAAAGAGAAGTTCAGCATGGTACACTTTTTACAACGTTGTAAATAAAACCCTACCGTACGATTGCGAAGATCAGGCGGGATAAGCCGCTGTCAGCTTATTTTTCATAGCCTATAGAAGCGCTGCTTACACTGGTATTTTAGCGGTTTCTCCCTACGCAGAAGTTTAAGGAGGAAGTCGTTTATGGCCCTTCCCTCAAAGTATGCCATCGGCGTTGATTTCGGCACAGAGTCGGGTCGCGCAGTGCTCGTGGATGTCACGAGCGGGCGCGAACTGGCGAGCAGCGTCCATCAGTACGCGCATGGCGTTATCGACAGGACGCTCCCCGGTACTACCATTACCCTCGACCACGACTGGGCGCTGCAAGACCCCAACGATTATTTAGAAGTGTACAAACACGCCATTCCGGCGGTATTGGCCGAGAGCGGCGTGCATGCAGACGACGTGATCGGCATCGGCATCGACTTCACCGCCTGCACCATGCTCCCAACCACGGCTGATGGGACGCCGCTCTGCTTCTTGCCCGAATGGCGCGATAATCCACATGCCTGGGTGAAGTTGTGGAAGCATCACGCCGCGCAACCCGAAGCGAACAAGCTGAATCAGATCGCCGAAGAGCAGGGCTATACCTTCCTGGAGCGCTACGGCGGCAAGATCAGCTCCGAATGGTTCTTTCCCAAGGCCTGGCAGATACTGGACGAAGCACCGGAGGTCTATGCCGCCGCTGGACGCCTGATCGAGGCGGCGGACTGGGCCGTGTGGCAGCTGACGGGCGTAGAGACGCGCAACGAATGCACGGCAGGCTACAAGGCCATCTGGTCCAAGCACGAAGGCTTTCCTCCCAACGAGTTTTTCAAGGCGCTGGACCCGCGCATGGAGCATATTGTCGACGAAAAGATGTCGCGCACGCTCTCTCAGCTAGGAAAGAAAGCGGGCGGACTGACCGAGGAGGCGGCGCGCTGGACTGGTCTGAACGCCGGTACGCCCGTAGCGGTGGCGAATGTAGACGCGCACGTCGCCGTTCCAGCCGCGACCGTGCTTGAGCCGGGGCGCATGGTCATTATCATGGGTACCTCCAACTGCCACATGGTCCTGGGCGCGGAGGAGCGCAATGTGCCGGGCATCTGTGGCGTTGTGCAGGACGGTATTATCCCAGGCTTCTCAGGCTATGAAGCTGGACAGTCGTGCGTGGGTGATAGCTTCGCCTGGTTTGTGAAGCAATGCGTGCCCGCTGCATACGCGAGTGAGGCCGAGGCGCGTGGCCTGAATATTCACCAGCTGCTCGAAGAAAAGGCGGCGCGCTCAAAACCCGGCGAGAGCGGACTATTGGCCCTTGACTGGTGGAACGGCAACCGCACGATCCTCGTAGATGCCGATCTCAGCGGCGTCTTGCTCGGCATGACGTTAGCAACGCGGCCCGAGGAGATCTACCGGGCGCTGATCGAATCGACCGCCTATGGGACGCGCATTATTATCGACGATCTCGAAGCCAATGGCATACCGGTCAGGGAGGTTGTGGTCGCTGGCGGCCTGCCGGAGAATAACAAGCTGCTGGTGCAGATCTACTCTGATGTGACCGGTCGGCCCCTACGTCTGACCGGAACAAGCCAGGGCGGCGCGTTCGGCTCCGCCATGCATGGCGCGGTGGCGGCTGGCAAGGAAGCGGGTGGCTACGACTCGATATTTGAAGCTGCCCGGCATATGGCCCGCCTGCGCGAAGAAGCCTTTGTTCCCATTCCTCAGAACAAGGAGATCTACGACCAGCTGTATCGCGAGTACGTCACCTTGCACGATTACTTCGGGCGCGGCGACAACGATGTGATGAAACGGCTCAAACATCTTAAAGGATAGGGGCGCGATTTATAAGCCCGTATGTCCGCCAGGACATGTATTAGAGGAGGTATGCTATGCTTGAGCGATTGAAAGAACAGGTGTGGAAACTGCACCTGGAGCTGCCCAGGAACGGCCTGGTGGTCTGGACAGGAGGCAACGTCAGCGCCCGCGATCCCGAGACGAATCTGGTAGTCATCAAGCCCAGCGGCGTGCTCTACGCTGACCTGCGCCCGGAGGATCACGTCGTGCTGAACCTGGACGGCGATATCGTAGAAGGCAGCCTGAAACCTTCTTCCGATACAGCCAGCCACCTGTATATCTATCGGCACCGACCCGATGTCAACGGCGTGGTTCACACCCACTCCTCCTATGCAACCGCCTTTGCCGCGCTTGGCAGACCGATACCCGTTTATCTCACGGCGATGGCCGATGAATTCGGCGGCCCGATCCCCTGCGCCGGTTTTGCGTTAATCGGGGGTGAGGAGATCGGCAAGCAGGTAGTCGAGCATATCGGCACATCGCCAGCGGTGCTCTTGAAAAATCACGGCGTCTTCACCATCGGCTCCACGGCTCAGAATGCGGTCAAGGCGGCGGTGATGGTCGAGGATGTGGCCTGCACTGTGTGGCGCGCTTTACAGCTCGGCCAACCCGACGAAATCGCGCCTGCCGATGTCGCGAAGCTGCACGACCGTTACATGCATGTGTACGGCCAGCAATAACCGTTGCAGAATAACTCTTCAGTAGGGATGGGCCTTGCGTCCATC